>JACSRF010000292.1 GCA_014879875.1 Anaerolinea sp.
CCTACACGCTTGTATCAGGTTGACTTTTCAACAAACAGAATAGGTTTTCCCTTAACCGGAAAAGTCTATAGCAGCAAGCAAACTGAGGCAGGTCGCCAGCAGCAGCCCGGCACGGCCGTATTCCAGAGCATCTGTCGTTTGGGGCAGCAAAAAGCGCCAAAAGGTTTGTAATGTGTGCCAAAATGGTGGTTTGTGCATCGGGTTAATCCATCAGGTTTTCTTATTAGAGATTATATTGATTAAATGAGACAGAATGACGTAACCTTGCAAACAACACCCTACTATCCGTTATCGGTAATCCGTTATCGGTAATCCGTTATCGGTAATCCGTAGGGTGCTACCTCTGGTAAATGCCATCGGATAACGGAATACGGACTTCGGCCTACGGACTTCGGCCTACGGACTTCGGCCTACGGATACTACCAGCTTAACAGGGAGTAGGTCATAAGTAAATATCGGGGATAGTCTTCATTTCGGCCACGTGTTGTCATTCCCCTGTGCTACAATTCATGCAGGACAAAACTGATAAAAGCCATCCCAAAACAGGAGACTCACCATGGCCCGCGAAAAAAGCTACACACCCGTCGCGTCTTACGAACAACTCAAGCAAGCGGAAACGGCCGTCAACAACGCCGTCACTGCCGACCACGTCCGCGAAGCGACCAAACAACACGGCGCGAAGGTCGGCTACAAGGCCTTTTGTTACCTGCTCACCGGCAAGATGACGCCGGAGGGGATGAAACCGGATGAGGCGGCGGCCGCGGCCGTGGCCCTGGAAGAAGCTGGCAACACAGATGCGGCGCAAACCATCTACCGCCTCATCCTGGCCGAACATCCAGACCACCCACTGGCGAAAGAAAAGTGGGAAACGCGAGGCAACCGATGACCGCAGAACGTGAACTGACTACCCCCGTTGACCTGTGCCTGCCCGACGGCCGTCTCAACCCCACCGCCGTCGGCTGGTCACGCTATCCGCTGCACCGCTGTAACCTGCACGGCCGTTGGCCGCGCAAAAAACGGTGGAACTATTGGGCCATCACCACGGAAAGCCACCTCTTCTCCGCCACCATCAGCCACCTGGACTATGCCGGGCTGGTCTTTGTCTACTACGCCGACTTCGCCAGCGGCCAATTTATCGAGGCGACGCGGCTGCTGCCCTTTGGCCGCGGCTGCCGGTTGGCCGACGTGGTGGCCGCCGCTGCCATCTACAACAGCCGCGACCTGTCCGTCACCATGCGCCAAACCGGGGCTGGCGTCAGGCTGGCAGTGGCGATAGCGGATTTCGAGGGACGGCCGTTATCTGCCCAATTCGCCATCACCATCCCGCCGCAGCACGAGACGCTCAACGTCGTCGTGCCCTGGGATGAACACACTTTCCAGTTCACCAGCAAACAGAACTGCCTGCCCGCCACCGGCGTCGTCACCCTCGGCGCGACAGAGACCACCTTCAGCGGTCCGCAGAGCTTCGCCTGTCTGGACTTCGGTCGCGGCATCTGGCCGCGCCATTGCCGTTGGAATTGGGGTAGCGCGTCGGGATGGCAAAACGGCCGTCTCGTTGGCCTCAACCTGGGCGGGCAGTGGACGGATGGCACGGGCAGCACGGAGAATGGGGTGTGTGTGGACGGCCGTTTGCACAAGCTCTCGGCCGATCTGACCTGGCAGTACGACAAAGCGAACTTCATGCAGCCCTGGCATGTCAGCGACCCGGATGGGCGGTTAGAGCTGACCTTCACCCCGTTTTTGGAACGAGTGGCCGCCAGCAATGCCTGGCTGGTGCGCTCGGAGGTGCATCAGATGTTCGGCCGCTACAGTGGGCGCATCACCACCAGCGAAGGTGAGGTTGTGCCTATCCATGACCTGGTGGGCTGGGCGGAAGACCATGTGGCGCTGTGGTAAACAGGCGGGCGCGCTGCGTGCCCAGATGAATATCGCTACTTCGTTTGCTCACAGGCTTTCAATTTTCGCCAGGTCGGCAACGGAAGAAACACAGGCGTCCAGGTCTTTCAATAGTCCATCCGAGATTGCGTAAATCCAGCCATGTATCGTTACTGTCTGGCATCTCCGCCACGCTTCTTGGACAATCGTCGTGTTCCCTACGTTCTTTACCTGCTCGATTACATTCAGTTCACAGAGTCGGTTTATCTTTTCTTCGGCTGTAGAAAGGTGCAACAGTTCATTAGACCGTCTCTGATGAATATCGCGAATGTGGCGCAGCCAGTTATCGATCAATCCGTGAGGTTGATTTTCCAGCGCGGCTTTTATGCCTCCGCACCCGTAATGACCACACACAATAATATGTTTGATTTTTAATATCTCGACAGCGTATTGCAGCACCGAAAGACAGTTCATATCTGTGTGAATGACTAAGTTGGCAACGTTACGGTGTACAAAGAGTTCGCCCGGCAGCAGGCCGATGATTTCGTTAGCTGGAACTCGGCTGTCTGAACAACCGATCCAGAGAAACTCAGGGTTCTGTTGGCGAGAAAGCTTAGAGAAAAAAGATGGCGAAGTTTGAGATATTTGCGATGCCCATTTCCGGTTGTTTTCAAAGAGAAGCGGTAAAGATTTCATAACTCCTTTATAAGGGGTAAGGGCGAGGCAGTTGGCGCAATATGCTGGTGAAAAATCAATGCCATCTCCAACAGCCTCGCCTCTACTTAACACCTATAGAAATTATAACACAGGGCAAAGGCTTCCAACCTATTTGACTCGCAGCGCAGGTGGTGTCCGTCACCACGCTTACCGTCTCCAGGTGGGTTACGCGGGTACGGCCGTCGGCCAGCGGCTCACTGCACTCTTGCGCTTGGGTTACTTTGTAGCTGTGGCACAACCCACACCAGCAGCCCCCCGCCTGCCACCAGGGGTGGGCGCGCACGAGCCAGTAGAAACCGATCAAGTCTGAGCCTTAAACGCGGCTGCCCATCTCAATGCCCGGAAAACGAAAGGTGACAAATATAGAGGATAGTCTTCATTTCGGCCACGCCTCGTCATTCCCCCGCGTAAGCATGCTGTAGTGCCAGGCACGGGGCAAACGGCCCGCCCCGTGCCTGGCACTACTCAAAATTAAGCCCCAGCAATGCCCAACATTGCCGCCCTCCCGCAGAAGAAGATCAGAAAAGCCAGAAACCAGAAGCCCAAAAATTCATTCTCCTGGGGCAGAGACGCACCGGAAGCCGACACTGTTGTTCTTGACCGATGGGTTGTAGTCGTTCCGGGTCGTGTCGCGCAGGCCGCCCCAAACATCGTACCAGCCGCCCCCGCGCACCACCTTCCACGTGCCTGTCTCCGGCCCCGGCGGGTTGCTGTAGGGTGAACTGCTGTAATAGCTTCTATATATGCCAGTCATTCACCCATTCCCAAACATTGCCGGCCATATCCAGCGCCCCATACTGGTTGGCCCCGCGTTGCCTTCTCCCACTCCGCCTCCGTCGGCAGCCGCTTGCCCGCCCAGGCGCAGAAGTCGCTGGCATCATACCAGGAAACATACAGCACCGGGTAATCGGCGTAGGTGGGGTTGTCGTAGTAGGAGGGGCGCGTATAGGACCAGAAATTGGACGGCGGGTCGCAGTCCCCGGCGGTCACGCATTGCGTGTATTGAGCGTTGGTCACTTCCGTCGTGTCTATGGTGTAGGCGTCCAGGTACACCGTGTGCAATTGAGTTTTTGCGAGACGGTTCACGGTTTTTTCCTCCGGTTGTCACAGGCGAGGGGCGGCTGGCGGTCACGTCGCTCTGGAAAATGGTTCAGGAAGCAGTATACCATGAACGGGGGCGGCTGGGGCGCGCAATTTGTGAAGGGTGGCGCAATTGGGTGTGGTGGCAGGTTGGGGTCAGGCTACCACTTGTCAAATCGCTGTCCAGACAGGGAGGAACTCGCGGGACCGGCTTGGGAGCGTATCTGACAAGCCACACTTCCTCTAAAACCTGTTAGTCTGAACGGTTACCAGGTTGTTCTCCGCAGTTACACATGACATTGATCACGTTTTTGTGATTACATTTGTCATATTTCTCGATTTACAGCAGCAAGGGGGATTGCTCTTATACCCGTACTTTGGTAGTATCCGCCCAAAGATCACCTGGGAACTTTTCCATTAGATTAATCCAGAAGGGTTAGGGGTTGACGTTGTTACCGTACCCTACGTCAAAGTCCATGTCTAATGCAAATGACGCCACCCTCCTCTCCCAGTGATCTCCACGAAGTCCGACAAATTTATCATTGCTGAATGAACCCTCACCTTCAGAGGTGTTCTGTTTTGCTGCCTGATCAACCAAACCCTACCAAATGGTAAGGGTGTTGTTTGTTTCCTGATCACACAAACAGTAGGCGCACAATTCTTCATTACGGGAGGACATCATGATCATCAAAAGTCGGTTGTACAAAATATTAGCTGTACTGACGAGCATATCGCTTCTAACGTCTATGCTGCCGGCGCCGGTCTGGGCCGAAATGGCCGGCCTGGATTCTGCCCAGTTGGCTGCACTCCCTGCTGCCCCCGCTGTCATTGAACCGGGGGCAGCGTCATTTATGGGCGCCGGCGCGGCAAACGACTTGATGACCAGCATACAGGATGCCCTCCCTCCTGAACTGGCCGAGCAGTTCACCGGCCTGAATGCGTTCACCGCCAATGGGGAACCGAACGGCATGCTCATGGACGTTGGCGCGCTGCAATCATTCCCCAATGCCCCTGCTCAGGAACCGGCTGCTTTGCGCAATCCTATCTCTGTCTCCCGGGTGCAGTCCGCTTATGCGGCCTCGGCGGCCATTTCCAATACCCTCATCGTCACCTTCACGGTCACAAATAATAGCCCTATCGGGATAGTGCCCAATTTGCCTGAGGATGCAACGATTACAGAAACATTGGCTGCCCTTTCGGGGATGAATGATCCGAACACAATTCACAATGTCCTATTAACCGACAACTTGATTCCGGCAAATGCAAGTTTACTTTCTACCTCAAAACTTCCTGACCGCAATGGTAACACTTTGGCTTGGAACTTAGGCAGTGTTCCTCCATTGCGTAGTGTTGCCTTGACGATGGAGCTTTCAATTCCAACCATAGTAACAACCCCTGTTACATTGGATACAGGCGCTTTTGCCTGGGGTACACTTCAAGATCAACCGGTCTCAATAACGACGGCCCCGCTAACTTTAGTTCCTGATACGCTTGCTGGTTGGCTAATTCGCACACCAGATGCGGATTATTATGATGAATTTGTTGCTATGAAGTCTGCTGAGTTGGGCAGCGATCCTTCTACCATTTTTGCCTATGTGAGCGCTTTGGGTTTTGAAAGTTACCAAGGCAGCTTACGTGGCGCACGAGGCACGTTGTGGAGTGCCGCCGGTAATTCTCTTGACAAATCAAGCCTGCTGATAGCTTTGTTACGTCGCAACGGCATTCCAGCTGCGTATCGTCATGGGATGCTAGATGATATATCGGCTCAAGTCTTATTGCAGACAATGTTCCCTCAACCAAGACAAATAGTCGGCCACGTTCCGTTTGAAACAGAGGTGTCTAACCCTGTGAATGATCCTACCCTGATTGATGAGGTGAGAGATCACTGGTGGGTACAAGCTTACTTACCTGATCAAGGATGGACATATTTAGACCCATCATTTCCAGGAGCACAAATTGGTGACAGTTTTGTAACAACACCATTGCCTGAACAAATCGCAGAAATTCCTGATAGCCTTCGTCACAAAATCACTATTACCTTAAAAACAGAACACCATCATCCTTTATCTTTTAGTAACGGCGCCATTGGGTTATCCTACTTGTATCCCCTTAGGCATACATTTAATGCTGTTGAGTTGGTAGGAGAGCCAGTTACCTTAGGTCATCTTATAAATGCCACTTCTCAGGGGGGGGCGGTATTTTATTATATTGATTATACTTTTGTGCCCTATTTCCAGGTTGGTGACAGTGAAAATTTAATAGAAGGGGAACCTTTTCAGGAATTCATATCCAATTTTCCTTTTGGGACGACTATTGTTACTGGTGAATGGCTTCTTTTTGAAATGCGAAGCCCTGATGGGCATATTCAGAATTATTCACGCGAATTGAAAGATCGTCTTGGCTTTGAGACAAGGCAAACTGGTGGTACGGTTGGACTCGCCTTAAGCGATACAGACCCTTTTGTAACAGAAAACGAATGGTTTACATCTGTTTTTGCTCCTAGTTATGTTCCATTACATGCAGGTCGCCTGGAGCAAATGATTGCTTTAACAGCCCTTCTTGATCAACTTACTCCGCAGTTTGATCAATTGCCACTCATAAACGATGCCGCAGCACGAGATTCCCTTATTGCCGATGCACAGCAAATTGCTCGGCGTTTGTTTCCCGAAACCAACCATTTTGTTGCTAATCAATATTTTTTGCAGGTAGATTTGGCTAATCGTTCTTTGAGTCAAGCGTATTTAGTAAAGTCCTACGCAAATAGCCCGCGCATTACAATTGTTTCGCACGAAGTTCTCTCGGACACCATATCAACCAGCATCGACCTGTTGAAAACAGATATGCGTGTCGTGGCATATCCTGGGCAATCTGTACAAGCTGAACAGGCTTATCGTGTCCTTTATGGTTTGGTTGCTACCAGCACGGAAGCCAGAGTTATTGAAGCAGTTACTGGACAAACACCCCTTACTGTCAATACGGTTTTTACTCAAGCTATAAACGACGATATACCTTTTGAGACGCTTACGGATCAAAACCTGGATAAATTGGCTACTCTAACTATATCTGACGAAGCCAAAGCCAGAATAACAACCGCTGTTCGTAGCGGCAAGCTTGTGCTTGTACCATCCCAAATGATTGTTATCAATGGGCAAACGACTATAGGTTGGCTTGAGAGTGCAGCTGATGGATCCACAATTGGGGTGATGGAGAACGGTCTCCACAATGCATTCGCTGATTTTGTCCTAAATATTGTCAATATTGCTTTTAAGGGCGCTCCAGCGTTTGCCTTTTGGGCAGGAGCCATTCATCTCACGATTGGTTATATGTCCGAAATTCTTGGTAATACATTTGGTTCGGAGCTCGATAATTTGGGATTTGGCGATTTGGGAGGAGGAATAGGAGGTAACTACATTGTCACTGTCCTAGAAATCGTTGTGCATGATATGGGCAGCCTATTTAGCGGTATGGGAGGCAAACCTGACTTATTAGAACCTCTCATAACCGCCGTTATTTCTTGGGGCATAACAGGCGCTTTATCTTATTTGAATGATCAGTTAGGATGGGGTGTTCCTGAAATTGTGTTTCAACTCATTGCTGCTTATTTGATTGCTCTTGCTCAATCCTTAAGAATTTATGCCGAATATTTAAAGCCAACCCCAGCAGGGCAGCCTTTCTTGTACGGTTTGGCCTTTGCCTCGGTTTTCATTTTGGCTCATATTGGCTGGGAATGGTATCATGCCACTCCATCCCCGTCCCCATCACCGTCCCCATCACCATCCCCATCACCTTCTCCTTCTAATACACCAACACCACCTACAAGCACACCGACACCAACGCCTCCAACTGGGACGCCAACACCTCCGACAACTCCAACTGGGACGCCAACATCAACAGCTACCTCGACGGCAACGTCAACAGCCACCTCGACGGCGACATCAACAGCCACCTCGACGGCAACGTCAACAGCCACCTCGACGGCAACGTCAACAGCCACCTCGACGGCAACATCAACAGCTACCTCGACGGCGACATCAACAGCTACCTCGACGGCAACGTCAACAGCCACCTCGACGGCAACATCAACAGCTACTTCAACTCCTACAGCAACCCCAACAGTGCCGGTTCTGCACATTAGTAAAACTGGTCCCGCTTATATCTGGCATGGTGGTGGTACTGTTACTTATACATTAAGCATCATCAATAGCGGTGGAGCCACAGCCACAAACCTGGTCGTGACGGATACAATACCCATGCAGGCATCGTATCTCAGCGGGGGATCTCTTGTAGGAAATGTGGTCAGTTGGCAAGTGCCAAGTTTGGATAGTAATGCAAGCGTTGAGGTGCAATTTGTCGTAACAACAACTGAAACTATTACAAATACAGATTACGGCGTTATTGCTAACGGAGGTTATCGTGCAACTGGTAATGAGACTGTTGTTACGCAACTGCTTCCACCTCTGACAATCGTTAAACAAGCACCAACAACAGCTTCTGCGGGTGAATTAATCACATACACGCTTACAGTAACAAACAATACAGCTATAACCGTTACCAACTTAACCATAAGTGATATGCTACCCAGCGCGGCGAATTATGTCAGTGGTGGGTCGTTAAATGATGGGATAGTGAGTTGGAATGTATCAAGCCTTGCCCCATACGGAGCCAGTGTTACTACCCAATTCGCAGTAACGGCCACAGAAACTATCACTAATGATAGTTATTCGGTTACTTCTACAGGTGTTTATAGCGCGTCTGGCATAACGCCAATTGTCACAACGATTATTACGGGACAAACTTCAATAATAGGATCTTCTGTAGCTGAAAAGAACCATTTACTCAGGCATTTTGCCAAAGTAGCAAGAGCAAAAGAGCTTGTCTTACCTGGCCCATTTGGCTTACAAACTGTGGTAATTCCCACAATCACCAACACAGTCACAATACCCCTCCCTCCAATTTGGTTGCAGGCACAGGAAGATTTAACGGGACATAACAGTGACGCAACGATATATCAGGGTATAGCGGCATTTACAGGCGAAACATTCAGTGCTGATCTAGAAATACAACATGCCGCTATGGCCGGTTATGTTTCAGGCAGCTGGCAAAATGATGCTGAAACGGCCGTTCTCTATACCGCCCTTTCTACAAATTCAGCCATTGTGAGATCACCAGATGGTTCACTTATTGGCAACGGACAGGTAAACGCATGGGTAGACCACCCTGAACCTATATCATTATCTGGCAGTGGCTTAATGTATGATGTAACAGGTTGGGGAAGCTTTGCCAGCTATGCTCCTGCTGTTAATGGCCTTGGCCTTTCGGCTGATTGGTCTGGGTATGTGATCACGGCAACAGCAACGACCTTTGTCCCCTCTTTCATTTATGTTGATACACTAACCCTTAACGGTCAAATTTATAATTCTGGCGAGTATATTCTTGAGTTCCATAGTCCTATTTTGTTATGGGGTTATGGACAAGGGTTTACTCCGACTTTCTCAGATCAGTGGGAAACCGACTTGAGCGATGCCAATTTGCATTTTTCCTCCGGTATTGGTACTGCAATGTTTGGTTCTCAGGCATTTAGTACCGAACATAGGATAGCCACATCAGGGTTTACCGGATCGATGACATTAACCGAACAAACTGAGACAACAGATCACATCCTATTGTCAGGTACTGCCAGCCGTGTAGTTGAACTTAATATCGCACCTGTATCCACTACAGTAACCCCGTTTCAGAGTGCGCAATTCCAGTTAGATGTCTTTTCAAATGCAAATGACAATTATTATCTATCTGTTTCTGGTCCTGAGGGGTGGTTTGTTCAGGTGAACGATACAGGCGAGACAGTCGTCAGACCAGGCGTTAATGTCGCGCACCCTGGTGATTACACATTCCAAGTGGTTGCACAGTCATACTCACAACCCGAATTAATCGTCACAGGCGAGTTTATAGTAACCATCATTCCCTATCACGGAATAAATCTAGATGTAGTAGAAGAGTCACTTATCACCGTGCCCTGGGGACCAGGCAACCCCAATGCGCTGCCCGGCGATAACAACAATGGTCAGGTGCAGCTTCCCGACGCCGCCTTCACCATCAACATCACCAACACCTCCACCGTCTCCCACACCTTCGCCCTGGACGTGTCCGGTCTGCCCGATGGCTGGCTGCTCCTCAGCGGCGCTGGTGGGCAGACCAGTACTAATATCACGCTGCCCGCCGGTGGCCTGGGCCAGGTCGGCCTCTACATCTCTCCCACCGTCACAGCCCTGCCCCCGGCCGGAACCCCCTATCCCTTCACCGTCACGGCCGTTGACACAGATGGCGCCGGTCTATCCCAAAGTGACAGCGACACCTTCACCGTCCCGGCCATCGCTTTCAACCAGGTAACGGCCGTTCCCGCCCTCATTTTCGCTTCCCCGGCCACGACGGCTACGTTCGACATCGCCCTGTCGAACGTAGGCAACATTGCCGGCAGTTTCCCACTCGCCGTCACCCTGCCCCTGACCACCTGGACACCCAACGCGAGCCTCCAGTCCCCGGTCCCCGTTGACGCCGGGGAAACCATTACCCAGGCATTTGGTTTTAACGTCCCGGCCGATGCTCCATTGGGAAGGACGTATCCAATACGCCTGGACAGCCCCGCCCCCGGTACAGCTTATGTCCAGACCACTTTTGCCCAGGTGCAAATCGTCAGCGCCAACGCCCTGCCGATTTACCGCGCCGCGCAGGAAATCGGCGAATTGTTCCCAGACGCTGCTGACGTCCTCGCCGGGCTGAATTTCCTGGCGCTCTCCATTGATGATCTGGAGCAGTCTTGTCAGCAAGGGGCTTGTGACCTGGTCTTGCGTGACCGGGTGGCCTCCGGCGCTGATGCTCTGGCGCAAGCGGTCGCTCCCCTCTCGCCATTGGTAACGGCCGATGAATCACTCGACCAACTGGCGGCGATCATTCCCACGCACACGGCTGCCCCCGATTTGCTGGCAGATAACGATTCTTTGCGGAGTGTGATCGGCCAGTTACAAACCGAACTGCGAGCCATTGCCCACCACGATTTGCAAGCAGCGTTCACGCCTGGCCTGCAAACAACCTTGGATAATCGCGCTGCGCACTACGATTTGGTGGTGACGAATGAAGGCAGCGAACCGACAACGGCCGTTCTCACCCTCACCCCTCCTGCCGCGGCCGCTGTCAATTGGAGCAGCCAATCCACCCTGCTCCAGCCCGGTGAAACGGTCGCCATTCCCACCATCATCACGCCTACTGTGCTGGGCGCTTACGTACTCCGGGCCGGCGTTGGCGCGGCCGAGGCTGATCTCATCCACCACGATGTCGTCGCGGGATTAGGCGTTGTGGACGCGCTGCTGCGTATTAGCAGCGTGGACGTTCTGCCAACCTATGTGGAATATAACAGCAGCGTCAGCGCCGCCGTGCAGGCGACGATAGCCAATGTCGCCAATGCGCCGCTTAATGGCGACGCCATCGTACAGGTGTTTGATGCTGCCGGGGTTGAAGTTTACGCAACGACGCCCACGCCGATCACCTTCGACAGCGCCCTGGTTCCCCTGGGCTACAACGTGGGCAGCATTGATACAAGCGGTCTGGTCACAGGGACCTACACGGTGACGGTGCGCATTGTTGATGCGGATGGCGACGTCATTCCGCAAGCGGCCGGCCAGGGGAGATTGTCCATTGCCCAGGCCGTTGAAGTCACTGCCCGCGTGGAGCCGGCCATCGTCACCCCTGGCGACGCCACAGTCACCACCGTCATTGACACGGGGTTGAACCAGGCTATCCTCAATTTAATCTCCGAGACGATTAACAAAGTAAAGCGCATTGTCCTGGGCCGCCATCACGTTACGTCTGGCCGCTACCCCGTTGTTGACCCATCGCTTAACGCCCTCTTCTTCAGTCCGATGATCCCAACGGCATCCTATTTTAGCGGGAGTGATCTTGACGGGTGGAGTATGTACTTAGGCACGCTCGTCAACCCTGGCAGCGGCGGCAGCGATGGCAGCGACGACGGCTATCTCCGGGCAAATCCGTCGGCCGATAGTCAGACCAGCTATTACGTTGCCCCAGATAAATTTCATGGCGATTGGCGTAACGTTGTGGAATTGAGGCTGATGCTATGGAGTTCCGGCGGTACCTATTTCACGTCAGGCTATTCCATGTATGGTGACATCTTCCTGGCGAATGGCACACAAACGGCACGGCTGCTGCTGCCGCGACGACCGGCCCCAAGCTGGGATTCATTTACCGTTCTGTTCAACGATACGGAAAATTGGGTTTTGGGCGGTGGCGCATCCAGTCTGGAAGCGGTTTTAAGCAATGTGACGGATTTCCAAATCCGGGCGGAGTATGGCGTGGGTACCGATTCTTCTGGTCTGGATAGTGTTGAATTGTTTGTTAGTGAAGCAGATCCTGACTTCACTACCACCCTCCAATTAACTTCTACCCTTACTGAGACGACTGCGGGGAGCGCTTTTGCTGTGACGGTAACGGCCGTTGACGCTCTGGGTAACGTCACCACCAATTACACAGGCACGGTCACCTTTGCCAGCAGCGACAGCCAGGCGGTCTTACCAATCGCCACGACCAACATCGCGCGCGGTTTACCGGCGGCGCAGTTATCCGTCAGTTCGCAGTACAGCGCCAGCTATCCGCCGACGAACGCCGTAGACGGAAACAACGGCACGGATTGGGCGACGGCCGGGCAAACGTCTAACGCCTGGATTCAACTCAACTTCACCGCACCGGTCACCGTTGACTACGTCATCTTGCGTGATCGCGCCAACACCACCGACTACGTTACCACCAGCCAGCTAACCTTCTCCGATGGCAGTATCGTTGATGTGGGCAGCCTACCAAACAACGGCGCGCCCAAAGGAGTGTTTTTCGCAGCGCGGACGGTGGAATGGGTGCGCTACACCATCCTCACCGGCGGCGGTTCCAACGTGGGGCTGGCCGAATTTGAACTCTATCCCAACAGCTACACCTTCACGACAGGGAGCGACGCGGACAATGGGCAACACACTTTCACCGATCTTGTCCTGAACAGCGCCGGGGTGCAAACCATCATCGTAACCGATGGCCTGGCGAGCGATTCCATCACCTTCAACGTCAATCCAGGCTCGGTCAATACGGCCGTCTCCGGCGTGCAAGTGACCGGTCCGCACCGGGCGGACGGGGTGGACGCCGCTACCATTCGCGTCACGGTGGTGGACAGCCGTGGCAATCCCATTCCGGGCGCCGATATTTGGGCGCTCGCCAGCGGCGAGGGCAACGTCATAGCCGGTTCGCCAGGGGTGACAGACGCCAATGGCATTTTCACGGCCACTCTGACCAGCACCCAGGCTGAGGCTAAAGCGTTGCGCATACTGGCCGGCGGTGGTCAGGCGATGCAATGGTTGGTTTCCTCGCCCATCGTTGAATTCACCGGGGCCGTTATCACCGGCACAGTCTTTGCCGATGCCAACCGGGATGGCGCGCACCAGGTAGATGAAACTGGCTTAGGCGGCGTTCAGGTCAGCCTTTATACGGCCGACGGTGTTCTTCTCAAAACGACCGTTACGCAGAGTGACGGCCGTTTCGCCTTCACCGGTCTCCTTAGCGACACGTACCGCCTGGAACAAACCCGGCTGGATCAATATGCGTTCAGCCAAAGTGGCGTCCTCACCGTCAACGTAGCCGCCTTTGACACGGCCGTAAACAACGACTTTGGCAACTATAGCGTCGCCCAGGTTTCCGGCCACGTCTGGCACGATAGCGATCAGGATGGCATCCGCGACCTCGGCGAACCCGCCATCCCCGGCGCCACCCTGAATCTGCTCGATGGCAGCGATCAACTCATAGAGACCACTACCAGCGGCGAAAATGGCGCGTACCACTTTGATTTGGCCGCCAATTTGCCGGCTGCGCCAGATAATTTCGTCTTTAACAGCGGTCGTCTGGCGCTGCATGAACCGGCTACGGCCGTTATCGGTAATGCTCATTTCAGCCGCGGTCAAACCCCTCTTGATCCCGTTACCTACCCGGCTAATTATGACTTTTCCACCGGCGACCTGGGTGGTTGGACGCCCTCAAATGCCGCTTATGTCGCGGTTAGCAACGACATCCTCGGCGATGGCAGCCCATATCTGCATCTTAGCAGTTACAACCAATACGCCGACTCGCCGACTTTTGTCGTTCCTGCCGAGGCGCAAAGTCTCACCTTCCGTTATCACAACGCCACCTGGCGTGACAGCGCCGCAGCCCGTCCTGTCTACGTTTACATTCTCAGCGGTGAGGATTTCACAATCAGCACGCAAATCGGTTCGGCGAGCGGCAGCCGCTTGCAACCCTGGCAAACGGCCGTACTCGACATTCGCGCCTTCCAGGGTCAGACGGTTAAACTGCGCTTCTTAACTGACACGGATAGTTACTGGCAAGGTATCTCACGCCTGGACAGCATCGCTCTCAATATCCAGGCGCCCGACTGGACTTTCGACAACGCCCTATACACAGCCGTCATCAGTAATTCCCTCAACCTCGATGGTCCTTACTTGCAAATTGGCGCTTATAACCAATCTGCTTACTCCGCTCCCTTCGTCGTCCCCGTTAATGCGCAGAGTCTGCGCTTCAATTACCAAAATTGGACCTGGCGCGACAGCGCCGCTGCCCGCCCTGTACACGTCTACATCCTCAGCGGCGAGGGCTTTGCGACCAGCACCCAAATCGGCTCGGCGAGCGGCAGCCTGTCTCAGGGTTGGGGAACGGCCGTACTCGATGTACAAGCCTTCCGCGGTCAAACGATTAAACTTCGCTTCCTGACCGACACCGACAGCTACTGGCAGGGCGCATCTCGCTTAGACAACATCGCCCTCTACGTTGAAACCCCTGGCTGGACCCCTGGCGACGTTCGTCTTGTTAGCATTGGCGCGGATTTGCCACCGGTGCAAACAGAAACAACATCTCCCAGCAACGCCGATTTCGCCCAGGGTCTCACTCCCCTCGATACGGCTGCCTACCCTCATAATTATAACTTCGCCGACGGCCGTACTCCCCTGTTGCCAGCCACTTATCCTACCAATTACAACTTCAGCAGTGGCGATCTGGGTGCTTGGACGCCCTCCAATGCCACCTACGTCACTGTTGTAGACAATATTTACAATCTCGACGGCCCTTATCTCAACCTGGGCAGCTATAACCAAGCGGCCGACTCTCCTGTTTTCACCATCCCCGCCGCTGCCCAAACGCTGCGTTTCAATTACTACAACCAAAGCTGGCGTGACAGCAATGCCGCTCGTCCAGTCCACGTCTACGTCCTCAGCGGTCCCGATCTGAATACCGTCACGCTGCTAGGTTCCGTCAGCGGCAGCAATTTGCAAGGCTGGCAAACCGCCATTCTCAATGTGCAAACCTTCCGCGGCCAGAACGTCAAACTCCGTTTCCAAAGCGACACCGATAGCTATTGGCAGGGAACTGCCCGTATAGACAATCTCTCCCTGGAAATCGAGACACCGGGTTGGACTGTAAGCAATGCCTCGCTTGTTCGTGTCGTCGGCGACAGCTACAGTTTGCCTGATGGTGGCAGTTACCTCTCCATCGGCAGTTACAACCAATGGGCTGATACAACGCCCCTTACCGTTCCTGCCGACGCGCAAACTATCCGCTTCGACTACATGAACACCACCTGGCGCGACAGCAATGCCGCTCGCCCCGTTCACGTCTACGTTTACAGCGGCGTCAATTTCAACGTCAGCGCCTACCTGGGCAGCGCCAGCGGTTCCTACCTGCAGGGCTGGCGCAACGGCAGCTTTGACATTCAGGCTTACCAGGGTCAGGCTATCAAATTCCGCTTCGTGGCCGATACCGACAGCTATTGGCAGGGCACGTCTCGTATTGACAACATCAGCCTCAACACCCAAACACCGGGCTGGCTGCCGTCCAGCACCAACGTCATCAACATTCATGGCGACACGCCACCGGTAAACCCACCGGACAACCTGGAAAATGGTGAATTCAACAACGGCCGTACTCCTCTGCCGACCAACACGTACCCGGCCAACTACGACTTCAGCCATACCCGCATTGCCCTCGCTTCCGCTGACTATCCGGCCAATTACGACTTCAGCCATACCCGTGCGGCCGCCGATCCGGCTGCTTATCCTGCCAACTACAACTTCACTCTGGGCAGCCTCGGCGACTGGACCCCCTCCAATGCCACTTACGTCACCGTCGTCAGCAACACCCTTAACTACGATGGTCACTATCTGCTCATCAGCAGTTACAGCCAATACGCTGACTCTCCCGCCTTTACCATTCCGGCTGATGTCCAGAGCTTGCGCTTCAACTACCAAAACTGGAGCTGGCGTGATGCCAATGCGTCGCGCCCATTACATATCTACATCCTCAGTGGCAATGATTTCGCCACCGTCACCCAAATAGGCTCGGTGAATGGTTCTGCCAACAATGGTTGGCTAGAAGGTATCCTTGACCTGCAAGCTTACCAGGGGCAGGCTGTCAAACTTCGTTTCCGTGCGGACACCGACGGGTATTGGCAGGGGACGGCTCGCGTTGATAACGTCACCCTGCACACAGAATTAGTAGATGGCTGGAAACCTTCCACGACCAGCTACAGCTACGTCCAGGTGGTTAGCGATACGCACAGTTTTGACGGGCCTTATCTGCGCCTGGCCTCCTACAACCAATATGCTGAATCCCCCGCCTTCATCGTCCCGGAGGGTGTCCAAAGTCTGCGTTTCGATTATCAAAACTGGAGCTGGCGTGATGCCGCCGCTGCGCGACCCGTTCACGTCTATGTCATCAGCGGCCCCGACTTGAGTATTACCACCCATCTCGGATCTGCGAATGGTTCGGCCAACAACGGCTGGCTTGAAGGCATTCTTGATTTGCAAGCCTTCCAGGGGCAAATCATCAAACTCCGCTTTCATGCCGACACCGACGGCTATTGGCAGGGAACATCCCGCATTGACAACATTACCCTACACACCGATCTGGTAGATGGCTGGAAACCCTCTACTGTGAGCTATAGCTATGTCCAGGTTGTTAGCGATACGCATAGCCTGAATGGGCCTTACCTGCGTCTGGCTTCCTATAACCAATATGCCGATTCCCCTGCTTTCACTGTCCCTGAAAATGCGCAAAGCCTGCGCTTCAATTACGCCAACTGGACCTGGCGCGATGCTGCGGCATCACGCCCCGTCCATGTCTACGCTCTCAGTGGCCCCTATCTAAATGTAGCTACCTACCTTGGCGGGGTTAATGGCAGCCTCAACGAGGGCTGGAAGACGGCCCAACTCGATCTCCAGGCATTCCAGGGTCAGACCATTCGCCTGCGTTTCCAGGCGGACACCGATAGTTATTGGCAGGGTACATCTCGCGTTGACAATATCAGCCTCAATATTGAAGCGCCAGGTTGGAATTTAGCGAACGCCAGTGTCAGCAGCGTCCAGGCGAATGGCGTCAACGGCCCCTATCTGCTTCTGAATGGCTACAACCTTGCCGCTGATGCACCGCCTTTCCTGGTTCCTACCACCGTAGACAGTCTGACCTTTGATTACTTCAACTCTACCTGGCGCGATGCGGCTGCTTCACGCCCTGTCCACGTCTATGCCTACATCGGTGAAAATTTTGCCTATCCCATCTATCTGGGCGCCGTTTCTGGCTCCTTAAACGAAGGCTGGAAACAAGCCAGTTTGAGCATGGCGAATGTACGCGGCCGTTACATTAAACTTCGCTTCCTCACCGATACCGATGGTTACTGGCAGGGTATCTCCCGCATTGACAGTATAACCCTGGTACACGGCGTTGGCGGCGCACCCCTGGGGAATGATTACAACAACAGCGATTACATCGTTCTCGGTCAACAGAGCGCCTCTATTGATTCCATCCCCTTCCTCGTCCCCACGAACACCACGGGATTGACCTTCAATTACCTTAACGCTACCTGGCGCGATGGCGCCGCCGCCCGTCCGGTCCACGTTTATGCCCTTAGCGGCGCTGGTTTCGGCTTCCGCACGTATCTTGGCAGCGCCAACGGCTCGGCGCTGACCGGGTGGAATGCTGCCAGTCTTAACCTGAGTAGTTTCCAGGGGCAGACCATTAAGCTGCGCTTCCAGGCCGATACCGATGGTTACTGGCAGGGTGTCGCTAAAGTTGATGACATCACGCTCATTCTCACTCCTGGTAGTGGTGGCGGTGCGCCTCCCGATGCCCACGATGGCTCCTACATCTTCATCAGCAGCCATAATACCCGGATTGATTCCGCTCCTTTCATCATCCCTGCCGACGCGCAAAACCTACGCTTCGACCACATCAACTGGAGCTGGCGCGACACCAATGCCAGCCGGCCGTTGCACGTTTATTTGCTCACCGGAACAGATTTCAGCACGGCCGTTTACCTGGGTGCGGCCTCTGGTTCTGCTTTACAAGGCTGGAAAGAAGCGACCCTCAATCTGACCGCCTATCAGGGGCAGATGGTTAAACTCCGTTTCCTCACCGACACCGATGGCTACTGGCAGGGTACCGCCAAGATAGATAACGTCTATCTATTGCCTGCCGCTACCACTGCCTACACCATTGCCGAAATCAACCCGGTTAATTACACCTCTTCGACGCCCGACAGCGTGAGCATTGACGCCTATGGTGGCGCAACCTTTACCATCAATTTCGGCGATTTTGCTGTCGATCGCTACCAATCAACCGTCGCCGTGGCGCCGGCAGAGGTGACGGCCGATGGCATCAGCACGGCCGTCATCACCATTACCATTCGCGACGGATCGGGCGACCCGCTGCCCGGTTATGCGGTGGAAATCCTGGCTCCCGGCAGCGACATCACCGTTCACCAGCCGCTAACCGCGACCAATGCCGCCGGGGAAGCGGTAGGCAGCATCAGCGCCACCCATGCCCCACAGACAGTCATGGTCACAGCGCGCACCGTCAGTGACAACGTGACGCTGGCGCAGTCCGTACCCGTCACCTTTGTGCCTGGCGCGACCGATCCCGATCGGTCAACGCTCGTTGCCGCGCCGACGGCCGTCGTCGCCAATGGTGTGGATACGGCCGCATTCACCGTTTCCCTGCGCGATCAGTTCGACAACCCGGTCTTCGGCCACGTCGTCAACGTCAGCGTCAGTGGCATGGCCGTAACCCTGACACAAAACCTGCCCCAAAGCGACAGCCTGGGCCAGGTCAGCGGCAGCATCCGTTCCAGCAATGCCCAAACCGTGACGCTCACCGCTTACGACGCCACCGACGCCATTACCGTGACGCAAACGGCCGTTGTCCTCTTCACCACAGCAGATCCGCAGCAGTCTACCGTTATCGTGACGCCAACCTCGCTCATTGCCGATGGCCTGACCCCCGTCACCATCACCGTCACGCTGCGCGACCAAACTGGCGCGCCACTGCCGGGTAAACCCATCCACCTGGCGATCACCGGCAATGATAACTACCTGAACGGTCAACTGATCACCGGGACAACCTTCATTGGCTTGTCTGCTGTAGATGGCGTGGTGACGGCCGTCCTCACGTCCACCGCCACCGGCCTGCGCACAATTTCAGCGCTCGGTGATGGCGTGCCATTGGCGCAGCAAGCCCAGGTCAGCTTTGTTGTCGGTCCTGTTGATGCTGCTGCCTCACGGCTGGAAACAGACATAGCTGCCGTCATTGCCGATGGCAACAACTATGCCACCATCGTCGCCGTCCTCTATGACCACTTCGGTCATCCGGTAGCGGGCAAAGACGTTCTCATCCAGGCCAACGGCGCAAACGTCACAATCGCCCAGCCTTTGCTGCAAACAAACGCCATGGGCAGCGTCCAGGCGACCATCCAATCCACAGCTGTACAAACCGTGACGGTGTGGGCCATTAACCAGACCGATAACATCACGTTGACCCAGACGGTTAGCCTGTTCTTCGTCCCTGGCCCGGCCGATCCAGGACAATCCACCATCGTCATTTCGCCCACCAGCGTTATCGCCGATGGTGTGCAAACGACAACGATCACCATCACCCTGCGCGATGCGTTAGGGCATCCGGCCACGCAGCGCGCCGTGCAGTTGGTCGCCAGCGGCAACGGCAACATTGTCACCCCCGCGGCCCAGGGGAACACGGACGCCAATGGCGTTATCCGCTTCTCCCTGGCCTCGTCTGCCGCCGAGATTAAAACCATATCCGCGCGCGAACTGGCTTACAATGTCCTGATTCCCGGTGGGCAGGTGGCTTTTGTGCCGGGTGCCGTTGATCTGAGCGCCTCCGCGCTGAGCGCCGATAAGATCACCATCACTGCCGATGGCGTAGATACAGCCACGCTGACAGCTACCCTGCATGACAGTTACGGCCATCCCATTCCCGGCAAAATGGTGACAATTCAAACCAGCGGCAGTGTCACGCTGACACAGCCGTTCACCATGACCGACAGCCAGGGCCGGGTGCAGGCAACGATCCAGTCTGGGGAAATCCAGAGCGTGACCGTTACGGCCGTTTTGCCCACAGATGGCCTTACCCTGTCGCCAACGATTACGCTGAACTTTGTCGCCGGGCCGCCAGACGCGACGAACTCCACCATCACCGTCACGCCGACGACGGCCGTTGCCGACAACAGCGAATCCATCGTCATCACGGCCGACCTGCGTGACGCCTTTGGCCGGCCGCTGAGCAATCGTACCGTGCGCCTCCAGGTCAGTGGCAGCAACAACAGCGTGCAGCCAGGCAATCAGGTGACTACGGACGCCAACGGGCACGTTATCTTTAACCTGACGTCAACGCGCGCCCAGATCAAAGACCTGACGCTGCTTGACCTGGTGAGCAATGTGACGCTTCCTCTGGGGCAGGTAACGTTTGTACCCGGCCCGGTGAACGCCGCTATGTCCATTGTCACGGCCACGCCTACCGATGTGCTGGCCGATGGAACGTCCCAGGCCACAGTGACCATCCGGCTGTTGGATGCGTATAACAATGCTGTGCCCGGCGTCACGGCCGTTCTCACCAGCACCGCCCCCGGCGTCCTCTTCGCGCAGCCCGCTGCGCCCAGCGATGCCAACGGCAACCTGACCGGCTACGTTGCCAGCGCCACACCGGGGCAGGCCATTCTGACGGTGATAGCCAGTGGCACACACCTGAATGATACGGCCGCCGTTCACTTCAGCGGGCCTGACCTGGTAGCTGCCATAACCGGCCCCAACGGTGGCGTTGTTGGCCGGGAAGTCACATATACTGTTTCCATAGCGAACCAGGGTCAATTACTGGCGACGGCCGTTACCCTGACCGACGCCCTGCCTACACAAATGGCCTACGTGCGCGACAACGGCGGCTTCCCGCTGAGCCAAAGCGGCAATACGCTGACCTGGCAAGTCGGAGACATGGCTGTGGGCGCAACACTTCAATTCCAAATTGTCGCCCTGGTGAACCCTTCGGCCCCGTTGGGTGGGCAATTAACCAATACCATTCAGGCGGGCAGCGCCTCGCTTGAAGAAAACGTGGGCAACAACAGCGCCAGCGCCACCCTCACCGTTGGGCCTGGATATGCTTACCAGGCGTCTGTCGTCCCTGCGGCGCAGACCATACCCATTGGCGCTTACGTGACGTATGAGGTGGTTGTACGCAATGCCGGAAACCTGGTAGACACGTATCACCTGGCGATCAATGACCTCAACGCCACCTGGTATACGCTGGAGCCGTCTGTCCTCACCCTCGCTCCGGGCGAAGTGGGCCGGGCAATGCTGACAATCCATACCGCTAACTGCGCCGACGCCGGTGCATACCAGTTCTTTGCTCTGGTCACGTCCACAGGGGCAGGCAACACGCAGACGATCCCATCAGATATCACGCTGGTGACAACGCCAATGATCGCCAATCTGCTCCCCGCCAACAACACAGCAATTGGGGCTACGAGCGCCTTATTCACCTGGCAAACGGCCGTTACCGGCACAACCTCCCTCTATCTACGCCCCATTGGCGACCCCACCTACACCGAATACAGCGGCGACCCCGGCCTGCTGCACCAGGTCACTATCAATGGCCTCACGCGCAACATCAGTTACGAATGGTATGCCAGCACGGCTTCTGCCTGTGGCCACGAGGACAGCGCGCCACGCACGCTGCAAGTTCTCAATGGCATTGTCTTTACGCCACGCCAATACAACTTCGCCGTCGAGCGCGATTACAACCAGATCGTCGCCGTGACGGTGCGTAACCAGGATACCATCTCCCATACCGTTGTGGTGAGCATCGAAAACCCGTATCCTGAACTCATTGTGGGCTTTGTGGATGAGGGCAGCGCCGACGCGCCCATTGTTCTCCAACCTGGCGCTTCGCGTACCATCAACCTGGGCATTCACGCGCAGGACGTAGTGCAGCGCGACTTTAACCTGGTCGCCCGGCTGACGGCGGCCGACAGCGATGGCGCGATCATTGAAGATGCCGTTCCCGTCAACGTACACGTTAATATCCCCGATATAAACTTTACGCTTGAAGAGATAGGTTTCGATGCCCAAACATTGGTACGCACCTTGCGCTTGACAAACCTGGGCGACCCGCTAACCGACTTCGCTGTCAACGCGGTGGTTACCGGAACCGGCTCGCTCTACTTGCAGCCGGCTATGTCGCATGGCTACCTGGGGCGCAACCAGAGCTTCACGTTTGAGGCGATCCCGGCGGTTGACAGCGGATTCCAGGCATTGACGGGCGTCATCCAGGCAACGGCCGCCGGCGTCATGACCTATACCAATGCCAGCATCAGCCTGCCACCCGGTACGGGCATGTATCTGGGTGAAGCGCAAGACGTATCCCTGGAAGCGAAAACGGCCGACTGGTACTGCACCAACCGGCCGGTCATTAACAACCGCATTGTGCTGCCGTCTGGCTTCCGCCGCGCCGATGTCGTCAGCGCCGACTTCTACTTTAACATTCGTTCCACCTGGACGAGCGTCCGCCCGCACGATGTGGATATCTTCTTGAATGAAAATCAAATTGGGGAACTGGTCAATCTCATCCCACACGGGCTGTACACCTTCCCCATCGATCCATCATTCCTGAACGAGTCGCTCTACGCGCCCAGCGTCAATTACATTAAGCTGGTCACTTCCCACTTTAATGGCGGGCATTACGTGGTGGCGACGGATATGATGGTTTCCATCTGCCTCAGCGGCTATCGTGAATGGGTCGCCGCCACCTCTCAAGTAGAGGCGGATAGCATTGTCAGCAATCGCAGCTTCCTCATTCCCGCGCCGACCATGTTGGACATTGACATCCTGGAACCGTCCGCCGGTCAGACGGTCTATACGGGCGTGCCCATCACGATCAAGGCGCGAATTCTGGACGATGTGGTTCAGCCGCTCTTCTTCAACGTCACCGTCACGGCCGATAACGGCAATGGCGGACTCATCCTGTACGACGATGGCGTGCATGGCGACGGCGGTTACCGCGATGGCGTCTATGCCAACACCTGGACGCCGGTGAACGCCGGGCCAACCACGCTTACCTTCCACGCCGGCAGTTGCACCATCGCCGCGGACGCGCACCTGACGCTTAACGTGCAGGCGGCGGACTTTGCCCTGGACGTGCGCCATCACGTGCCCATCACCGGCACGGCCGTCCTGACCAGCACAGCGTCGCCAATGCCACAAGGAACGGCCGTTTCTCCCAGCGAAACCACCCTTGACTGGGCCTACACGCTGAACGGTGTGCAGCCATCCCAGCAAATCCGCTTTGACGTGGCGCTCCCTGCCATGCAACCTGGTGAAATCCGCGAAGTGAGCAGCGGCACAGTCATTAGTTACACCGGGCCTGGCGGCAGCGGCGTGATCGCTCTGCCACCGCTCTTCGTCGCTGCGCCGCATTTGGTGGCCGTCAGCCCGGCCGCACAAACGGTTAACGTGGGCAGCACAGCCAGTTACCAGGTGACGCTGTACAATCCTGGTCCAGATACGGCCGTCTTCACACCCACCGTCGCCGGGCTATTCCCCAATTGGGTGCAAATGGCCGGTAACGTGACCCTGGCTGCCGGTGAACAGATAACGATCCCGCTCACCATCAACGTGCCAGAGACCGCATCCATCGGCGCACAGCCATTTGCCGTCGTGGTGACGACCGCTACCGGTGGGCAGGATCAGGCAGGGGCGTCGTTCCTGGTTGTGGATGCGCTCAACGTCGCGGTGACGCCGGCGACAGCAACCGTGTTCAACAGCAAGACCATTACCTACACCCTGACCGTGACCAATCTGGAGACGATAGCCCGGACCTATGACCTGTCTGTGACCGGTCTGGACGCCAGCGCCATCAACCTGGTTGATCAGGTCACGGTCATGGCCGGGAGCGTGGTGACGCTGCCCCTGGCGATCACCGCCTATGAAAGCCATGGGCCGCACACCTTTGCCGCTCAAGCTGTCAATCAAGAGAATGGTCTTTCCAGGCAAGGCGACGCCGCCATGACTATCGTGGGCGACCGTCGTGTGCAAATGGCTTTGACGCCAGATACGGCCGTCGCCGGCCCCGGTGTACCGCTTACCTATACCCTCACGGTGACCAACAGCGGCGAGCTGGCCGACACGTATGCGTTACAGGTGAGTGTGCCTGCTGGTTGGACGGCGCGACTGGACGCCAACGGCACGGCCGTTACCGAACTCACCCTGACGCCATATGTGTTCAATGCCGCTAATTTGCTGCTGATCGTCACGCCGCCGCCGACGGCCGTTCCTGGCGACTACGAATTCAGCGTCAGCGCGCAGTCACAGTACAACCCCGGTGTTGCTGCCACAGCCAATGGCGCGGCCACGCTGCTTTCCTATGGCGTCACTGTGCAGCTTGCGCCAGATCAGACGACGTTAGTTCCTACTGAAACTGGCGTGTGGCAGGTGACGGTGACCAATGTGGGCAGCGCGGCGGACAGCTACGATCTGGCCGCGGGCGGCATTGTCGCCGGTTCGGCGACCTTCTCGCAAAACCCGGTATCGCTGGCTGCTGGTGAATCAACCACGGTGCAGATGACGGCCGGGGCGATGGAATTTGCCCTGGCGCAAAGCTACCCGTTGCAAGTGCGAGCGACATCTCTCTATGACAGCCGCATCTGGAACTACGACGCGGCCATCGTCACCTTCAGCGGCTACGCAGCGGTGGACGTGGAATGGCTGCCACAAACACAAGTGTTGACGGATACAGCGACGGCTACCTATATGTTGATCATCACCAATACCGGCAACCTGAGCACGCTCTACAACCTGTCGGTGGTCGCGCCGGGGCTGGCGCAGCAGCTAGAAACCAACCAGGTGTACATCCCGCCGCATATGACGGCCGGTATCCTGGTGACGCTGCGGGCAACGGCCGCCGGAACGTATCTGATCACCGGCCAGGTAGATGCCGTCGCCGCTGCGGCGTCAGACAGCAGCGTCGCCACGCTCATTGTTGCAGCGAGCGCCGTGCAGCATCCGCCGTTGGCCGTAAGTGACAGCATGACGACGACAGAGGACACGGCCGTCACTATCCCAGTGATGGCTAATGACAGCGATCCCGATGGCGACCCATTGACCGTGATCGCCGTGACACAGCCATTGAGTGGTACGGCCGTCATCAACCCAGACAACAGTGTCACCTACACCCCTGCGGCCGATGTCTATGGGCAGGACAGCTTCAGCTATACCATCAGCGACGGCCACAACGGCAGCAGCACGGCGCTGGTGACGGTGACGATCACGCCCGTGAACGATGCCCCATGGGTCGTGGATGACATCATCAACACGCCGGAAGACACGCCCGTCACCTTCAACGCCCTGGCCAATGACAGCGACGTTGAAGGGGATGCACTGACAATCACGGCGCTGACGCAGCCCGGCAATGGCACGGCCGTTCTCAACGCCGATGGCAGTATAACGTATACACCCGACGCCGACTTCAACAGCAACGACAGCGCCAGCGGCTATGACAGCTTCACCTATACAGTGAGCGACAGCCAGGGCGCGTCCAGCAGCGGCACGATCAGCATCCTGGTTGAACCGGTCAACGACGCGCCCGCCCTTCAAGACGACATGGTGACGACCAACGAGGATACGGCCGTGACCATCTTTGTGCTGGCCAATGACAGTGACGTGGATGGCGATGACCTGACGGTGGACAGCGTGAGTCAACCCGCCTTTGGCGCGGCAGCGGTCAGCCCCGATGGCAGCGTGGTTTACACGCCCACCACGAATTATCACGGGGCTGACAGTTTCACCTATACCGTCAGCGACGGCAACGGTGGGGTCAGCCAGGCGACCGTGACGATCACGGTGACGCCGGTGAATGATGCGCCCATCGCTGTTGATGATACCGCCCTGACGGATGAAGATACGGCCGTGATCATCTTTGTGCTGGACAATGACACGGACGTAGACGGGGACGTGCTGACGGTGACGGCCGTGACCACGCCCACACATGGGCTGGTGACGGTGAACCCGGACGGCAGCATCACCTACACGCCGGACGCCGACACCTTTGGGGAGGACAGCTTCACCTACACGGCCGGTGACGGACACGGCAGCATGGATACGGCCACGGTGGTAGTTACCGTCACGGCCGTCAATGACCCACCGGTCGCCGTTGACGACGAGATCACGACGGCGGAGGAGACGGCCGTTACCATTGACGTACTCGCCAACGACAGCGACGTGGATGGCGACACGTTGACCCTGGTCGGCGTCAGCCAGCCGGGGCATGGCAGTGTGACCATCAACCCCGATAACACCCTCACTTACACGCCAACGTTGAACTTTAGCGGCAGCGACTCCTTCACCTACACCGTGCAGGATGGACAGGGCGGCGTGGCTGCGGCCGTCGTCACCATCACCGTCTCGAACGAGAATGATAATCCGGTGGCGGTGGATGATATGGCGGAAACGTTGGAAGATACGGCCGTCATCATCCTGGTATTGGACAACGACAGCGACGTGGATGGCGATACGCTGGTCATCAGCAGCGTCACACAGCCCGGACATGGCAGCGTCACGGTCAACGCCGACGGCACGCTGACTTATACGCCAAACGGGAACTATTACGGTGCGGACAGCTTCAGTTACACCATCAGCGACGGGAATGGCGGCGCGGATACGGCCGTTGTCTCTGTAACGGTGACGCCGGTTAACGACGCGCCCGACGCAGTGGATGATACGGCGACAACCAATGAGGATACGGCCGTCACCATCTTTGTGTTGGACAACGACAGCGACGTGGATGGCGATGTCTTGACGGTAACGGTAACGATAACGCCCACTCTGGGCAGCGTCGTTGTCAACCCAGACAACAGCGTCACGTACACGCCAGAGGCCAACCGCTATGGCGTGGACAGCTTCACCTATACGCTGTCCGATGGACACGGCGGCACCGATACGGCCGTCGTCACGCTGACCGTGATGTCGGTGAACGATGCGCCGGTGGCGACCAATGACACAGCGATGACGGATGAGGACACGGCCGTTACCCTGGACGTGTTGGCAAATGACACGGACGTAGACGGCGACGCGCTCACGCTGGAAAGTGTGACCCAACCGGACAATGGCGTGGTGGTCGCCAGCGTGGATGGCACGCTCACCTATACGCCAACGGCCGATTATCACGGCGCGGACAGCTTCACGTACACCATCAGCGATGGCCAGGGCGGCATGGCTGTAGGGGAAGTGACGGTGGCGGTGAATCCGGTGAACGACAAACCGACAGCGTTGGATGATGCCGCCGAAACGTTGGAAGACACGGCCGTCACCATCAACGTGCTGACCAATGATACGGACGTGGATGGCGATACCCTCACCATCACCACCGTGACCACGCCCACCAATGGGCTGGCGACGGTCAACCCAGATAACACCGTTACTTACGCGCCCAACGCCAACTTCCATGGCCTGGACAGCTTTACGTACACCATCAGCGATGGGCACAGCGAGATGGACACGGCTGCGGTTGTCATCACGGTGACGCCTGTGAACGATGCGCCTGTCGCCATGGATGATGGGACTGTGACGGAAGCAGAGACGGCCGTTACCATCGCCGTGCTGGCCAATGATACAGATGTAGATGGCGACGCGCTTAGTGTGGAAAATGTCACCCAACCGCTGAATGGCACGGCCGTTATCAATCCCGACCAGACCGTTACCTACACGCCAGCAGCCGGGTTCTACGGTGATGACAGTTTCGCGTACACTATCAGCGACGGGCAGGGCGGCAGCGATACAGCTATCGTCCTGGTGACGGTGATGACCGGCAACCATAACCCGGAGGCGGTAGACGATTTCATCATCAGTGATGAAGATGTGACGGTGACGATTGACGTGCTGGCAAATGATAGGGATGTTGACGGCGACGTACTCACCGTTGTCAGCGTGACGCAGCCCAGCAAAGGCGTGGTGGTGATTAACCCGGACAGTAGCATCACTTACACGCCGAACCCTGACTCGCGGGGGCCAGACAGCTTCACCTACACCATCAGCGATGGTCGCGGCGGGTTTGATACCGCTATCGTCACTGTGTTGGTGAAGAACGTCAATGATCCCCCGGTGGCGGTAGATGATACAGCGACGACGAATCGGGAAACGGCCGTCACTATCCCGGTGCTGGCAAATGACAGTGACGTGGACAACGACATTCTTTTTGTTGACAGCGTGACCCAACCGGCTCATGGAACGGCCGTCATCAACCCAGACAAAACCGTAACCTACACCCCGGAGATGGGCTTCAATGGCCTGGACAGCTTCACCTACACGGTGAGCGACGGCAAAGGCGGCCTGGCTACGGCAACGGTGACGGTTGACGTGAGGCCCATTGCCGCTGGCTGCAATCTCTACCCAATTGCGCTCCATGCCGATCTGTTAGCCGGCGCACAGCCTGGCGACATCCTGCCCGACATTCTAAACGGCACACAGCCAGGCAACTTTGGCTGGCTGACCTGGACAGGCGATAATGGCGTGCCCACGCTGATCGCCAGCCTGACCCCACCGGGAAACAGCCACACGTACATCAATCCATACAACCCCAATGACCACATCATTTCGATTGGTGATTGGATTGTGGGTAAACCAGGCGTGTCGAATGCCAAAAAGATACGCGATGCGCTGGACCAATTGATGCAGCTAGATATTGTTGTACCAATATGGACTGTTGCCCAGGGCAGTGGAGCCAACACCAGGTATCAGGTATCCGGCTTTGCCATTGTGCGTATATTGGGTTATGACCTGCCTGCACAGGATAGGATCACGGCGCAGTTCCTGGGGTATGCCTCATGTGACGGTCATTAGCCCTGGCCGGCAAACTCCGGAACTGAGGGTGGTGTGGGGAAGAACAATCTTCCCCACACCACCGAATATGAGGATGGGCAACCCCCTGTTGACTCCAGATAAGTCATAACAAGGCCTGTGGGTAGGCGGCCAGCGCATGGCATAATCTGTGTTTCCAACCGTCCCCGTGCCATTGCCAGCAATCGCTAATTCAAAAGCTTGCGCGCGTGTTTTTTGCCAACGGGTAAGCGACGCTTGCTCACACTTCACGGTAAGAGCGGGGCACAAAACGGCCGTACCCCCTCTCCCCCACAAATTCCCCATCGGCCACCACCACCAGCCCGCGACAGAGCGTCACGGCCGGCCAGCCGGTAACGGGCACATGCTGGTAAGGCGTCCAATCCACATTTTCATGCAGCGTTTCCGTAGACAGCGTTACTTGCTTTTCCGGGTCAAAAATCACCAGGTCGGCGTCATAGCCGGGGGCGATGTGCCCTTTGCGGCGCAGGCCAAACAACTGCGCGACGCGCGTGCTGCTCATCTCCACCCAGCGATTGAGCGAGAAGTACCCATCCGCTACCCCATAGCTGTACAGCAGCGCCAGCCGCGCCTCAATGCCGGGCACGCCACCGGGAATCTGGCTGTAATCGTGCAGATTTTGCGCCTTTTCCGCCTGCGTGAAGGGGCAGTGGTCGGTGGTGACGATATTCACCACATCTTGCCCCAGCGCCGCCCACAAGCGCAGTTGGTCATCGTGGCTGCGCAGCGGTGGCGAGCAAATGTAACGGGCTGCCTGGGGCAACGGCCGTTGAAACACCCCTTCATTCAACAGCAAATAATGGGGGCACGTCTCCCCCGTCACCGGCAGTCCGCGCCGCTGCGCCTCCGCCAACCGCTCCACCACTTCGGCGCAGGAAATGTGGAAGATGTGGGCGCGCGTACCGACGTAGGCCGCAATGTCAATGAGGCGGCTCACCGCTTCCGCTTCCAGCAGCGGCGGGCGGCTGTGTGGATGCCAATGGGGTTCGGTGCGCCCCACCGCCAGGTTTTGCGCCACCAACGCGCAGATCACGTCCCAATTTTCCGCATGAACCACCGGCAGCCCGTTGACGCCACGTATGGCCTGCAAAGCGCGCAGCAGTTGGTCATCCGTCAGGCGCATCCCATACGCCATGTACAGCTTGAAACTGGCGCAGCCGGCCGCATACGTCGCCGGGAGTTGATCTAATTTCTCGATTTCATGCGGGCCGATGGTCATGTGGAAGCCGTAATCAATGACCGCCTGCCCATCCGCTTCCGCGCTGCGCGCCGCCAACCCGTCGAGCATCGTTTGCGTCGGTTGCGGTTCCACAAAGTCAATGACGGTCGTCGTGCCGCCAAAAGCGGCCGCGCGCGTGCCGGTGAAGAAGTCATCGGCGGAGCGGAAGTTGGGCAGTTGGTACTGTAAATGGACGTGCGGGTCAATACCGCCGGGGATAACCAGTTTGCCCGCCGCGTCCAATTCACGACGGCCGTGCAAGCCGTGCCCAACGGCCGCGATCTGCTCCCCTTGAATGCCCACATCTGCCTGATAGGTGGCAACGGCCGTTACCACCGTCCCGTTTTTAATCACCAGGTCAAAATTCATTGCGGCGCTCCTTTTACATCTCCCCCCTTCTTAATTGTACACTCATTGACGTGAAGTGATGGGATGAAAAAGAACAGCGGGGATGAGGCGCTAACAACGCCTCTATGTTCGGGCGAGTTTTGCGCTATTGCGTATTATGGCTTCTTCAGCTCCGGGCAGCGGGCGCGGTTGCGGCCGGTGGCCGCCTGGCTGAAGCCGCCGGCCGCACAACCTAACCTGGACAAGCCAGAAAAGAATTTAACGCAAAGACACAAAGAGGCAAAGAGGCAAAGAAGAAAACCCTTTGCCCCTTTGCGTTAAGAATTCTTGTGCATCATGCAAACATCTCATTTGAATTCCCAAAGAGCCA
>JACSRF010000222.1 GCA_014879875.1 Anaerolinea sp.
GACGCTGGCAAAAGAAGGTGTAAACACAGATAGGAGGAACACGGATAAAGCCCCAAAAAACCGTGTTTTCCCCATCCGTGTTTACAAGATCGACAATTTTTTGTCGATCTTGGCGCTGTTAGCGCCTAAAGGCGCCGGCGCTGCGCCACCACCTGCACCTGAAATGCTTTATCAGGGCTGGGCGTGGGGGCCGGATCAATTTTCAGCGCATAATTTTGCGGAACCATCTCAAGCTGCACGGCGTTGAGCATCGTGGCCATGGTCACGATGATTTCCACTTCCGCAAAACCTGCTCCCAGGCAAGTATGATGACCCAGCCCAAACGGCGCGAACGCGCCCGGCTGGCGATGTTCTTTGCGTTCTGGCAGGTAGCGATCAATGTCGAACACGTCCGGGTTGGGGTAAAACTCTGGCAGGTAATGGGGCACAGTGGTCGCGATGATTACCTGCGCGCCGGTGGGGATGGTGTAACCGGCAAACTCGAATGGGGCCGTGACTGTGCGCGTGATGGCGGGGGCGATGGGGTACATACGCAGCGTCTCCAGGGTAACGCGGTGCAGCACGTCCACGTCGCGCAGCATAGATGGAGTGGGAATGCCTTCAGCGAATAGTTGGTCGGCTTCAGCCGTCGCTTGTGCCAGGATGTGTGGGTGTTTTAGCAAGGCATAAAGCATGAAAGCCATCGTACTGGAAACGGTATCCAACCCGGCGACGAAAGGGCCAAGAATAGCCGGCATCAGGTCGCGCTCTGGCAGAAAGTCGGGGTCTTCACGGGCAAAGGCGAGTAAGTCGTCTATCAGGTCGGGAGTGCGCTGAATGGCTGTATCGTCCGCATTTTCGTGCGCCGCCACCACTTTTGCCGCCAGTTCCATCGCGCGCGCTTTGGCGCGGCGGTAAGCCGGGGTGTACAACAGCAGCCGGGGGCGCTGCCGGGTGACGGTAGCCAAGAGCATCGTGCGCACAAATGTGATCATGTCATCCAGGTATTCACGCGGCGAATAGTTGGCGGCAAGCTGCCCCAACTGCTCGGTGATGATGCGTTGGATCCCGTACAGGCCGGGGATTGTTTTGCCAATGCCCCATTCTGCTAATTCGGCGCGGGTAATGGCGACGACCCGGTCAAGATTGTCGTTGATGACGGATTTGGAATAACCGCGCTGCTGTACTTTGCGAAAACGGGCATGATCAGCGCCATCCATGCTAATCAGCGAGCGTGCTGCGCCCATTTCTTCATCTTCACCACGCCAGAACTCCTGTGAGCTGAAGTAATTGCGGCTTTCTTTGGTCATAAACTGATTGGCTTCCGGCCCGGCCAGCACGGTGAATTTCTGGTTGAGCGCGCGCACGCGGAAAACTGGGCCGTGCTGTTGGTATTGTGCCGTTAAAAAGGCGCGGGTCTCCTGGGCCATGTCCAGAACATTGCCCAGGAGTGGCAGGCCAGCGGCCAGAGGGGGTTGCTTTTCGGTCATGCGCTCCTTCCCGGAACCGCGTTCCACAGCAGGAACGCGGTTCTCAAAAGCTGCTTACATGCGCTCGATGGTAATGGCGCGGCGGTGGATGCGGTACTGCCCGGTTTTGGCGAGAACTTGTTCGCCGAACTGCTCGGGCACATCTACCAGGGTGTGCTCTTCCTGAATGCGAATGGCGCCAATGGCGCGGCCGGGGATGTCGGCGTGGTAGGCAATGGTGCCGACGACGTCGTTGGGGCGCACGCCGTGTGTTTTGCCGGCGTTGAGCATGAAGCGCACCATCCCTTTTTCGCGGGTCTGGTTGTTCTTGCCACGGCCGTTTTCCCAGGCGCGGTCGTTTTCACGAGGACGGCCGTTGCTGCGCCCATTCCCATTTTCCAGCCTATCCCCATCATCGCGCCGCCGTCCGCGTTCCCGCTGGCGCGGCTGTAGCTCTTCCACTTCGCTGATGCGGGCGATGGGGCGCTGTTTCTCTTCGGCGCGCGCCAGTTTCAGGGCGGCAGCGGCGATTTCAATGGCGTCATTTCCTTCGGCGACCAATTCAGTGACCATTTCGCGCTCTCGATTGCAACGGCCGCGTCGCAGCCAGACCATCATCCGTTCTAACAACTGCGTTTCCCGTTTTTGCTGAATCTCTTCGATGGTGGGCAGGATGGCGCGGGTGATTTTTTGTTTGGTATACCCTTCAATGCGGCGTAAATGCCACTGTTCTTGTGGCGTCACCAATGTCAGGGCGATACCTGTTTTGCCGGCGCGGGCGGTGCGGCCAACGCGGTGGACGTATATTTCTGGGTGGCGCGGCAGGTCGAAGTTGATGACATGGGAGATGTTGTCAATGTCTAGCCCACGCGCGGCGACGTCGGTGGCGACCAGTACGTTAATCTGGTTGTGACGGAAGCGGTTGAGCACCTGTTCGCGGGCATCCTGGCTCAGGTCGCCGTTGAGGGCTTCAGCGGGGAAGCCGCGCACGGTCAGTTCGTTAGCCAGTTCGCCGGTGCTGACGCGGGTGCGGGTGAAGATGAGCGTGCTGGTAACGGCTTCCATCTCAAAGAGACGGGTGAGGGCAGCCATTTTATCGGCTTCGTTGACCAGGTAGTAGCGCTGTTCGATGGTGGCTACGGTCATCTGCTTGTGGCGAATGGCGACAGATTGCGGTTGGCGCAGATAGCGGTCGGCCAACTGCCGGATTTCGGCGGGCAGCGTGGCGGAGAAGAGAGCGGTCTGGCGCGCGGCCGGCGTCTCCTTGAGAATTGCTTCGATGTCTTCGATGAAGCCCATGCTCAACATTTCGTCCGCTTCATCGAGGACGAGGGTGGTGAGGTGGCTCAGGTCGAGCGACTTTTGCCGGATCAGGTCGAGCAGGCGGCCGGGTGTGCCGACGACGACGTCTACGCCGCGTTTGAGGCGGCGAATTTGTTTGTCGTAGGGCTGCCCACCATACACGGCCAGGACGCGCACGTCATGGAAACGGCCGTATTCATGAATAGCGCGCGCCACTTGCAGCGCCAATTCGCGGGTTGGCGCCAGGATCAGGCTTTGTACCTGTTCGTGGTTGGGCTGCAAATTGTGCAGAATGGGGAGGGCAAAAGCGGCCGTTTTGCCGGTGCCGGTTTGCGCCTGGCCGATAACGTCATGGCCGGCGAGCAATAAAGGGATAACGGCCGTTTGAATGGGGGTGGGGCTGGTAAACCCCAACGCGGACACAGCCTGCACCAACTGCGGGTGCAGGTTTAAAGCGGTAAATTCGTCTGTCATCATGCTCCTACTTGCGTTTTGAGACGTCCACTGTTCGCGCCTGGCCTTTGCAGGATAGGCGCTCAATTGCCTGTCAACAGATGACTCGTCTCGCAAGCCCGCAAGGTAGAGCCGTGCTGTTGTCGCAAAAAAACCCGACCATATTAAGGCCGGGCCATCATTGGAAATGCACAAAACAAAATTTTTGAAATAACGCCAGGAAGTATAACACAGTTTTGGCGTTTGCATATGAGAAAAATGTTACAATCCTGGCTATGAGTTTACCTCCACTGATTGAACAAGTTGGCGTTGGCCCATCTGGCGTCTATCATTTGCGCGCGGCGACGGCGGCCGACCAGAAAGCCATCAAGGCGCTGATTCGCGCAGCGCGGATTAACCCGCTGGGCATTGATTGGCGGCGGTTTGTGGTGGCTGTGGATGCCCAGGGTACGCTGCTTGGCTGTGGGCAGGTGAAGCTGCACCGGGATGGGTCGCGGGAGCTGGCTTCGATTGCTGTCGCGCGCGCCTGGCGCAAGCAGGGGGTGGCGCGGACGATCATCCACTACTTGCTGCAAACGCACCCTGCGCCGCTGTGGCTGACGTGTCTATCGCGCTTAATCCCTTTTTACGCGCAGTTTGGCTTCCGCGAAGTGGCTGACGCGGCGCAGATGCCTCCTTATTTCCGACGGGTCTATCGCCTGTACAATTTGTTTGTGCGCGGGCAACGGCCAGAGGGGTATCTGGCCGTGATGGTGAGGGCGTTGAACCTCTGGTCGCCAACTTAAAAATAAGCGCTACTCAATCATTACGGAAGCGCAGCACGCCTACAGCAAAGAAGAGAACGGCGAAACCCAGCAGCACGGCCGTTTCCAACAGCACCGCACTCACCCCTTGCCCGCGCATGACCAGGTCGGTCAACCCTTGCATCACCCAGGTCGTTGGCAAAATTTTGACCACCGTTTGCATGGCCGGGGGGAATAGTTCCATTGGCCACCAGCAGCCGCCAAGCAAGGCCATAGACATGCCGAGCATGATGCTGACGTTGCTGGCCTGGCTTTCGGTTTTGACAAAAGCGCCGAGCATGGCGCCGAAGGCGACGGCCGTCAGCCCAAAGGTGGCGAGCAGCAGCGCCAGCCCGCCGATGGCGCTGCCCCAATTGACGCGCATGACTAAAATGCCGAAGCTGACGAGCAGAATCATTTGTACGAGGCCGACCAGGTATTGACCGCTGATGACGCCCAATAGGTAGGTTGTCTTGGACGTAGGCGTGGTCAGCAGCCGCCGCAGCGTTCCGCGTCGCCGTTCTAGCGCCAGAAAACCGGAAGTCCCCAGCAGCGGAATGAAAACCCAGGTGACCATCTGCCCGACGGAGGATTGCGCGGCCGCATCGTAGGTGGCGATCTGGATGTTGGCGTCATCCGGCTGGGTGAGGGTGACGCGCTGCGGTGTGTCACCGGCCAGGTCTTGCGCCAACGTCAGGCTTTGCGTGAAGTAATCGCTGCGCGCGGCCGTATCGCTGAAGGGGTAGCGCGCGGCGGCGGTGGTGACGCTGGCGTTGGCGGCGCTGAGGGGGCGGCTGATGTAGCTGACGGCCGTGTACACCGCCCGCCCGGCAATGGTCGCGTTATTGTTGTCGGGGAGTTGGCGCAGGTAGAGGACGGCCGTTTCTCCGGCCAATACCTCATCGGCAAACCCGGCGGGAATGTGCAGCAGGGCCGGGGCCGCTTTGTCGGCAAAGGCTGCTTCGGCGTTGGCCAGGTTCATCAACTCCACGCGGATAGTGTCTGATTCGGCCAACGTGTCGAGCAGCGTTTGCGCCAGGCTGCTCTGATCCTCATTGGCTACCAACAGGCGGATACGGTTATCGGTGGCCTCATCCGTATTGAAGGCCCCAAACCCACCACCCAATAAAAAAGTGAAGACGATGGGCAAAATGAGAAAGAACAACAACTCCGAAGCGCCAGAGAAGCGCAAAATGGTATCTTTCCAGATGAGAGCTGCTAGTTTACGCATGGTGATATCCTTGTTAGTGTGTTTGTGCGATGGTTTGTTAGTTTGTTAGTGGACTATCGCACTACCGGATTGCGGCGGAAGAAGACGACGGCGATGGCGAACAAGACCACGCCCATGATGACGAGGGCGATCAGTTCAGTGATGATGTCGGCGGCGGTGTGCCCTTGCCCCAGGGCAATGAAGCCGTCCAGCGCCCAGGAATTGGGGGTGATGCGGCCGATGAGTTCCATGAAGCCTGCACGCGGTAGCGCCACCAGACCACCGCCCAGCAGGCCAAAGATGAGCATCAGCGCCGAGCCGTAAGTGGTCACCTGGCTTGGTGTTTTGCACACAGACGCCAGCAGAATGCCCCAGCCGGTGGCGGCGATGGCGACGGTGAGGATGAGCAGGACAACGCCAAACGGGTCGCCCCAATTCAGGCTAAAGAAGAGCGTGCTGGCTCCCACCAACACGCCCACCTGGGCGACGCCGGTGAGAAAGATGCCCAACACTTTGCCGCCGATGATTTGCGCGCTGGAAGAAGGGGTCACGAGCAGGCGCGCCAGGGTGCGGTCGTCGCGCTCTTTCAAAATGCTGCCCCCACCCAGAGAAACGGTATACATGAGGAAGGTGATCGCCATGCCGGGGGCGAAGTAAACGAGGGGGTTGAAGTTATTGCTGTCGGCAACGGCCGTATCCTGCTGCACGTCAATTATCTGCACGCCATCGGTTTGCACGGCCGTAATTTGCTGCGCGCTAATTTCCTGACCGATGGCCGCAAGTTGGCCCATATCACTGAGGGGGATGACGCCGCTGGCGACCAGTTGGGTGAGCGAGACATTGACAGAGAGAACGGCCGTTTCCACCCGATTCACAAAATCTTGCACCACACTATTGACCACACTGGCGCTGATGGGCCGAGCCGGGCTGGCATATACTTCAATGGTGACCGGTGCGCCAACATCACCGCTGCGTACATCTTGCGGAATCATGCTGTCTGTGAACCCGGCGGGGATGATCACCACTGCCGCAATTTCATTGTCCCCTACCATGCGCCGCGCCTCAGTTACATCGGTCATCGTCACCGGTTCCAGTAAATCGGCCAGTTCATCGGCATTGAACACGTCCAGCAATGCGCTTCCCAACTCCCCTTCATCTTCATTAATGATCACGACGGGAATGTCTGCCAGTCCCGTACCGCTGCCTGTGTTCGAGAAGGCGCCTGTCACCAGCCCCAGGCCAATGGTCAACACAAAGGGCGCGCCGAGCATCAGCAGCAAAGCGCCCCGATCATGCAAAATGAGTAACAAATCTTTCCAGCCAATGGTGAATATCTTTTTCATGACAATGTGTCCATTTACGATTTGCGATTGTGCGTCAATCCCGTAACGCCCTGCCTGTCAGGTGCAGGAAGACGGCTTCCAGGTTGGGTTCTTCGATGTCAATGGAGCGAATGGGCAGGGCGGCGGCGTTGGCTTTGCTGATCACGTCGGGGAGGGCTTCTTCCGCCTGGGTGACGGAGAGCGCCATTTCGCCATTGAGCGCAGTCGCTGATAACACGCCGTGAATGTCGCCAAACAGCCCCAGGTGATCTTCGGCCAGGTGACCTTCGCCCAGGTGCAGGCGCAATGTCTCTTGCTGCCCGACCACTTTGGTCAATTCCGCCTGTGTACCCAGGGCGATCAACTTGCCGTGGTCCATGATCCCCACGCGGTCAGATAGTTCCTCAGCCTCTTCCATGTAATGGGTGGTGTAGAGGACAGTCATGCCCTGGTCGCGCAGTTCCTTTACCATGTCGAGGATGCGGCGGCGGCTTTGCGGGTCAATACCCACAGTTGGCTCGTCCATGAACAGCATCTGTGGTTTGTGCAGCAGGCCGGCAGCGATGTTGATGCGCCGCTTCATGCCACCAGAGAAGGCGCTGATGCGATCATTGGCGCGATCTTCTAAATTGACCTGCGCCAACACTTCATCAATACGCTTGTGCAATGTTTTGCCGCTCATGTTGTACATGCTGCCCCAGAATTGCAGGTTTTGGCGGGCGGTCAGTTCTTCATAGAGGGCGATTTCTTGAGGGACGACGCCGATGATTTTGCGCACGTCCAGGCTGTTTTGGGTGATGTTGTAGCCGCCAATTTCGGCCGTGCCACCGGTGGGCGGCAGCAGGCAGCTTAACATGGAGATGGCGGTTGTTTTGCCGGCGCCGTTGGGGCCGAGCAGACTAAAAATTTCGCCGCGCAGCACGCTAAACGAAATGCCTTTGACTGCTTCTAGTTCGCCGTAACTTTTGCGTAAATCTTTCGTGGTGAGAATTGGTTCAGACATGAGATGATCCTTTTTAGGAACGAGATTTGAATAATTTACACGTTTAGATTGGACAAATCTTCTGAGATTTGTCCAATCTTC
>JACSRF010000330.1 GCA_014879875.1 Anaerolinea sp.
TCAAGATTGGTTCAATCTTCGGAGATTGAACCAATCTAAATGGGCAAATTATTTAATTCTCGTTCCTAACGTTTAATCAAAGAAGGTAAGATATGAGCGAAAATAATGGTGGTGATTTTGGGGCCTTTCTGGCCGGTTTTGTGATTGGGGGATTGGTAGGCGCGGCAACGGCTTTGATTTTAGCGCCGCAATCAGGGCAAGAAACGCGATCCCAACTGGTTGATCGCAGTTCCTCGCTGCGGCAAGCCAGTGAGGAGCGTTTACAGCAGTACCGGGAAGCGGCCGGCGCTTCGCTGTCGGAGACACGGGAGCGGGTGCAAGAAGTAGGTGGGCAAGTGCAAGAGCAGGCGCGCATTGTGCTTGATACCGGCCGTGAAAAGGCTGTCAAGATGCGTGAACAAGTGACTTCGCTGGCGCATAAGGATGAAGATACGGCCGTTTCCCCATCAACCCCTGACTTAGAAGCGGAGACGCCTGGTGATGCAGAAGCCTGAGAAATAGACGCATTTTCATAGATTGCTTTTCCAGGTAATGAGGATTGCATTAGAACAGGCGTCTCCTGCTAAGGAAACGCCTGTTTTTTCTTGGGTAAGCATTCACGCCCACCGGAGGCGGTTGCCTTTTTGGTTGTCAGAGCAATGACACTTGAAAATTTATTGACACACTGGTCGGAAGACGCCGCCGATGAGTCGGTCGCTGCCATTCGCAAAGCCTACGAGTTTGCGGCCAAAGCGCATGGCGACCGTCAGCACGCCTGCGGTGACAGATATATTGATCATGATCTGGCCGTTGCCAACATCATGATGGCGCTGGATGTGGATGGTGACACGGTTGTAGCCAGCTTGTTGCACGACGTTTTGTTGCCGCACACAGGCTGTACGATGGCCAATATTCGGCAGACCTTTAATGATGAAGTGGCAGCGCTGGTATCTGGATTGCAAAATTTATACGCTTATACAGAAAAACGGCAATACAAAGAATCGCAATCAGTAAAGTTGCAGCCAGGGCAGCAAAAGTTAGAAGCAATTCGCCGCGCCATTCTTTCCATTATTGAGGGGGATATTCGTGTCATCCTCATTCGCATGGCGGATTGTTTACAGGATTTACGCCGCGCCAACCGGCTGCTGCACGACAGCCAACTGGAAATAGCCGGTGAGGCTATGCACATCTATGCGCCACTGGCAAACCGCCTGGGGGTGTGGCAGTTGAAGTGGGAATTGGAGGACCTGGCTTTTCGTTACCTGGAACCGCAGCGTTACCGGGAAATCGCCAGCAAAATCGCTGACCGGCGTGGCGAACGGGCGAAAAAGGTGGAGATGGCGGCCACACGGCTGCAACGGCGCATCCAGGAGATGGGGTTTCAGGGGGTTGTCACCGGCCGTCCCAAACATATCTACTCCATTTATCGTAAAATGCAGCGCAAACAGGTCGTTATCGAACAAATTCATGATATTCAAGCGCTGCGGGTAATTTTGGACCCGGTAAACCCCGTATCTTATGCGCAAAAGAGTAATAAAGAGAAAGATGATGAGGATCGGAATCTTTGTTATCAGGTGCTTGGCGCGGTACACAGCCTATGGCAGCCCATCCCGCGCGAGTTTGATGATTACATCGCTTCTCCGAAACCGAATGGGTACAAATCACTGCATACGGCCGTCATGGACGCCCAAACCGGGCAAACATTAGAGGTACAAATCCGCACGCTGCGCATGCACGAAGAGGCGGAAAAAGGGGTCGCGGCGCATTGGGCGTATAAAGAAGAAGGGGACGCCCCCGTCAGCGCTTCTGTACAACGTCGCATCCAAAGTTTGCGCGAATTGTTGGCGGCGCTGCAAGAGGCAGATGAAACGGCCGTAGACAGCGCCACTCTAGAAGCAGAAATGCAGGGCGAATCTATTTACGTCTTCACGCCCAATGGGGACGTCAAAGAACTGCCTGCCGGATCAACGCCCATTGATTTTGCCTATCTGGTGCATACCAAGTTGGGGCATCGCTGCCGGGGCGCGCGCGTCAACGGCAAAATGGTCAGCCTCGATTACCGGCTGAAAGCGGGCGACAAGGTAGAAATCATTGGTTCCAGCAAAGAGAAATCGAGAGAGAATCCCAGCCGCGACTGGATGAATCCTACCCTCGGCTACACCGGCAGCGCGCGCACCCGCAGTAAAATTCGACAATGGTTCCGCGAGCAGGAACGGGAGAAAAACATTGAACAGGGGCGCGAGGTGGTGCAGCGGGAGCTGAAACGGTTGGGTCTGGCCGATACGTACAGCATTGAAGATATTGCCGAAGCGTTGAAATTCACGGACGTGGACAAATTCCTGGCAAAGGTTGGTTTTGGCGACCTACAAACGACGCAAATCAGTGGCGCTTTGTCGCTGATGCGGCGTGAATTGAAACCAGATGATGAATTACGGCCGTTGCTCTACCCACAAACCAAAAAACCGGCCGGCCTCACTGTGCGCGGCCTCAGCGGCCTGCACACCAAAATGGCAAAATGCTGCAATCCCATCCCCCCAGAACCGATTCTTGGTTATATCACCCGCGGCGAGGGCGTTACCATTCACCGCCAGGATTGCAACCAGCTTGCCGCCATCAATGAACCAGAGCGACTGATCGAGGTAGATTGGGGCGTTGATACGGAAACCTTCCCCATCCCCATCCTCGTGCGCGCCTACCGTCGCCCCGGCCTGGTAGACGAAATGAACTCTATCCTGCGCGGGCAAAACATCAACGTCCCCAAGACCAAACGCACGACCGACGATAGCATGACCACCGTCTACCTGGTCGTCGAAGTCACCGACCTGGAGCAGCTAAACTGGCTGATGAAAAAGTTCGAGAACCTGCCCAACGTCACCGAGGTATACCGGCAGCGTTGGAATTAAGTATGGCATATCAGCCACTGAGCGAAGTCGAAACGGCCGTTCCCACCCACCAACTTCTTTTCTCAATGTACAACCAGGCAGGTCAACCTGTCTTAACTTTGCGCTGCTTCGCCTAAACGGCAGCCAGACCCGCAACTTCCAGAAATTGGCAGTGATGTGAACGGCCGTTTCCCACCAAAACCTATGCCACGAGAAATCAGTAAAAAAGTAGACGGCCGTTGTCCTTCAACTTCTCCGCCATTCCCCAAAGACCTGACCAGCTTGTTTGAGCAAAATCCACCATGCTTTTGGCAAAACAACGGCAAACCAACCAAAAAACCACCTGGATGGCAAGCCCCCTAACGGATGGTGCATCAGCCGCCGCCGGGTGAAACGGCGTGCCCGACAATGACCAGAGCGACTCACAACCAAGAGCAGCAACAATGGCAACCTCGATCAGGCGGTCGGCTGGATGCGCGTGTTAGGCCGCGCCTATCCTTTGCTCTGCCCCCTCATGTCTTCGCAGCCGACGGCAAAACCAGTAGTATGGATAAACACCGGCTAATCATCTCCTCTTGCCCTACCTCCCCTCAGCGAATAACCTGGAGAAGCCAGGGTAAGCAATCAGGGGGATGATGTCGAAAGCAATCAGTCCCTTCTTGACCAACGGCAGCGTGTTCAGCACCTCGTTCGCTTCCTCAGCATCTACGCATTCCAGAAACAGCACGGCACTGTGCATGCCCTGGCGGAAGTACAGTTCACGGAGGACACCAGCTTGATACAGTTCCCATACTCTAGTTGCTTCCGCTTTCAGGTGGGGTTCGAATTGCTCTTGGGTAACGCCTGATATTTCTCTCTCGATTGCCAAGATTCTCATGACACTTTTCTCTTCCGTGTGCTACTCGTTGGTAGTTCCAGTGGCGCCGCCCAACGTGTCGCCTAGCCCGCGTTGCCGTAGCGTAGCGGAGGCAACGTCGGTTCACGCGACACGTTGGCACGCTTTGGGTGATGAGCTACACCGCCTCAATAGGTGGTGAGAATTAGGGCCGTTTGGATCTTAGGGTGACAGCCCGCTGTGCAATTTGGTCAATGAGACCGCTGAAAATCAACCCATGTAGCGGATATAACGCATACCAATACAGCCACCCCATCAACCCCTTGGGCGCAAAGAAAGCAGTTTGCGAGAGCCGTGCTTGTTCTTCTCCATGCGCGTTAACCTCGAATTGTAGCCAGGCTTTTCCAGGTACTTTCATCTCAGCCCGCAATCTCAACAATCGCCCTGGCTCTACAGCCTCTACCCGCCAAAAATCAAGGGCATCCCCCACCCGCAATTCGTCTGGATCGCGACGACCACGCCGCAGACCCACCCCACCAATCATCTGATCGACAAACCCGCGGATCTCCCATGCCCAGTTCATATAAAACCAGCCGCGCCTGCCCCCGAGCCCGATGAAGATACGATACACATCCGCCACTGATGCCTGAACGATGCGTTGGCGATGCTCCACAATCATGCCTTCGCGCGTCGTCAGGGTCACCGGGGGCACATCGCCTTGGCTGGTGCTCAACGCATCGCTCCAAGCGGTTTCGACATTGCTTGCCTCCAAGCGGGCGATGGCCCGCTCCACCGTGGTGCGATATCCTGCTGGCTGGATGTGGGGAAACAATCGCTGGGCGCTGGGATCATGCACGATGCTTTCGTTCCGCAAGCCCTCGATGAGTGGGTGTGCAATGACCGCCGGGATGGGAGTGACTAGGTTCACCCAGTAGGATGATAAGCGCGGCGTAAGAACTGGCACAGGCACCATCAAGCGTTTGAGGCCACGAACCTCGGCATAGATCATCATCATTTCGCCATAGGTGACGACATCCGCACCACCGATCTCTATGATGTGACCACTGCTCTCAGGCACGGCAAGCGCTGTCGCCAGATATTCCAGTACTTCACGAATGCCAATCGGTTGGGTGCGCGTGTAGACCCACCGCGGGCAAATCATCACAGGCACACGCTCCGTCAAGTAACGAATCATCTCAAAGGAGAGACTGCCCGAACCGACAATGACGCCGGCGCGAAATTCGGTGACCGGGATGCCGGCGCTACGCAGGCAGTCGCCCGTTTGCTGGCGTGAACGCAAATGCTCTGAGAGACCGGGCGCGGCCTCGGCCAAGCCGCCGAGGAAGATGATGCGCTCGATGCCGGTCGCTTGAGCCGTGGCGCCAAAATTGCGGGCGGCGGCAAGGTCACGCTGGTGAAAGTCAGAACCACCCGCCAGACTGTGTACCAAATAATACGCGGCGGACACTCCCTGCATGGCTGGAGCGAGACTATCTGGCTGGAGCATATCCCCAGCCACGATCTCGACGTTGCTTTGCCAAGGACGCCCCTGTAGGCGGACAGGATCACGTACCAGGCATCGGACGCGATACCTCATTTCTAGCAGGTGTGGAACAAGTCGTCCGCCGATGTAGCCGGTGGAGCCAGTGACCAGTATGAGGGGGCGGTTCATGTTTTCCATTGCTATTGACATCCCGAATCAGTCTATGGATCCGATGTGTGGCCCATCGCCACCGTAAGGTGCGCTGGCACGGCCGTCCAACGCCTTTGCCAATCACCAAATAGTAAGCCGTCCGAGGCTCCGCGCCAGCGTCACCTTGGAAGCGTTATTAGACGGGCTGCCCGCCTGACGCTGGCCTTCTTGCCAGCGTGAAACTTGTTAAAACCTGCGCCGAAGTGGAGTGACTGAATTGGCTACGACGCTGGCTGTTAGTGAAAATTGTAAAGGGAAACAGGCGTTTCCCTTCTATGCAACTACCCTGCCGTTTTTATTGACCTATCAAAGTGCCAAGTTTCTGCAAAACTTCATCAAGGGTGGATGATGGCAACTTGCACACAAACTCTGCTTGTCGAACTTTCCAATCAAGACTTTTTATCTGGTCTGACAAAATCGCGCCACCAATTTTCAAATCTTCCGGCATCAATACTTCAAAGGGATAATTTTTGATTTGACTCGTAATCGGACATAAAATCGCCAAACCAACCTTATCGTTATAAGCTGCCGGGGACAAAACTAACGCTGGTCTTCGCCTTGCTTGCTCACGTCCCGCTTGTGGATTGAAAGTTATCCAGACAATATCACCACGATTCGGAATGTATGCCATAGGTTCACCAAACTTCATTACCTACAGCAGCGCCCGTATCAGTTTCGTGATGGATGTTGTCGCTATTGATGCCAGCTAATAATTTTTCCAGCGTCCAAGTGGGGGTGGATACTGGCTTGATGACAATTTGACCATCAACGAACAAGACTTCAACAACCGAATCATTTTCTAATTGCGCATCGAGCGCAAACGCTTTTGGAATTCTCAGGGCAAGACTATTGCCCCATTTCTGAACTTTTGTGAGCATAAGGTATCTCCTTTCGTATCTACAACGAAGATACACCTTTTTGCTCAATTCATCAAGCTCTTTCCCCTGAGAAAAGAGAATGCCTGACGCCTGCATAACCAGCGCGGCGCGATTAGAACACACATTGCCCTAACCGCGCCGCTTCAATTACCAAATACTCACCGCGTCTGGTTCATGCTTTGTTAGCCTGTTTGATAGGCTACTCGAAGTTGAATTTATTGCTGGCGTACCAAACGAATTTCTAACTGGCAGCCAACAGCTTCGGCATATTTACGCAAGGTAGCTACAGAAGGAGAATGCTTGTTGCTACCACCACCTGCTTCTAATCTAGCTATTGCTGATGTTTGTGTTCCCATTCTCTCGGCAACATCAGCTTGAGTTAATCCTGCTTCTTTTCTTGCATTCAGCAACTCGTCAAAAAGCAGGAATTCAGCCTCAAGTGCATCATATTCTTCTTGGAATGCAGGGTCTTGCTTCCACTCTTTTATCATTTCATCATGTGATTTCATGTTCCACCTCACCAGTTCGTCTTAACGTCATTCATTCTTCGATACGCAATATCTAGCTCTTTTTTGGGTGTTTTCTGCGATTTTTTGATAAATGCGTGAAGAATGACAATTCTCTGATCAACGATTGTGCAGAAAAAAGCCCGACCAATGCCTTCTTTGCCTCTTGCTCTAATCTCAAACAAGCCTTTGCCCATGCTTCGGGTAAATGGCATTCCTAAATTTGGGCCAAAGATGATCATTCGTTTAGTCACTCTAGCATAAAAGGCACGGATACCCACCGGCCAATCATTGAGTGCCTCCTGCACATCGTCATTGTAGTAGAGAATTTCCCAATTCATGGCAGAATGTTAACATATTTGTTAACCAATGTCTAGCATTGCTTTCTAAAAATTGTATAAATCATTTATTATCTGCTGGCGTGTTACCAAGCATTACGAACTTGACACTCGTGCCAGCCAACAAAAGGTTATTTTCATTGTGGTGGGTGAAAAATAATGCAGACCAATCCTTAGTAGATTCGTCTTTATCGAGTAAATACGCTGTGACGATAAAGTCTGTCGCTGCTTTTTCTACAGATGTAAAATCCAAAGAAATTTCCTCATTCAGAATCATGCAAAGCACATCTTTTACTGAGGGAGAATGTTCAGGGTGTTCTGCCAATATGCTTGAGGCTAAAGCCTCTACATAGTCAGGAAAAAATGAAACAAGAGGTTCGGGAGGATGGAAATTACTGGATAGTAACCACAACAAGAGAACATCCTCAATAGTTGCTTCAATTATGTCTGATAATCCTTCAAGTGAAATGTTTAATGACAACCATACATCTGTCCAATTCTGTTTAGGAAAAACAAACAATTCTGGGGCAACTCTTTCCACATATTCACGCCAATCTAATCCAAGTAACCCACTAGATTGATAATATAATTCAGGATTTTGGAATTTAGGGACAAAAACTATTTGATCACCTAATTGCTTTACAGCATGAGGCATGAATTTATCTTTCCCAAAGTTTAAGTTTATCCAAAGCTCGTTCTCCTCGTTGCTAAAAAAGCGATAAGACCAGTAATCAAATAACAATGTTTTCTGAACATCATTACCATAGTATAACTTTACCCGCTCATCATACCCTTGTCCTTCAATCACCCCTGTCAGGTAAGATTGTTTCATCATGGTAAATTGCTCCAACTAGGCAAACCATGATTGTTCGCAAAATTATCCCAAGCAGATTGTGGCACGAATGTCCGATGGATTATTGTCTGTCCATCACTGCCTAACGTGATGTGGTAAACACCTTGCGTATTGTTAACAACTCCCTGTTGGATGAATTCTTGACGCCCGTCAGGTCTGACCATTAAAGGATTTCCTGACATGATGTCGGCGTCTAAAGAAGAAGGAAAATTATGATAAATGTCATTTGTATTCGCCATTTTCCGTTGGACACTTGAAGAATAAGTAAATCCGTCACATGGCCCTGTGTTGTGAACTAAAACACCTGTAGCATCCTCGGATGTATAAATGTAGTAATTATGTACATGCTCAACCGTCAAGTTGTACAATTCCATAGATTCGTCAAGCGGTTTTAACTCAACGACTGTTGCCAATGAACCATTATCGGTCTTGAGGCGCATGTCTGGTTGCAAATCAACCATCGGAATGTAATCTTCAACATCAAGGACATAAAAGGGATGTTCTTCTGAACCCGTGATGATGTCGGTCTTTCCGCATGAATCAAACTTGACAGTGAGGGCTAATACATCGTCTTCGTGGAAATTGACGTGGGTTTGAGTTACCCGCGCAAACACATTCCCCGTATCAACTACACCTATTTCATCATTTGCAATGTCGTATTCTAGTCGCCATACCTTACCTTGGAAGACAATTTCGCTTCCTGGCTTGACGTATGTGAATAGCCAATGTCCCTTTTGTTGAGAGCCATCCACGCTCTTGAATAAGAAAACAACATCATCGGCTTCTGGAACACGCCAATTGTCAGGATCAAACGGCCGATCTGCTTCCCCTAATTTACTGATGTCAATTTCAGACTTGAGGAAAAAGTAGCCCTGTTCCGTCGTGGCATAAACATAATCGCCAACGATGAACTCCATATCATTTCCAACATCACCAAAGACTGCATCTTCCCATTGACCATTGCGGCGATTGTAAATTTGGACTTCTGTTTCCTCCGTCCAATCATTCGGCCCCAGAATACCTGCGTATGGATTTTCAGAATTTGAAGATGCGGCTGGCGCGTTTTCTGCATTGACTGTTCGAGTAGCATCTGATGAGCGATTAGCAACAAACGCAACCCCAACCGCTAAGACAACGAGGATGAGTAAAAGGGCTATCCAATTGCGATTGAGAAAATTGGTTTGCTTCTTCTTGTTCTTTGGACGAACGCGACTTCTTTTATAACTGGCTTGAGACATTCTAAACTCCTTTTTTCTGACAGTGCGACTAACTCACTGTCAGGCTAACGAAGTAAGGATTCATGCGGCGCGGAGTCTGCTGAACCGCCGCATAATGGCATTCTACGAATGCGGCATTCGCCACCCAGGTTAATTTTGAACGAATCCTTAGGATGGTACTCTACGCCGTGTCCCTCATACGTAGCCGGTAGAAACCAGACAGAGTCACCTGCTAGAGGCGTCGCCGCTTTCGGCTAGCAGCTTATCCTCGTTACACCCTTGCACTCCGCCGCTCGTGTGCCAGACGACCAACGTAGGCTAACATCGGGCAAACGCCTATGTTAACCTGAATACTTCACCGCTCATCCCCAATGTCGCTAGACATTGTTGCGAGCGAACGGCTCGCAACAACTCGTGTTAGGCGGTTTTATCAAAGGATGTTTTTACCCACAAGTTGCTACTCCACTCTCCTTATTGACTTAGCTTGGCACTGGCAAGTCGGTTGAGACTGATGCCAGCCTCTGTAGCTTCGATTGCTAACCGCCTATGCACTTCAGGCGGAATACGTACCATGAACTTGCCACTATATTGCTTGGTCATTAGAGGGTCAGGCACAGATTCATTGTTTGCCTTCAAGTCAACCACCACTGCCGAGACAACCTGGCGAATACCCGTCAAGGCTTCTTCCGGCGTATCAGCCAGCCAACTGAGACTCGCAAACTCAGTACAAAGGCCGATATATTCTTCGTCCTCCTCTGACCAGATGACACGGTAGGTATAGCGATCATTCTCCAGAACCATGTTGCACCTCCAACCGTTCGATAGCTTTTAACACCTGACGTACCTGATAAACCTTTGCCATTCCTTTGTGGTTTTGGATGTTCACCCGCGGATCGCCTGACCAGGGGGTTCTGTAAATGTGATGACTGCTACCTTTTTGTCGGGGTTCGCCAAAGTAGAAATCACAGACCTTGCAAAGATCCTTGAACCGAATCCCTTGTGGGTTGCGTCGCATCTCTACCACAATGCTTTCGATAGAGGCCATGCAAAAATGGTATCATTATTGCTACTGTTGTCAAGGTGCAATAGCGAGGTTTCCCCGCCTAACGAAGTAAGGATTCATGCGGCGCGGAGTCTGCTGAACCGCCGCATAATGGCATTCTACGAATGCCGCATTCGTTGAATGCGGCATTCATTGAATGCTCGGTTGAACGAAGCCGCACTCCGCCGCAACCCTTCTCTTTGGAATTTAAGCCTGGGGATTACCCGATAACCGCTGCCGCCTTCCCCCACGACCAGCGTCATTGTAGCAGTTTAGATTGGAAAAGATTAACAAATTGCTCATCTGGCCGTTGCCGGACAGGTGGCTGCCCACCTCCTGGAAGCAGGGTGTGATATTCGCACCGTGCAGGGGTAGGGGCGAGGCAAGCGGGTATAATTCTCATGTAGCAAACGGCATTGTCTCCGCTTGCCTCGCCCTGGCTGCGGTCAATCTGGCGTGATCACCGGTTGGCGCCAACGGCCGTCACCACCGCCACCACCCCCGCCAGATTCACCTCCCAATCCAGGGTCTCGTAGTCGGCCAGCAGCGGCGTGATCGCCGGGATGCCCTGGCTGTCCAGCCAATCGGTGAGGTCGCCGGTGACGCTGCTCACGCTGATGATCCCCGCCTCATACCCGGCCGCTGTCGCATACACGCCCGCCAGTTCCTCAGAGATGGAGACGCCATCACAAACGCCGGGCACGACAATCTGCCCCCGCGCCGCAAAGAGGATGACGGCCGTCGGTTTGATCGCCAAAATGAAGTCGCGCAGGGCGGCCGTTTCCGGCTCCGAGAAAGCGGCCGTGCCCCCGCTGATGGCCTGGTCGCGCCACGTCGCCGCCGCCGCCCAATTGCAGCCCCAGTTGCGGTTCAGGTCTACGCCGTTGCCGTTGAGACGGCCGTCTGCGCTCTCCACGCCCCCGTCCACACTGTCCGGGTTCAGGGTGGGGATGATGTACAGCGACACATTTGCGGGCAGCGTGTCGCTGAATTGGGTGAAATGGTCAATGGCTTGCTGCGCAACGGCCACGGTGGACGGGGCAAAACCGGCGTGGATGCCCCCGATGAGCAGCACGGCCGTTTCCCCTGTCCCAATGCGCGTCGCCGTGATGTCGCTGCCGTTGGCCGATTGACCGATGATGATCGGCGCTGGTTCGGCAGCAACAGGTTCATCGTCGGTTGTGACGGGTTCTTCGTCGGTTGTGATGGGTTCATCAGCCGTCGTTTCTGGCTCTTTGGCGGGCAGCGCGCCCTGCGGGTGGACGGTGAAGATCATGCCCGCGCCACGGCCGTACACTTCGGGGAAGTAAAACTCCTGGCCGACCGGCGGGATGACCCGGAACTCGCCCAACGTGCTGGCGCGCACCAGGTAGACGTACTCATACGTCCCGGCGGGCAGGTAATTGGCGGAGATGACCACCTTTTCGTCGCGCAGTTCCACGTGGTCAAAGTACCACCAGCCATAGCCGCGCCGCCAGAAATCATCCGCCTCGTACCGTTCCGGCGCGCCTTGCTGCTGGCTGGTGAGCAGCGATGTGTCTACCGCCTCCAGCCCGGCCGGCAGGAAATCTTCGATCAAGGCGTAATGCAGCGTATTGGGCACGACGATGGTCAGCCGCGCCAGGAAGATGTCGCCCAGTTCTGCTGCCGTGATCGGCGCGCTGCGGTCGTCCGGGTCGTAGTAGCTGCGCGAGAGGATGATCCCTTTGTCCAACGGCCGTAACTCCTCCACCGGCAGGTAGATGTTCATGTGCGCCGTGTAATAGAGGTTGCCGGGGCCGTCAGTGCGCCCCAGCGCCAGCCGGTTCAGGTCGTCGGTAAGCAAGGTGGTGATGTCTTGCTGCAAGGTAACGGTGTCGCGCACGGTGGCGGCGGTGACAGCGGCTGTGGTCAGCAGCGCCCCGTTGAAGGCGACTTCATATTGGTAGTCGGGCTGTAATTCGCCGGAGATGACGATCCAGTCGGTGAGAGACATCAACGTCCAGGCTGTTTCTTGGGTGGTGGCCCAACGGCCGTTTACCCGATTATCCATCAGCCAGCGCACGGCATTGGCGACGAGGGGGCTGTCGGGCTGCAACTTGATCAACGTATCCAGCAGGATCGCCGTCGTGCGCGTGTCCGATCCCCAATTCCAATAATCGCGCGCCGCCTCTTCCCAATGCACGCCGCTGGCGGAGAAGATGGCGGTGGTGATGAAGTCGGCGGCCATTGTTTCCAGGCGCGGGTCGGCGTCGTCCATGAGGTAAATGGCCTGCGCCAGATAGCCGCGCGCCGACAGGTCTAGCCCTTCACGGCCGTTGTAGAGCCGATCTATTTCCCTGGCGTTCGGTTCCCCGGCGCGGGCGAGGACGTACACCAGATACGCCTGCCGGTTGAGTTTGTAACGGCCGCTCACATCATCCACATTAGGCAAATTAGTCCGCAGGTAGCGCAGCCCATTGTCCAAGACGGGCGGACGCACCTCGTACCCGGCGTCGCGCGCCTCCACCAACGCCTGCACCACGTAAGCGGTGACGAGCGTGTTGCTTTTCGCGCCATCCCACCAGGGCCAGCCGCCGTCGGGTCGCTGGCGGCTGTACAGCTTTTGCAGGGCGATGTTCACCTGCGTTTGTAGGTTGCGCTCCAATTCCGGGTCGCTGAGGCCGGCCGCTTGCAGCGCGTTCGTCGTCAGCACATTGGGCAGGAATTTGGAGACGACCTGCTCGGTGCATTCGTAGACGTAATGTTCCAGGTAATCCAGCCCTTCGGTCATGGCGGCCACCAGCGACGGGGCCAATTCGATGGTCAGCTCGCCCTGGCTGGGGGTGTAGCCGGGCAAAATGGGCAGGGCGACGGATTCGACCACCGCGCCCCCCTCGGTGAGCTGGCCGGACGTGCCCACCGTCTCCGGGACTTCATATCTGTAGACGGGGATGCCTTGCCCCGGCAGCGTGCCCAACGTGGGGCGGCTGGCGTCGCTGTACTCCCCGGCGTTGACGCTGAACACGAAATCCACGCGCGCCACATCGTTGACGCGCACGTTCCAGTAGACGACGGCCTGCTGTTTAGGCGGGATGGTGACGCTTTGCGTACCGGGGCTGTGCAGCACAACCCCTTCTGCTTGCAGGGTGACGGTGGCGGCGATGGCCTGGTCGCTGTTGTTGTGAACGGCCGTGCCCACCTGCGCCTGATCCCCCACCACAAAGAAGCGGGGCGTGACCGGGCTGACCAGCACCGGCTTGGTGCTTTGGATGTCCTTTGTCGCCTGCCCCACCAGCGTATCCTGCGTAATGGCGCGGGCGTCCATGCGCCAGGTGGTCAGGTTATCCGGCAGCGTCACGGAGATGGTCGCTTCGCCATCTGGCCCGGTTTGTACCTGCCCGGCCCAATACGCCGTGTCCGGGAAATCTTCGCGGATGGTGAGGACGCCATAATCGCCATTGCCACCGCCGCCGCCTTTGATCTGTTCCTCCAACTCCTGGTTGAAGGCGTCCATGTTGCGCGTCAGCAGCAGCGCCGTGTTCACGCTCAGCCAGCGCTGCGAGTAGAAGAAGTCGAGGATGTGCTGGCTGTTGGGCGCGGCGATGGCCAGGGCGGCCAGGTCGGCCAGGGCCAGCGACACTTCGGCGTCTACGGGACGGCCGTTGTGGTCGCGCACGCGGATGGTGTACGCCACCGTATCGCCCGGCCCGACGATTTCGCGGTCGGGGATGATGTCAATGGTCAGTTCTTGCTCTTCGCGCTCCACGGTGAACTGCGCCATGCCCACTTTGAAATCGGGCGCGGGGTTGGTCTCGTCTACCCCTTTCATGACCATGACGCTGATGAAGATGTTGGGGGCCATGCCGCCGGTGATGGGCAGATGGTAGATAGTCGAGTTTGTCGTCAGGCGGATGGTTTCGTAGCTTTTGATGTGACCGCGTTCAACGGTGACGAGGGCATACGCTTCGCCCTGGAAGGGGGAGGCGATCAGGATTTCGGCCGTGTCGCCCGGTTGGTAGCTGTCGGCGTCGGCGATGAGGTCGAAGCTGTGGTCGTTGCCGCGTCGCCAGGAGACGTAATCGCCGCCGCTGGCCCAGAGGTAGGTGGAGGCGACGGCTTCGTTGCCGGCGCTGTCGCGCAGGCGGGCATAAGCGCGGAAGACGCCGCCGTTGGGGGGAGTGAAGGGGAGGGTGGCACGGCCGTCGCTCCCGGTCGTCGCCGTCAATTCGGTGACGGGAATCTCCTCCACGCTGCTGCGCCAGATGACCTGGCCGCTTTCGTTTTCCTCCTGCACGCTGTACCAACGCCGCTCCACAATCGCCACGTCGAGGGGCTGGTTGGCGCTGGGCGCGCCATCCCAATCAAGTACAGCCAGGTCGAAGTTCATCTCTTTGCCCACTTCGCCCACGTAACGGTCGGCGTGGATGCCGGGGTAGATGAGGCTGCGGTGGACGGTGACGCCGGTACGGCCGCTGACCTGATTGCTGGCGATGTCTGTCACCGTCGCTTCGATGGTGAAGGTGCGGCTGCCGCTGTCGCTGCTGAGGTCGGCGGGGATGGCGATGGTCAATTGGCCGCGGCCGTCTGTTTTGCCCGCGCCGGAGGCGATCAGGCTGCCATAGTAGCCATCGTAGCCGCCATAGTAGTAATCGTAGTAGTAGCCGGTGTCGCGCGTGGGGCTGCTGAAGCTGTAGCGGGCAAAATTGCCGCCAGGGGCGAAGGTGTAGTCGCTGCTGCGCACCACCCATTCCACGTCGCCATTGACCACCGCGCCGCCGGAGAAGAAGGTGGCGTCTATGGTGACGTTGATCGTCTCGCCGGCGGCGACGTCGGCTTTGTCGGCGGCGACGTTGACCTGGAAGGTCGGCTTGCGGTATTCGGCCACGTCAAAATAGCCGCTGCCAATGTCACGGCCGTTCATCTTCACATTGATAAAGTAGCTGCCCAACGTCGCTTCGCCATCCAACGTCATTTGCCCGGTGAAGGAGCCAAACTCAGACAGGGGCAGCGTTTCGTTAAAAACCGTGCCCTGGTAAGAGCGAATCGTCACCAGCGCTTCCTCGTAGGCGGGCAGGCTGTAGGCCAGGTCGTCGTTGGTGCGGATGACGCCTTTGAAGGAGACGGGCTGACCGGGGCGGTAAACGGGGCGGTCGGTGTAGACGTAGGCAGTCGGCTCGTTGGGGCGCAGGTAATAATCGGTGCTGATGCCGAAATCGTAGGGATTGACGCCATCGCTCCAGCCGCTAATGGCGACGCCGTACACGTCGGGCGCGTCGGTGATGGCGTAGTAACGGCTGTCGTAATTGACGCTCAAGGGCAGGTCGTCCCAATAAATGAGGCCGTCGCTGTCCGTGACGCCGCTGGCGACCCTCTTGAAACTGCGGTCATACAGGGTCACGGGCACGTCGGCGACGGGCGCGCCGCTGTCCAGGCCGGTAAGCCAGACGAGCGCCTCGCTGGCCGTCGTTTTCAGCGTCAGGTTGGCGGTGGCGACGACGAGCGGCTGCGCTTGCAGGTGGGTGGCGTCGTGGCGCACCTGGGGCGAGTCGAGGGTCATGAAGTAGAGGCCGGGGGGGAGTGGATCGCCATTGGCGTCAAGCATGTCGAACCGTTTGTAGCCGGTGCTGTTGCGTTGGGCAGTGGCGGGGACGCTTTGTTCCCAGACTAGCTGCGCGGCGGGCGGCGTGAAGTTGACGTCTACCAGGCCGCCATAGAGTAAGCTGCTAAACTGTTCACTGTTAATGTTGTAGAGGCTGACATCGAGGCTGTTGACGTTGCGGTAGCTAACCCAGGCGGCGGTGGAGCCATTTTGGCGGTAGACGCCGAGGCGGCCGGGGAAGTTGAAGTAGGCGAGCGGGGCGTAAGGGGCGGTGGTGAAGCGGATGGTTTGCCCTTCGTTGATGGCGTGGCCGTAGATGTCGGTCATGCCGGGCAGGATTTGGACGGTGTAGCTGGTGGAGGGTTTGAGGCCGTAGAAGCGGTAGCTCCAATCCCATTGGCTGTAAATGCCTTCGTTTGCCAACGGCGGGTTGAAGATGACCCGCTCCTTGAGGCTGTTGAGGCTCATGGGGGAGGTGAACTGGATTTGGAAGGAGCTGTAGAAGCTGGCCTGGGTTTCGCCGTCGGCCGGGTCGGTGAAGAAGATTTGTGGTTCCAGGTAGGTTTTGGCGCGCCAGGTGAGGCCCCGGCGTAACGTCCCGCCGGTGGCGGATTCGGCGCTGTTGCTGAGGCTGAAGTTGTACCAGGTCCCCATGTCTAACAATTCGGTGGGGGTGAGGGTGAGGGTGGTGTTGGTTTCGTCCCAGCCGAGGGCGTAGGCTGGGGTGTCGCCATCGTCGCTCGTGAAGGTAACGGCCGTTTCCGTGTTGGCCCGGTCCATCGGCTGTGTAAAAACGACCTGGATGGGCTGGTCCAGCGGCAAATATTTGTAATCGTTGTTGGGGTAGTTGGTGAGGTCGGGCAGGTTCAGGTAGCGGTAGGTGGGGGCGGTGGTGGTGAACTGCCAGGCATAGTCACTGTCCATGAGCGCCCCGGTGGCGCTGAGGTCGTTGACGGCCGTTGCATTGACCTGCGCCGTGTAGGTTGTGCTGCCGATGAGCGCCAGGTCGGGGCGGAAGATGTAGACGGAGGTGTTGATCCATTCGCCAGAACCGGGGAGGGGAGGCGTGAAGGTGAGGATTGACGATTGTGGATTGGCGCTTGACGATTGGGCGCTCTCTTGCAACCCTTCCTGGCTGATTTGCAGGGGGATGACGGGGCGGTTGAAGATGACGGTGATGGCGGAGTCTATGGCAACTTCGCTGACGTTGGCGACGGGGGAGACCTGGCTAACGCTGAGGTCGCCGATGGTGTAGAAGGTGAGGGTGAGTCCTTCGAGGAGGGATTGGCCGCTGGCGGTAACGGCCGTTGTCCCCAACACTGCCTGGTAGCTGCTGCCCGGTTTGAGGCGGGCGCTGGGCTTGAATTGCAGGATGCGCGGCTGCGGCCAGCTAATTTCACCTTCGATGGCCTGCCCGGCGTCGTTGAGGATTTGCAGGGCGTTGGCGGTGGCCGTTTCGTCCATGGGCTGGTCGAAGTAAATCTCAAAAACGTCGTCGAGCGCCGCTTCCTCGCCCAATGCCGGGTTTTGGCCGATGATGGCCGGGGCGAGGGGCGCGGTATCGTCCAGGGAGACGAGGCCGAGGCCGACGCGGGTGGGTTGGGGCGTGGCGGTAGGTTGGGCAGCGACGGCCGTTGCCGTTGCCCTTTCCGGGGTAGGTGTGGCTTCTTCTTCTTTGCGGCAACTCACGGTGAGAATGAACAAGAAGACAAGCAGTAACAGGGTGATCGCTCGTTTGGGGGACATAAATCGCTCCTGTGTAAATGTAGGGCGAACTTTCCAGTTCGCCCGCGCAAACTGGAAAGTTTGCGCTACAGGCGTGATCTGTAGACTCACGCTTTGTTAATGATACAGTTATTATAGCGTAGGTTTAGGGGAGGCGTTGCACGGATGGGCGATGACTGGACTACAAAATAGAATGCACAAGCTGCAAGATCAGCCTAAATTAACAAGGTTCGATGCTAAAGCAGCCGGGTAAATCGGGCACGGTAACGCCATAATCACTTTCGGGGTCTTTATGAATGACAACTGGGTAACGCATATCGTTAGAACCAAAGAATTTATTACAAAGAAACAAAGGTACAAAGAAACAAAGAAACAAAGAGACTCTTTGTCCCTTTGTTTCTTTGTACCTTTGTAATAAGTTCTTATAACCATCAGCCATAAAAAACGCTAGAACCAGATATATTCTATATCCATCCCCAGTCTGCTAGCGCGTCACAATCGCTTTGCCCACTGCGCTGCCCAGGGCGCCCATCACGGCGCCCATGCCGCCCCAAAACAAGGTTGAGCACAGCAGCCCCATCACAATGCTGATTCCCCAGATTGTGATCATTTGCGCCGGCATACCGGGGGGCATGCCGCCGCTTTGCTGGCTCAACGTGGTAAACAGCCGGGTCGTCTCCTGCCACAGTGGCACAAAGGCGATCATGCTGACCAAACTGCCCAACAACGTGCCAATGACGTAGGCCAGCGCGCCGGCGACCGCGCCTCCTGAGATGGGCGTCTCGATCAGCGGCTCTTGCCGGTGGTGCAGCGCCGCGTAAATGGCCCCAGACCCCACGCCCGCGCCCAGCCACACCAGGCAGGTCGCCAGCCCGGCCAGCGCGCTGAAGATGGCGAGATTCTCGCTGGAGATGCCAAGCATGAATTCGATGGGATCGTTCGCCAGTTCAATGGGTGGGTTGGGGCTGTTCAACATGGCCGGGTCGAACATGCCGGAAGCGAGCAGGTTTTGCACCATGCGATAACTGATAACGGCCGAAACCAGATAATACAGCATGAGGAGAAAGACCCCGAACGCGGCTGCACCCAACAAAGGTTGTGTTTTGATTTTCATGGTTCACCGATTATTGCTCACCGACGCCAACGCATCAGCTACCCAGTCCAGACCAAGCTGTGTCAATGTTTCCCGTGTAGGCGTCCCCGTTGTTGCATCCCATCCCGCTTGCGCATGGTACATGTCCAGCCCGGCTGCCAGTTCCGCTTCATCGAGGATGATGCCATCAGAACGGCCGCCTACCAACCCCTTCTTGAACAACTTTTGCGGCAGCGTGTCATCGGCGCGGGTTAACCCTTCGCGGGCATTAAAGGCGCGCATGAGGTTGACGCGCCGCTGCCCAATGCGCTGAATCTCGGCCACGTCCACATCCCAACCGGTCGCCGCCGTCAGCAAGTCGGCTATATCTTGCGGTTCGTTGTACAACTGCCAGGTTGCGCCAAAGACAAAATTGCACAGCCCCAGCGTATCCTTGGCGCTGATATTGTATTGGGTTTGCAGCGCGAATTCTACCTTTTCCTCATTGAGGACCTGGGTGGGCTGCGGCCGTGTCAGACCAAGTTGCGCCAGCCCTTTGTGATAAAACTTTTCATAAGGTTTCGGGTGGTACATCGGGTCGTGTTCGGAGGATTCATGGTCGGCGCCAAACGGGTTGACGGCGTAGATCAGGCCGAGGCTGCGCTTGACGTGCGGCATGTGCGCTGGCAGTTCCTGCCCTTTCACCGTCAGCAGGTAATCATGCCCCTTTTCCAGCAAATCGGCCGCTTTTGCCGACCCTTCGGCCAGGTAGTTGCCAAAGCCTTCGCGCAGCAAGGTTTTTTGCAGCATGGCGATCATCGCCTCCGCATTGCCAAAGCGCAGGTCAATGCCGTCGGTATCTTCCAGGGTAAATAGGCCATTTTCAAAACATTCCATCGCCCAGGCAATGGTCGCGCCGCAGGAGATGGTGTCTACGCCATATTCGTTGCAAAGCTGATTGGCGTAGGTGATGGCGTGCAGGTCGTCTACGCCACAGTAAGAGCCGAAGGTCGCCAGGGTTTCGTATTCTGGCCCGCCATATTCGGGGATGATGGGGTTGTTGCGCCATTCGGATTCGACGACGCGCTTGCAGCGCACGACGCAGGCGTAGCAGGTGTCGCGGCCTTGCCGGTCTTGTTTACCCGTGGCCGCGCCGCGCAGCAGTTCATCGTAGAGGCGTTCGCCGCTGATTTTTTCCGCCTGTTCCAGCGGCATGACGCCGCTGTTCCAGTTGCGCGTGGGTAGGCCCCCGCCGTTATTATTCGCCATCACCGTATTGGCCGTGCCATACCGGCCGAAGCTGTCCATGGTGGTGGGGAAGACCTGCGCGCCTTTTTTGGCCAGGGTAGCGACGGCCGTTTTATCCGCCGCCATCACCTTGCTCGTCCCACGCACGACAATGGCTTTCAGCTTCTTGCTGCCCATCACCGCGCCGACGCCGGTGCGCCCCCAGGCGCGGTTGCTCATGTTCATGATCGCCGCGAAATTCGCCAGCTTTTCCCCCGCCGGGCCGATTTGGGCGATTTCTACCTGCTTGTCGCCTAACTCTTCCTTGAGCAAATTGTCCACGTCCAGGGTCGTTTTGCCCCACAGGTGGTCGGCGTCGCGCAGCTCTGCCTGGCCGTCGTGAACCCACAGGTAGACGGGCGTGGCTGATGCGCCGCGCAGCACGATGGCGTCAAACCCGGCGAACTTTAGCTCGGCCGGCCAGAAGCCGCCGGCCTGGCTGTCAGCCACGCCGCCGCTGCTGGGAGATTTGCAGGTGGCGGTGGCGCGGCTTTGCCCGCTGATGGGCAGGCCGGTGGGGGCGCTGCAGGCCAATGTCAGGGTGTTCTCTGGGCCTAGCGCGCTGGCCCCTTGGGGCGTGAACTGCCACAGGTAGTAGAGGCCGAGCAGGCTGCCGCCGGGGTATTGGCGGTAGAATGTTTCCTCTGGTTCTTCAATTTCGATGGTGTGCGTGGTCAGGTTAACGTGCAGGATTTTACCGGTAAAGCCGTATAATGTGGTCACACTCAATCTCCTTGTGGGAATTTGATGCTATTGTAGCTGATGTGAGACGGCCGTTCCACTGCTGCGTTTGGGGTTTAATGAGCCTGTTAGCCTGGGCAGGCTGGCGGGTGATTCAGCGGGGGCAAGGAAGAAGCTATGACAGAGAAACAGATTGATATTGACGAGAAATGGCTTCTTGCCTGCCGCCAGGCGTGACGCCATCTATGCCTTCGTTTGTCCATATCCACTTCCGGGGGAAAACAAGTAATCAGCCGGATAGAAACAACGCGGGTTATACTGTCGCTGCGCAATAGATTCAATCTCATTGATCAACTGTGGTGAATTAATATCTTTAAGCAGATAGCGAGAAACACCAGCTTGCAGCAGCATCTCGCGTTCCACTTCATCTGCGTAAGAAGCGAGGGCAATGACGGCCGTTTGCCGCTCAACCATTTCACGTACCGCTTCTATCAGGGAAAACAGCTTCTCATTGCGACTGCCTTTGCAACCCAATAGAACCACATCGGGTTGAGATTGGTGAACAGCCTGACGGCCGACGCTTAAATCGTCTGTCGTCGTCAGCAGTTCAATTCTTGTTGCTGATCGCAACCGAATCTCAAGCGCTCGTCGCACCGCAGCATGTTCTTCTATAATCAGCAGACGAATTTTTTTCATGAGATTGCAAGTTTGGGAACAGCATAGTAATGCTGTCCTTTAGGTAGAAGCGAGTTTCAAACCCGCCCTTACTCCATAGTAAGAATAAAACCCGAGTTGTTGTGTTGCTGGCTCCATGGCGCCTCGTGTATAGACATAAGTGTAAGGTGCTCTTATCATGGTTTCCAGTAACGAATGTCACCCGATGCGTGTGATTATTGTCATTCAGAAATAACCGCTTGCGCCCAGAGGCGATAGGCGCTTAAAATCGGCGACTTTTGCACAACGACGCCTCGAATAAAACGCCTGGGTGTCTGAACGGATAAAATCTGCGATAAAAGTCATCCCACAACCATGACATTTGCCACCACGAAAACGATGGCAAATCGGGTAAACTGAATATATGCATGGTACAAGATAGGAGAGAAGCTATGTTGACAGTGAGCGATCTAATGACCGTCAATCCACAAACAATCAGTCTCGACACCCCGCTTCGTCACATTATTGAAGTGATGAAAAGCGAGGGGTGCCGCCACTTACCGGTTCTGCAAGATGAAAAGTTAGTAGGCATTGTCACAGATCGAGATGTGCGACTGGTCATGAACTCGCCTATCATCTTACACGGCCGTTGGCAAGATGAGGAATTATTAAACAAGGTAACGGCCGAAAGCTGTATGACGCCGAACCCGATCACCGTTTCCCCAGACACACCAGCTTATCGCGCTGCCGAAATGCTCAGCATTTACAAATTTGGCGGTTTACCGGTAGTCAAAGATGATAAACTGGTGGGTATCCTCACCGTTACTGATTTTCTTGATTATCTGGCAAACGAAAAACCAGAACTTGTTTAGAGTGTACGTGTTCAGAACCCAGGCTTTTCTCAAAAGCCTGGGTTCTCCAGATGCCTGCTTATCCAGGGTTAAGTTGACCTGACGCCAATCGCGCTTTTTTCTCATCCACAAAAAACAGCACAATCAACCCGGCCGCCAGAAATGCAGCGTAACCGCTTACCTTGCCGGTTGAGCTTGTCGAAACCGGCGCTCCCTTCGCCAGTATAACTTGTTGCCTTGCAGCCCTGATGGGCATAAAATGACAAGGACGACGAACCGACAGATGCCCAATCTGATAAGAGATGACATGCTTGTGGCATGTCTTTTTTTTGGACAGCGTGCCGGGCGCCAAAAATCCTATCCACGAAAAGAGGGACTCATCATGATTCAAGAATGGCTGCGTATGTGGCGGCGTGAATTTGCCGGTTATAACCGGGCCACAATGCAAAAAGATGTGTTGGCGGGCATAACTGTGGCCGCTGTGGCGCTGCCCCTGGCGCTGGCGTTTGGAGTAGCTTCAGGAGCAGATGCGGCGGCGGGGTTGGTAACGGCCGTTCTCGCCGGCGTCATCATCGGTTTGTTGGGCGGGGCGCCCTACCAGATTTCAGGGCCTACCGGGGCTATGTCGGCCGTGTTGATTGTCCTCGTCAGCCGTTATGGTTTACAAGGCATGTGGTTTGCCGCGCTGCTGGCCGGAATCATGCTCACCTTGCTGGGCATCTTCCGCCTGGGGCGCGTCGTCGCCCTCATTCCCGCACCCGTCATCTCCGGCTTTACCAGTGGCATCGCCATCATCATCGCCCTGGGGCAAATTGATAATTTCCTGGGCATCAAAACGCCGGCGGCCGAAAGCGTGATTGAAAAGATGCGCTACTATGCCGAACATGGCGTCTCGCCGAACCCAGAAGCGATACTGCTGGCTTTATTGGTCATGGCGACCATGCTCGTCTGGCCCCGCTTCAAATTTGGGCAGCGGCTCCCTGGTTCACTGGTCGGGATCATCCTGGCGACCTTGGTGGTCGTGCTGACCCGCTGGGAAGTCCCGGTGATCGGTTTGATTCCCCGTACCATTTTGCTGGAAAATCGGCTCACCTTCAGCCAGATTCCCTGGGCCGACTTCCAGGACCTGATCGTACCGGCCATGTCCATTGCTGCCCTGGGAGCCATTGAAAGCCTCCTGTGTGGGGCGGTGGCGGGCAACATGACCGGTATTCGCCTCAATAACAACCTGGAATTGATCGCGCAGGGGGTTGGTAATATCGTCATCCCCCTGTTTGGCGGCGTTCCGGCGACGGCCGCCATTGCCCGCACCAGCGTCAACATCAAAAGCGGCGGCGTGACGCGCCTGACGCCTATTTTACATGGGGTGGCGCTGCTGTTGGCGGCGCTGCTGTTAGCCGGAATCATTGGGCGCGTGCCGTTGGCCGCGCTGGCCGGCGTGCTGCTCGTAACGGCCTGGCGCATGAATGAGTGGCACACCATTCGCTTTTACTTCAGCCATCGCCTGAAACATGCGGTCATTGCCTTCATCATCACCCTGACGGCGACGGTTGTGTTGGACCTGACGCAGGCTATTTTGATTGGCTTTGGGATCAGCACGCTCATTTTTATGGCGCAGATGAGTGAACTGCGCATCTCGCGTAAACCGGTGGAGGTGGAACGATTAACCGGTTTGGGAGAGCAGTTTGTACATCCGGGACAGGATGTAGCCGTCTATTATCTCAGCGGTCCCCTTTTCTTTGCCGCTGCGCGCCGCTTGTTGGAATTTGTGGAAAGCCACGACACGCCAGCCGCAACCCTGATTTTATCTATACGGGGTGTGCCGCTCGTTGACGCTACCGGGGTGGAAGTGGTGCGTGAACTGCTGCACCGCCAGCGTCGGGGCGGCGGTGATGTGCTGCTTACGTCCATGGATGATCGGGTACAATTGCTGCTGGAACGGGCCGGCGTGCTGGCGGAGTTAGGCGCAGATCACGTCTTTTGGAGCGCGGATAAGGCGATTGCGGCGTTGGGGGCAACGGTGGACAATGAACCGACAGCAGCCACTTCACTGGAACCGGCGCTGAGTTTGCCGACCCATTCGGCGCAGGCTGCTGTTGAATCTCCCATTATGGAGGGCCTCATGCTTACCCCCTTTGCGGAAAAGATGGAGAGAGGGGATGAGGCGCGCCACCATGAATGAGAAGCTGTAACGCGATTTGCCAAATTGCGCTACTTTGTACTGAGGAGAAAAGCATGAACAAATACAAAATTGCAGTTATTCCCGGTGATGGCATTGGCAAGGAAGTGGTTCCCGAAGGCATTCGTGTGCTAGAGGCCGCGGGCGCAAAATTTGACCTTGCATTTCAGTGGGATGAATTTCCCTGGAGCTGTGACTACTATCTTAAAACCGGACGCATGATGCCCGAAGATGGTCTGGAACAAATTCGCCACCATGACGCCATCTTCCTGGGGGCGGTGGGTTTTCCCGGCGTGCCCGACCATATTTCGCTGTGGGGGCTGCTGATCCCCATTCGTCGTCATTTTCAGCAGTACGCGAATATTCGTCCTGTGCGTCTGATGCCCGGTATCCAATCACCCTTGCGTGGGCATGAAACGGGCGATATTGATTTTGTCGTCGTGCGCGAGAATACGGAGGGGGAGTATTCTACGCTGGGCGGCCGTATCTTTGAGGGAACGGAGCAGGAGTTGGTGATACAAGAAAGCATCTTTACGCGCCGTGGGGTGGATCGCATTTTGCGTTACGCTTTCGAGATGGCGCGCACGCGGCCGCAGAAGCACCTTACCTGGGCTACCAAATCCAATGGCGTCTTCATCTCCATGCCCTATTGGGACGAACGGGCCAAAGCGATGGCCGCAGAATACCCTGACGTGCGCACAGACCAGTATCACATTGACATCCTCACGGCGCATTTTGTCCGTAATCCTGATTGGTTTGACGTGGTGGTGGCCTCTAATCTATTTGGCGATATTCTCTCTGACCTGGGGCCGGCCTGCACAGGCACGATTGCCATTGCCCCATCGGCGAACCTTAACCCGGAACGGGAGTTTCCTTCCATGTTTGAGCCGGTGCATGGTTCCGCGCCCGACATTTATGGGCAAAACATCGCCAACCCCATCGGCCAGATCTGGTCGGGGGCGATGATGTTGGAACATCTGGGACACAAAGAGGCGGCCGCCGCAGTCGTCCACGCCATTGAAACGGTATTGCACGAAGGGCCGCGCACGCGCGATATTGGCGGTAAAGCGAGTACACAGGAGATGGGGAAGGCGATTGCGAATGCTTTATAACGAGATTTGAATAATTTACACGTTTAGATTGGACAAATCTCAGAAGATTTGTCCAATCTTCCGTGTAATCGGTATACGGCTTACTGGGTTCTGGTTACTGGCATTAGAAGAGACGCACCTCAACCCATTCACCGGTGAGCAGGCCACCTTTGTTGAGGGGAATTTTGATCAGGCCGTCAGCATTGACGAGCGTGTAGATGAGGTTGCTTTTGCCGAAAACGGGGGTGGCAAGCAGACCGTCTGGCCCATCGGATAGGCGGGCGGGCACGTAATCTTCACGGCCGCTTTCGCTGGCAATGTTTTGGGTCAGGATAGCCCATACCTGGCCGCGTCGTGGCGCATTAACTACCCCTTGTAAGCGATAAATGGCGGGCACGCCAAACATGTCGAACTGGATCATGGCGGAGACGGGATTGCCGGGGAGACCGAGTACCGGTTTGCCGTTGACGACGCCGACGATGGTTGGCTTGCCGGGGCGGGTGGCGACGCCGTGCAGCAGCACGCCGGGTTCGCCCAGGCCCTCTATGACTTCGACGGTCATGTCGCGGATGCTGACGGAGGAGCCGGCGGACATGATGAGCATGTCGGTTTGGGCAAGCAGGTGGGCGGCGGCCGTTTGGAGGGCGGTGAAGTCATCGGGGATGATGCCGCCGTAGATGGGGACGCCGCCGGCTTGTTGTACCTGGCCGCCAATGGTATAGCTGTTGATGTCACGAATCTGGCCGGGAACGGCCGTTTGCGCGGGCGGCACAACTTCATCACCAGTAGCCAGAATGCCGATATGAGGGCGGCGGACGACGGAGACCTCAGTGATGCCGAGGGCGAGCAGGCCGCCCAAGTCTTGCGGGCGCAGCCAATGACCGGCGGGCAAAATTTCCGCACCCTGGCGCACATCTTCGCCAATTTGCAGCACGTTTTGACCAACGGCAACAGCGCGAAAGACCTCGGTCTCAAAAGGGAAACTGAACCGATCACCGCTTACCGACAACGGATTACCGCTTACTGATAACTGATTACTGATTACCTGTGTCTGTTCGACCTGGACAACGGCATCGGCCGTTTCTGGGATCATGCCGCCGGTGTGGACGAGGGCCGCCTGGCCGGTGGTGAGGCTGAGGGTGGCGGTCTGGCCCATGGGAAGTTCGCCGATGACTTGCAGAAAAGCGGGCAGGCTGGCAGACGCGCCGTAGGTGTCGGCGGCGCGCACGGCGTAGCCGTCCATGGTGCTGCGGCGGAAGGTGGGTAGGCTGTGCGGGGCGTGGATGGAGACGGCCGTGACGCGCCCTATGGCTTCTGGTACGGGGATGGTCTCGGCGGGCAGAACGGCCGTGAGGTGGCGAAAAAGCAGCGCTCGCGCATCGTCGGGGGGAAGGACGTTGAAGAATTCAGCAGACATAAGGGAAATGTATTTGGTGAAACGTGTTCAGTTATCGGCGTCGGCGTCAGGGTCTATGCCCAGGGCGCGCAGGCGGGCTGCCAGCCGTTCGGCGCGTTGGTGTTCCGCTTCGGCGCGTTGGTGTTCTGCATCGGCGCGTTGGCGTTCCTGTGCGGACAGTTCGGCGCCGGTAGGGATGAGATTACCATCGGCGCCGTGCCAGCGCAGCCAGGTCTCTTCTTTATTTTCATAGCTGCCTCGCCACAGCGTCAGCCCCAGTCCCAGGCCGACAAACAAGTCAGGGGGGATTTCTTCATATTCGCGGCGTGGCGTGAGGGCGTAGGCGCACAGTACGTCTGGCTGAATTTGCTGCTGGGGGTCGTAGATGACGTAATAGGGAATACCGATGCGCGCATAAGCGCGTAACTTGCGGTCAGCTTCACCCCCTTCGCGGTTAGAAACAATTTCGATAACGATGTCAGGCGCTTTGCCGAACTCCCAGAAGAAGTAGGCGCGCTTGCCTTTTGCCCACCAATCGTCAGGGACGGTTACGTCCAGGCTGAGGAACATGTCGGGCACGAGGGGGGGCTGGTAGATGGAGGCAAAAATACCGACGTTGGCGGCGGCGAGGAACGGCCGTTGTTCTCCCGGCCCTTCCCATGATGTATACAAGGGTTCGGTGAGCAGGCGCATCTGTTTTTCAGAAGCCAGATTGTCCACAGGCGTATCATCCTCCGTAACAAGGTGGGAAATATCTGGTATCAAGTCGGGGGGTAAGATGTCGTCTTGGTCAGCAGTCGTCAGGGTGATTGCTTCTGTGATCATAGTCACCTCCGATACGAATATGGGCGTATTATACATCATTTAGGGTTGCGGGTGGGAAGCCGATGCCGAGGGAAGTACCAATGGTGATGACGGCCGTATGCCGCCATCCCACATAAGCCGCAGCCGCAGCCGCAGCCTCTCCATCATGCACCAGACGCAGCGTTAGCGGAACGCCAAGGCGCGCGCTGACAGTTTCCTGTAAAAAGGTGGCAAGGTGTGGGCATAATGCCTGCAAGCGGCTGTAGCAGCCGGTGTTCGCCTGAGTGGGGTAAGGGTGACCTTTGTACAGGTAGGTGGCAATGCTCAGGAGGAGCAGCGGGGCCGTACCGGGCACAGTTTGCCAGGTTTCGGCGATCAGATTGAGCATTCCGGTGTGAACCTGGGTGGCGGTATCTGTGGGCCAGGGGGTGTAGGTGTAGGCTTCGCAGGGAGCGGCGCAGGCGGGCAGGAGGGTCACGGTGGGGCCGGTTGGGGTAGCCTGGGCAAGAGCGCGTTTGACTTGGGTGTGACCAAAGTCGAACAACAGCGCCGCGGTGGCTGTTGCGGGCAGCAGGCGCGCCAGGCCATGTAGGGGCAAATCGCGGGCGAAGGGGGAGACTTGTACGGTAAAGGTGGAAAATCCGGCGGATTGAACGATGGTTTGGGCGGCAGCGGCAGCCAATTGGCCCAGGGCGCCGCTCATCAATCCGCCACCTAACCAGATGGCGTTAATTTGCGCCCACCAGGCCCAATGGGCGTTTTGCCAGTCGGGGCGGGCGGCGCGGTTGGCCGGGTCGCCTTGTTTCAGGGCCAGCAGCAGCCAGCCGAGGCGACGGCCGTATTGATGGGCAATGTCATGGGCGCGGGGGTGGGGAACGGCCGTTTGCAAGCAGGCATCGAGGCGGGGTAAAAGCTGTGGATCGTGTTCATCTAGCCCTAAAGCGGCCGCATGGGGCTGCACCATCTGGCGCAAAGCGGCCGCTGAAAGTAGGTCATAGCCCAACTGCCCAGCCACGTCGTCAGGCAGATCAACGCCAGGCAAGGCTACTAACCGCAGTCGGTTTAACGACGGGGAGACAAAATCAGGTTGAGGTGTAAAGGGGTTGCGCACGCCGTTAAAACCTCATGCTTGAAGAATTGGGCATGTTAAAGCATCTGGCGCAGAGCGGCTTCATCGAGGATGGGGATGTTTAGCTGCTGTGCTTTGGTCAGTTTGCTGCCGGCGTTTTCGCCGGCAAGCAGATAGCTGGTGTTTTTGCTGACGCTGCCGGTGACTTTGCCGCCATGCTGCTCAATGAGCGCTTTGGCTTCGTCGCGGCTGAGGGTGGGCAGAGCGCCGGTGATGACGAAGGTGAGACCGGCCAGGGGGGTGGGCTGCGTGTCGTCGGCAGCGGCGGGGCGCGCTTTGGCGAAGGTTAGCCCGGCGGCGCGCAGTTTTTCCAGGACAGCGCGGTTGTTGTCATTGGCGAACCAGGTGGTGATGGAAACGGCCGTGCCCGGCCCAATTCCCTCTATTGCTTCCAACTCCTCTTGCGTGGCGACGGCCAGTTCATCTATACCACCGAGCGCATCTAGCAGCAGGGCAGCGACGACACTGCCGACGAAGCGAATACCGAGGGCGGCGAGCAGGCGCTCTGGCGGGCGTTGTTTGCTGGCGGCGATGCCGGTGAGCAGGTTGTCTATCTTTTTGTCTTTGAAGCCTTCCAGGGCGTGCAGGTCTTCCTTATTTAAGTAGTAGATGTCGGCGATGTCGTGGATGAGTCCCTTTTCCGTGAGGAGAACGGCCGTTTGCCCGCCAAAACCCTCAATGTCCATGGCGCCCCGACTGACGAAGTATTCAATGCGGCGCACAAGCTGAGCGGGGCAGGCGGAGTTATCGCAGTAAATGGCGACTTCACCGGGGGGCTGCACGGCCGGCTCGCCACATGCGGGGCAGTGGGTCGGCTTTTGGATGGGCAGCTCTGACCCATCGCGCACATCCACAACGGGGCCGACGATGTACGGGATAACTTCCCCGGCCCGTTTGACCAGCACCGTGTCGCCAATGCGGATGTCTTTGCGGGCGATTTCGTCATAGTTGTGCAGGGTGGCGTTGCGCACGATGACGCCGCCAATTTCCACCGCTTCCAGGGCGGCGGCAGGGGCGAGGACACCGGTACGACCAACGTTGACCACCACATCCAGTAGTTTGGTGGTCTTTTCCTGGGCGGGGAATTTGAGCGCGATGGCCCCACGCGGGTCTTTGCCGACGAAGCCGAGGCTGTCGGCCAGGGGGCGGTCATTGATTTTGATGACGATGCCATCTACTTCGTAGTTGAGGCTGTTGCGCAAGGTGGCCCATTCTTCATAAGCGATGGCTACACAGTCCAGGTCAGGGCAGTGGCGGTTGTGCGGGGAAACAGGGAAGCCCCAGGCGCGCAGCAGTTCCAGCCGCGCCCATTGCTGGTCAGGCACGTTGTCCCCTTGCCAGGCGACAAAATCATAGACGTAGAGGGTGAGCGGGCGGGCGGCGGTGATCGTTGAATCTAACTGGCGCAGCGAGCCGGAGGCGGCGTTACGCGGGTTCATGTAAGCAGCTGCGCCCGCCTCCATCCGGGACAGGTTGAACGCCTCGAACTTGTCCAGCGGGAAGAATACTTCTCCACGCACCACCAGATAAGGCGGCGGGATGAGTGCGCTGGCCGGGTCCACCGGAATGCGCTGGGGCAGGCTGCGCAGGGTGCGCAGGTTGGGCGTCACATCCTCGCCGACTTCGCCGTTGCCGCGTGTAGCTCCTTGTACAAACAGACCATCGCGATAAGTTAGCACCACACTCAGGCCATCCAGCTTTGGCTCTACTGTGAATGTCAACGCCACGTCCGAGTCAGGCAGCAGGCGGCCGATGCGCGCGCGCCAGGCGTGTAAATCCGCCACGCTGAAGGCATTTGCCAGGCTGAGGATGGGGGCGGGGTGGCTGACTTTGGCGAAGGCGCCCAACGGTTCCGCCCCGGCGCGCTGTGTGGGAGAGTCCGGGGTGATCAGTTGTGGATGGGCGGCTTCTAATTCTACCAGTTGGCGGTACAACTCATCGTACTCGGCGTCGCTGATGACCGGGGCGTCGAGGACGTGGTAGCGGTAAAGGTGGTAATTAATTTGGTCGCGTAAGCGAGTCATCTGCTCCATGTAAATCTAGACCTTTTTCTTTTGCGCCTTTCTTCCTTTGCCCCTTTGCGTTAAAAATTCTTGTACATCATGCAAACATCTCACTGGAA
>JACSRF010000624.1 GCA_014879875.1 Anaerolinea sp.
GGTCACGCATCACTCGTCACGCATCACAGCCTGCCCTGAGCTTGTCGAAGGGGCCTGTCAACCCCCTGAATTCCTGAAGAGCCACGATTTCTTGCAATAGGAGCAGTGTAAAGGATATGAACTCTCAACCATTCATTCAACAAAAGCAGAAAAAAAGAGTTTTAAGTTTATTAGCAACCCTGTCCATTGGGTTAGTAATATGGGCTGGGTTATGGACGGCCGTGCGCTCTGTTCGCGCTGACGCCAATCTCACTGTTCGCATCAACACCGCCTATAACCTCGTCGTAGACTCCAACGTCACCTCCCCTTCCACCTATGCGCCGCGCGCGGCCACTGTCTACGGTACATTTTGCAATACTGGCGATGAAGACCTGACTGATGTTTATGGCTACATTGGCAATTATGCGGCCAATACCCCCGGCATTTATCCGGCAAACAGCAATTGGACCATTGATCCGGGCAGCCCTTACAGTTTCCAGCACATTGGCGGCACGGCCGACGCCTCCCGCTACATTGGTGACCTGACCGTAGGCGAATGTAAAGTGCAATATTGGCACTTCACCTACCCCACCTGCACCAACGACAACGCTGGCGGCGCATTTGCCACCCCCTGTACGACAACCCCCACCTGGGGTTCATCCGTCAAGCCAGATGATGACCTTTCCCTCTCTTTTGACATGTGGGCAAAAGCCAACAATGGCACAGTCACCGACAACGCCTCGCACACCATGACCATGCGCAACGAAATCTCCGCCATGGCCAACAAAATCAAGCCCAATCCCGATGGCAATTGGTTCAACACCGACACCACGACCATCGTTCCGGGGCAGGTCATTACCACCAACGGCGTCCTCTACACGTTGGGCAATGTTCGCCAGGGGTTTGACAATGATGGTGACTTTGTGCCAGATTACAACGCATGGCTGCAACCCTTTGGCGACCCCAGCTATGACCCATCTTGCTTCCGCCTCATTCGCACAACCACCGCCCTCACCGTCTCGCGCAGCGCCGGGCAGCCCAACCTCATTTTACACACCAATGATTTGAATCCGCACCCGATTTATGGTGGCCCGCTCTACTTCACCAACCTGCCGCCAGACAACAATGGCGTGCGCGGCGAGGTGCGCTACACCTTCCTGGCACTCACCGGCCCCTGCTCTGTGCCGATTAGCCCGTACCAGGAAGTGGCTTCTGGTTCCGATAACGAAAAGTTCAACGGTGACTATGGCACAGGCATCCCGACGGTGCAAAGCAGCGCGCCGGAAGTAACCATCAGCAAGTCCGGCAGCCCAAACAGCGTGGCGCTGAATGCGGACATTACTTATAGCATTCCATTTGCCAACCAGAGCAGCACCTATGCGGCCGGCCTCACTTTGAGCAGCGGCGGCATCAATATGCCCCTGGTCATTCGCGATCAGGTTCCTGCCGGGTTGCTTTACCTGGCGAACTCTGCGACCAATAACAACGTCAACCCCACCGACTGCCTCGCCAACTGCTACACCATTCGCTACTCCACCAATGGCGGGGCAACCTGGACGACCACCGATCCTGGCAATACATTAAGCACCGCTGCCAATCCAGTTGTGATCGAGTGGTGGTTGACCAATCCCCTGCCAACCAATGGCAGCGGCACAGTGCGCTTCCAGGCGCGCGTGCCCAGCACCTATACCGGGCCGTCTTTCATCGAAAACGAAGCGTGCGCCAACTTTGGCGGTGGTACAGATTTTGCCTGTGACACCGATGTGACGATGGTGCAGGGCAACAACAGCGTTGGCGACTTTGTCTGGCGCGACCTGGACGCGGATGGTGTACAAGATGGCGGCGGTGAGACAGGTATTGAGAACATCACCGTCTGGCTGTATTGGGATGTGAACGGGGATGGCCTGCAAGATGACGGCGACCTGTTAATTGCTACTGCTAACACCAACAGCAGCGGCGGCTACAGCTTTGGGCAACTGCCCGATGGCAACTATCTGGTTGTAGTGGACAGTGAAGATGGCGATTTGCCAGAGGGGTATGCGAACACGACACCGGCTGTCATTGCCGTGCCGCTCGACCCAACCAGCGCCAGCAGCACTGCAGTAACTGTGACGACCGCCGATTTCGGCTTTGGCCCCGTCTTATCCCTAGAGAAAACATTAACCAGCGGCAACCCCGCTTACGAAGGGCAGTTCGTCACTTTTGATTTGGCCCTGACCAATAACTTACCCTCCGGGCCTAGCGATGAATTTGGCTATTGCACCTACACTTATTGGGCTAACACTGCAACGACAAGTGGTAACTCACAAAGGTTATTTACTGCGCCAAATAATATTCTAGGCGAACCTGATGTTTTATACGCCTCGGCTGCATCTGCCACAGGTAACAGACGCTGGATTTATGGTCGATACAACATTAGTAACCTAGGGACAAGTATTATAAATGTTGAACCCTTATATGAATTAGGGACAAGCGCTCCTTTGTCCGGGGATGTCACACTATTTGTCACCCGTGATCCGAGTGTAGCTATCGCCGACAATAACCCGCTAGGTAACATTCCTGTAGCGGATCAATACCCAGTAGCTGCGGCCAGTGTCCCGATTGATCTGACACTTTATGACAACTGGGAAGTCGCTGATTTAACGTGGACGATTCTTAGCGATCCCAACTTCAAATTTGGTGTTGTGTTAGATGGACAAGGTGGCGGCCCCCTGCATGTAGGCGCGTTGGGTCTGCGTATCACGACAAACCAGTTATGCGGTGGCTCTAGCAGCACCGTTGACCCCTTGCCCCTCACCGACAGCTACGATGCCGACAAGCTAGAGTTTGTCTCGGCAACGCCAGCGGAAAGCGCAACCGGCACGGCCGTTACCCCCTATGCTAACACCGGCACAATCAGTTGGAACAATTTGGGGCCGCTCCATGCGGGCGGCACGCAAACCGTCCAGGTGACGTTCCGTGTGTTGGAACCGGCCGGTAATGCCGCCACTGACACCATCAATTACGCGGCGGTGAATGGAGCCACGTTTAGCAACGGCCGTCCCACCAACCAACCGGAAGACAACGCCCCCGTAGACATCGAACCAACCGGCTCCATCGGCGACACCATCTGGAATGACCTAAATAGCAATGGCAGTCAGGATGGCGAGCCAGGTCTGCCCGGCGTCACCGTGCGCCTGACCGCTTCTACCAATGTCACCATCAATGGCGTCACCTATACGGCCGGTGATGTGATTATGACGGCCGTTACCGATGAAAACGGCGCATACCTCTTTGCAGGTCTGCCAGACGCCACCTACACTGTCACCGTAGACAACACCAGTCTCCCCGGCATGACCCCCACCTACGATGCAGACGGCACAGGAACCGCCCACCAATCTATAACCACCATCACCAACGCCAACGACGATCTCGACCAAGACTTTGGCTACACCATCCCCATCATCATCTACGGCAACGTCTGGCAAGACTTTGACGGCGACGGCACAGAAGACGACGATGACGCCCCCATTGCCAATGTGGATGTCACCCTTTACCGTTGGAATGGCGTTAGCTGGCAAGCGATTGGCACTGAACAAACCGATGGCAATGGCAATTACCTGTTTGACGCCAACACATACCCTGCCATGCTTGCGGGTGAGTATTACGTAGCCACTGATCCGGGCACGTTACCGGCCGGCCCGACTTGGAACAACACCTACGATCCCGACGGCGACCTCGATGACGAATCAGGCACAATCGTTGTTGCCGCAGGGGAAATGTCCGGCTCCCACGACTTCGGCTACCATCAAACCGGGCCGCACAGCATCTCCGGCAACGTCTACGCCGACTGGAATGGCAACGCCGATTTCGATGGCAATGACACCGGTTTCGGCGGCATCGCCGTCACCCTCTACAGCAGCACCGGCGCGGTCATCGCCACCACAACCACCAACCCCGACGGCAGCTACTCCTTCCCCAACCTGCCCAACGGAACCTATACCGTTGTCGTAGATAACAGCAGTCTGCCGCCCCAATACAGCCAGACCGAAGATTGGGACGAAATACCCGGCGCTTGCGCCACCTGTGACGGTCGCGCCAGCGTCACCATCAGCGGCGCGCCGGTAACAGGGGTGGACTTTGGCTACGAACCGGCCGGGTACGGCGCAATCGGCGACCGCGTCTGGCGCGACAACAACGGCGACGGCTACCAGACCCCTGGCGAGCCGGGCATTGCCAACATCGCCGTGAACCTGTATGTGGATTATGGGGATGGCTACGTGCTGGTGACGACCACGCAAACAGACGGGGATGGTCTCTACAGCTTCCTCAACCTACCCCCCGGCAGCTATCGGGTGGAGGTAGATGTCAACGATACCGACCTGCCCAATGACAGCTATGGCAACGATTTTGTCCTCACCACCGATTCCTTCTTTGACGTAACGCTGGACTTTGGTGAGACCTATCTAGATGCTGACTTTGGCTTCGCCCCCGGCGGCGTCATTGGCAATACCATCTACTGGGACGCCAATGGCAACGCCGAGCAGGATTGGAATGAGGTGGGTATTCCTGGCGTGGGCGTTACGCTGCAAGTGTGGAATGGCAGCGCCTGGGTCTTCTACGCCAACGATACCACCGATGCCAACGGTGAGTACCTGTTCACCGGCTTGCCAGCGGGCGAGTACCGTGTGGTGGTGAATACGGGTGTGGGCAGTCCGGTAAACGGCCGTACCCTCACCGGTGACCCAGACACCAACGGCATTCCCTGTCACCCCAACCCTGGCGCGCCCTGGGATGCGTACTGTGACAGTATGCACAGCGTCGAAATTCGCCCTGGACAAACCTACCTGGGAGCTAACTTCGGCTATCAACCCGTTGGCGTCATTGGCGATTTCGTCTGGCTCGACCTGGATGGCGACGGCATGCAAGACCCCGGCGAACCGGGTCTACCTGAAGTCCTTGTCACCATCACCAATGGGGTAGACACTTTCATGACCACCACCGACCCCGATGGCTACTACTCGTTTGCCAACGTGCCCGATGGGAATTGGACGGTCACATTTGCCGGCCCGGTGGGTACAACGCCTACAACGGGGCCGCAAAGCGTGGGGGCCGGCACAATTGTCGTGATTAGCGGCGGCGCTGTCAGCTCTATTGGCGGCAATGGTTGTAGCGACTGCTCGCTTAACATTGATGCCGGGTTTACCCTGGCCGGTGATTACAGCATCAGCGGTACTGTTTTTTACGACTTGAACGAGAACGGCGGCGATCAAGAAGCGGGCGAACCGGGCTACGAAGGGCAAAACGTCTACCTGTGGCAGCTTGTGGGCAGCAGTTACGTGCTGGTGGGGACGACCACCACCAATGCCAACGGGGACTACACCTTCCCCAACCTGCCCAATGGCAGCTACGTCGTCTCCACCGAAGCGACCTCGCCCAACCTGAACAATGCCACACACACCACCGGCAGCAGCAACCAAAATACTGGCACGGTTTACGAGTCGGCAACGATTAATAATGCCAACGTGAACGACGTAGACTTTGGCTTCTTCATTGCTACCGATTTCGATGACCTGCCCCACAGCTACCAGACGCAGTTGTCCGGCGGCCCGTACCACATCAACTCTGGCGCGGCCGGCACGCTGCGCCTGGGGGCGGGCATTGACCTGGAGCCAAACGGCTTGCCCGATACGATGGCAGCTTTGGACACCTACGACGATGGGGTAAGACGTGACCTGTCCACCGCCTGGACGCCCGGCGCGACAGTACAGCTTGTGATCACGGTCACGAACGGCAGCGGCGTGGTTGGCGGCTGGTTTGATTGGAATAACGATGGCGATTTCACCGATGCCGGCGAGTTCATAAACTTTGGCGCGTTGAGCGCCGGCGTTCATACCGTCTCGTTCACCATTCCCAACAACTATACAACAGGTCAGACCGTGTACGCCCGCTTCCGTGTCTTCGACCCGGCCAATATCCCCGGCGGCGCGCTCACGGCCGTTGATTACCAGGGCGGCGCGACGGGCGGCGAGGTAGAAGGGTATCGTTGGACGTTCAGCCCAACGGCCGTTACCCTCTCCTCCCTCTCCGTCAACAGCGCGACCCCGGTCTTCCTGCTCACCGGCTTGCTGCTGCTGGCGTTAGCAACCATCTTCATGGCGCGGCGGCGAAGAGCATAGGCCCTGATGCAAACAATGTAAAACGCCGGAGAGGGAATCCTCTCCGGCGTTTTTTGTCTGAATGGCTGCGTCTCCCTTTAACTTTGCGCGTCTAGTTCTTGCAGCATCGCCAGGGCAAAGCGGGCGGCGCGCTCGATACCGGCGGGCTGAATATTCTCGTAGTTATCGCTGTATTGATGCCAGTTTGCCAGCCAGCCATCGTCGCCAACGCCAACCAGGCACAGGCCGCGATAGCCCCGTCCCCGCAGCGCGCCCACTTCTTCGCCAATGATCATGGGACGGCCGTTTACCTCCAACTGCGGATGCGTTTGCGCCGTCTGCTGCGCCAACCGCGCCGATTCGGGGTCTGGTTTGTAGCCGGTCAGGTAGCTGAAGCTGCTGTGGTCGGTGACGTAAGCGATCTCCTGGCGGCCAACCATCTCGAAGTCAATGAAGTAAGCGTTATTGAGAACGTGCCCATATTCGTCCAGCAGGTGGTGCATCCCCAGGCAGCCGACTTCTTCGGCGCTGGTGAAGGCGAACCACACTTCCGTATGCGCCAACGGGTTTTGCTTGAGTTGGGCCGCCAGACCGAGCAGCGCGGCGACGGCCGTTGCATTGTCATTTGCCCCTTCCACATACCCTTCCAATTCATCCGCCAGCAGCAGCCCCAGGGAGACCAACATCCCCCCGGCGCTCACCTTACGCAGCATCTCAGCCCACTTGCCTGCGCCGAAAGCTTGCGCCACTTGTGCTGCGCCATTGAGCAGAGGAAAAGCGATGTTGAGGGTGTCCAGAAAGGGGAGATACCGTTTCATCGTTGGGGCAAAGGTCTGGCGGTGTTTATTGGTGTCTGTATGCCCCACCAACACCACGCGATGGCGGCGTTCGGCGGTGGCGGGAATACGCGCCAGCAGGTTTTTCGTCTGTTTCTTGTTGGGATACAGAAAAGCCAGCGGCTGCTTGCCACAGTCAGACGCTTGCAGCAGGTGATAGCCACTGAAGAGGGAAAGTGCGCCGCCCAACAAACGGCCGAACCCGCCCAACTTGCCAAACCAATTCCCCACAAGGCCCAGAACGTTTGGCGTAATCGTCGCATAACCCCAGGTATCCCAGGTGGCAAACGGCATCTCCTCAATGGCGGCAAAACCTAAAGCGTGTAAGGTATCACGCACATACTCTTGCGCCACCGCTTCCGCCGCATGGCCGGTCGGCCGTGGGCCAACACCTTGCGCTAACGCTTGCACGTGTTTCATCAGAGCATTTGCATTTAATTCATCAGACATTGTTAGAAACTCCTCGTATAAAGTAGGGCAAACTTTCCAGTTTGCCCTACAGATTTTCATTCGTTGATGCGGAAGATTGGACAAATCTCAGAAGATTTGTCCAATCTAAACGTGTAAATTATTCAAATCTCGTTCCTA
>JACSRF010000625.1 GCA_014879875.1 Anaerolinea sp.
CCCAGTTCGGTGACGACGATGGAAGAGGCGGTTGCTTATTTTCAGGAAAACCCAACGGCCGTCCCCGACAGCGTCACCCTCTACATCATCCCCAAACTGAACCCAGACAGCGCCAACGCGCCAGGGGAGCTAAACGGCCGTCTCAACGCCAATGGGGTGGACCTCAATCGCAACTGGGACTGCCGCTGGCGCGCGGACACCATTTGGCGCGGGGAACGAGTGACCGGGCTGGGCGGGGCTGCTCCATTTTCCGAACCGGAAACGGGCAGCCTGGCCGACTTCATCCTGGCGCAGCGGCCAACGGCCGTCATCATCTGGCAGGCGCGTATTAACAATGGGCTTGTTTCCCCCGGTACGTGCGGGCTGCGCCCCATCGCCTCCGAACCATTGGCGCGCACCTTCAGCCTGGCCTCTGGCTACAACGTGGCTGACTTTGAAGACCTGGTGTCGCAAGAAGTGAACGGCGACAGCACGAACTGGATTGATTGGCAAGGCATTCCGTCCATCACCGTGCTGCTGCCAGATTACAACGTCATTGATTGGGAAAACAATCTCAGCGGGATGCTGGCCGTTTTGCAAACCAGCACCAATTGACCAGAGTAGTCTCAAAACAGGACGCTGATTAACGCAGATAAACGCCGATAAGAAGGGATTTTAGGGTATCATCTCAATAAATGGGGGTGAGAGGAGTGCGCATCCTCAGATGCGCACTCCTCCACGAGATATTGAGAAGATACATTTTAGGCGCTAACAGCGCCAAGATCGACAAAAATTTGTCGATCCTGTAAACACGGATGGGAAAAACACGGTTTTTTGGGGCTTTATCCGTGTTCCTCATATCTGTGTTTACACCTTCTTTTGCCAGCGCCGCCTGGCAAAAGATTTAGTAACTTACAAGCTAACTGCTTGCACGGCAAGCAAGAAAATCATCGAAAGTCATGCGCATACAACCCATTTTCATCACATTGTTCACGCTGCTGCTGGCGCTAACGGCATGCAGTTCCTCCCCGCAATCCACAACCGAAGCCGTTGTTCCCACGCGGCTAGAACTGGCCGTACTGCCGACGGATACACCGCTGCCAGCCACGGCGACGGCCGTTCCCCCCATCCCCGCCACCGCAACCTCCACACCAACGCCGGAACCAACGGCGACCGCCACGCCAACGGCGACCCCAACGGCAACGGCCGTTCCCTTTGGCGCCATCACTACCATTGGCTACTCGGCCGGCGCCCGCCCCATCGAAAGCTACCAGTTTGGCAATGGCGCAACCAACATCATCCTCATCGGCGGCATTCATGGGGGGTATGAATGGAACTCCATTCTGATTGCGTATGAATTTATTGATTACATCCTGGAAAATCCGGACATCATCCCAGAGACCATTACCCTGCACATCATCCCATCCGCCAACCCAGATGGGCAATTTAAGGTGACGGGGGTGAACGGCCGTTTTCGGGAAAGCGACGTCTCTACCAACACGGTCCCCGGCCGTTTCAACGACAACAACGTGGACCTGAACCGCAACTGGGATTGCAACTGGCAGCCAACGGGCATCTGGCGCGACCAGACCGTCAGCGCCGGGCCACATCCCTTTTCTGAGCCGGAAAATATCGCCCTACGCGACTTCATCGTGCCGCGCAATCCGGCCGTGACCATTTTCTACCACAGCGCCTTCAACGCCATCTTCATGTCCGGCTGCCCCGCCATTGGCCCGCGCACGCGCGCCCTGGCCGAGTTGTACGCCACGGCCGCCAATTACCCCACCTATGAAGAGTTCCCCAGCTACCCCATCACCGGCGACGCCGGCGACTGGCTGACCACGCAAAACATCCCCTCCATCACGGTGGAGTTAAGCACGCATTTTAGCCTGGATTGGACGCGCAATTTGAATGGGCTGCTGGCAGTTTTGGAGCATTATGGTCAGTAACCATCCCGCAAAATCCGGATGAACCGCTTTTTTCTTACTCATCCACACAGCCATGCCGCCAGGAACGGCCGTTTTTGCCCAACAACCTGTCCGCTTCCGCCGGCCCCCAACTGCCAGGCGCATACGTCGCCAGCGGTGGCGCTGCCGCCGTTTGCCACCCTTGCAAGACAGAATCAATGACCTGCCAGGCCGCCTCTATGCCGTCGCTGCGGGTGAACAGAGTGGCGTCCCCCTCCAACGCATTGTGCAGCAGCGTCTCATACGCCTCCGGCACGCTGTTCGGGTGAAAAACTTCTTCGTAGTGGAAATCCATATCCACCGAACGCAGTTTCACTTCCCGGCCTGGCTCCTTTAGCTCGATGCGTTGGTGAAAGCCTTCGTGAGGCTGAAGGCAAAGGGCCAGGTAGTTGGCCGGGATCGGCTGGTCGTGGGGAATGGTAAACATCATGTGCGGCGGCTCTTTGAACTGGACGATAACTTCTGACGTTTTGGTCGCCAACGCCTTGCCAGAGCGCAGATAAAAGGGGACGCCGCGCCAGCGCCAGTTATCAATGTACAATTGCAGCGCAGCATAAGTGGCCGTTTGCGAATCGGCCGCCACGCCATCAGCCGTACAGTAACCATCATATTGCGCGCGTACCGTTTGCGCGGTGATTTCGGCCGGGGATAACGGCCGTATCGCCTTTAACACCTTCGCCTTCTCATCCCGAATCGCATCCGCCTGGAAAGAAGCGGGCGGCTCCATACCGACAAAGGCCAATATCTGTATTAAATGGTTTTGGAACATGTCACGCAGGACGCCCGACTGATCGTAATAACCGGCGCGATGCCCCACGTCAACCGCCTCCGCCACGGTGATTTGCACGTGATCAATGTAGTTGCGGTTCCAGATTGGCTCAAACATAGTGTTGGCAAAGCGGAAAACGAGGATGTTTTGCACCGTCTCTTTGGCCAGGTAATGGTCAATGCGATAAATCTGATGCTCGGCAAACACGGTATGCACCAGTTGGTTAAGCGTCTGCGCCGAAGCCAGATCGTGACCGAATGGCTTTTCAATGACCACACGCCGCCAGGCGGCCGTCCCATCCATCTCCTGCGCCGCTTCCTGCGCCGCTTCTTGCGCCGCTTCCTGCGCCATCCCCGCCTCCCCCAACCGCGTCACAATCGGCGCAAAAAAGCGAGGGGCCGTCGCCAGGTAATAGAGCCGGTTGGCCGGCCCTCCTTCCAATTCAGCGAGAAAGTCACGCAGTTCTTCATAATCCGCCTGCTCTGTGGCATTGCCCGGCAGGTAATAGAGATGACCGGCAAATTCAGACCAGACCGCTTCATCCATATCTTCTGGGGCAAATATCTGCACCGCCTCCCGCATTTCCGCCCGAAAATCCTCTGAGGACCATTCCGTCCGTGAAGAGCCGACCACAGCAAACCGCTGCGGCAGCAGACCCTTACCAAAGAGACTAAACAGACCCGGTATCAACTTACGCCGGGTCAAGTCACCCGTCGCCCCAAAAATCACCATCGTCGTTGCTGCATCAGATTTACGCATACTTCACACATTAAAGCGAAAATAAACCACATCCCCATCCTGCACGACATACTCCCGCCCCTCAATTCGCAGCAAACCGGCCGCTTTCACCGCGTGCCAGCTGCCATGCTGCACAAACGTCGCATACGGAACCACCTCGGCGCGAATGAAACCCCGCTCAAAATCGGTATGGATGACGCCGGCCGCCTGCGGCGCCGTCCAACCCTGGTGAATGGTCCAGGCGCGCACTTCCTCGTCGTTGAAGCTGAAATAGCTGATCAGCCCCAACAGCGCATAGCCATGATGGACGATCTGCTCCAACCCGCTCTCGCTGACGCCAGAAAGGGCCAGATAGTCATGCCGTTCCTCGTCGCTCATCTCGACCATTTCCTCTTCCAGTTTGGCGCACAGCTTAATGAGATGCGCCCCCTGCGCAACGGCCGTATCCCGCGCCGCCTGCACATACCCGTTGTCCACAGCCAGGCCATCTTCGTCCACGTTGGCGGCATAGATGACAGGTTTGGCGGTGAGAAAGCGCATCTCCTGGTTGAGGGCGTGAAAAAGCGGGGTGTCACGTTCCGGGCAGGCCCACAACGGCCGTCCCGCGCCAATGTACTCTTGTATATGGAGGGCCAGATCGAACAACGGCCGTATCCCCTTCTCCACCCGCGCCTGCCGTTCCAACTTCTCCAGCTTACGCTCCAACTGCTGTAAATCCGCCAGCGCCAGTTCTACGTTAATAATCTCCATGTCCGTTTGCGGATCCGGCTCGGCGCTGATGTGCATCACATTCGGGTCATCAAAACAGCGTACCACATGAATGATCGCATCCGTATCCCGAATGTTTCCGAGAAACTGATTGCCCAACCCTTCCCCCTGGCTCGCCCCGCGCACCAATCCGGCAATGTCCACAAACTCCACCGTCGCGTGAATCGCCCGGCTCACCCCCACCAACCGCGCCAGCATCTCCACCCGCGCGTCGGGCACAGGCACAATCGCCTTATTCGGCTGAATGGTGCAAAACGGGTAATTGGCAACCTGCGCGTTTTGCGCCCGCGTCAGGGCATTAAACAGCGTACTTTTGCCCACATTGGGCAGCCCCACAATGCCAATACTCAGACTCATGGTGATGTAATTACCTCCGCCGTCGTGAAAGGTAAACAGTAAACGGTAAGCGATAGGCGACGATGATACCGACCACCGACCACCGACCACCGATTACCGACCACCGATTACCGTCTTCTGCATAAACGCCGCCAGATTCTCCTTCAAGGCGGCCAACGAGGGCAAATGGACGTACATCATGTGCCCCGCCTCATAAAAACTCATGCTGATATTGGGCTGCAAAGTGGGGTCTAGCTGCAAATGGTCAAAGGTATAGCGGGTCGCCAGATAAGGCGTCGCCAGGTCATAGTAACCATTCGCCACGTGAACGCGCAGCGCCGGGTTTGTGGTCATGGCGCTGCGCAACGTCTCGGCAACGTTCACAAAATCATTCTGGTGCTGCGCATATTGCCACGCCGGGAACACTTTGAAGTTCAAGATTTCATATGGCAAATCGCTGGCAAAGGCGAGTTCGCGGCGCACGTAATCATTAAACGTGGCCGTGTACGGCCCCAAAATGGCGGCATAGCTGGGGTCAAATTCAAAATGCTCCCCGGCCGCATCTCGATCCATGCTCACGTAACGAGAATCCAACCGCCCCACCGTGCGCCGCTGCTCGCGCAGCAGTTCTTTGCAAAACCGGTGAATGTCTACGCGCAAATTGGTGCGCTCAAGGTACGCCTCCGTCAGGCCGGTATAACGCGCCAGCTTTTGCGCTACGTCCGCCCGCTGCGCATCCGGCAAGGCCGACCCTTGCAGCAGCGCCGACGCATATTCTCCCAGGGCAAACGCTTCCACTTCGGCCAACGTCGTCGCTAAATCAGCCTGGAGGTCGGCGGCTAAACGGCCGTGATACCAGGCCGTCGCCGTGTACGTGGGCAAAAACAGGATGTACGGCAGGTCATTCCCCGCTGAAAAATGGAGCGTCAGGAAGTTCAACACCGAGGAGACAAGCATGATGCCATTCAGGTACATGCCATGCCGCTCCTGCAAATAGCCAGAGAGACCGGCGGCGCGGGTGGTGCCATAGCTCTCGCCAATCAGAAATTTGGGTGAAGTCCAGCGATGAAAGCGGCTGACGTACAGGCGAATGAAATCACCGACCGATTCGATGTCCTTTTTGAAGTCAAAAAACTGCTTGGGTTTTTCACCGGGCACGGCGCGACTGAATCCAGTGCTGACGGGATCAATAAACACCAGGTCGCTCTCATCGAGCAGCGAATACGCATTATCAACCAGCCGAAACGGAGGAGTGATGGCGTCGCTAACGTCATGTCGATCCACGCGGCGCGGCCCCAACACCCCCATGTGCAGCCAGACGGAGGATGACCCCGGCCCGCCATTGAAGGAGAAGGTAATGGGGCGCGTGGCCGGGTCACTCACGTCATTCTTGACGTAAGCGGTGAAGAACATAGACGCCTTCGCCTTTTCTCCTTCCGCTTTCTCTTCTTTTTCTGTCTCTTCCTTGAGGACAATCGTGCCGGTGGTCACGGTGTAGCTGATGGCGATGCCATTGAGGGTGATGGTGTGCTGCGTTGCGACTAAATTATCTTGCGGTTCTGGCTTGTCTTCTTTGTCGTTGTCACCGTTTTTCTTGGGTTCGTCATTGCCGTTGTGGGACATGGATTCCTACTCCTCGTGAACGTAACCCAAGTTGGTACCCTGGGTTACTGGTTTTTGTTTGCGTAGGATTATACCTGAAACGGCCGTTCGTAACCGCGTTCCTCTTAACCCTCATTCCGGGCGTGGCATCTGAAACCCCCTTGCAACTGCTAAATGGCGCTTATCCTTTATCCGTGTTCCTTCTATACTATGTTCACACCCTTTTTCCAAGCATCCTCTTGGAAACACATAGATTCTATTCGGCCGTTGCCGCCATTCCCTCTAACTGCACAACCAACCGCGCCAAGACGTCAAAACCACCCTGCCAGAAGTTGGCGTCGGTTACGTCAACGCCCACCTGCGCCAGCAGCGCCATTGGCGCTGCTGAACCACCCGCCGCCAACAACGCCAGATAACGCTCCTTGAATGGTTCTCCTTCTCGCTGATATTGCTCATATAAAGCGAAGGCTAAAAGCTGCCCAAAAGCATACACATAAAACGGCATACTAAAAAAGTGGGAGATGGCCACCCATTCGTAACGGAAATCGTCTGGCGTCTCCACCGTCGTGCCAAACTGTTCGTGCAAATTCTCCAGATACAGGTCGCCCAACGTCGCCACCGTTGCCCCGTCCCGAATGGCGTCGTGGGCTGCCTGTTCAAACAGTGTGAACCAGCCCTGACGCATGATGGTGGCGTAAGCGTCATCCAACTGCTTGAAGAGCAGCATTTGCCGTATATCAGGGTCGGGATTTTGTGCCAGGAGATGGTCAATCAGGAGCAGTTCAGCGAAGGTGGAGGCGGTCTCCGCCAGGGGCAGAGAACTCAACCAGTGCAGGATGTTGTGATGCGCGGCCAACATGCAGTGGATGGCGTGGCCTAATTCATGAGCCATGGTGGCGATTTCATCCGGTTGGCCATGGTAGGAATGTAATATCCAGGGTGTCAGGTCTGGCATGACAAATATGCACCTGCCAATCCCTTGCTTACCGGGACGCAGTTCGCTGTCATAATGGTCTTCGTCAAAAACGCGGCGGGCCAATTGCGCCAGCCGGGGATGGAAGGCGTGGAAGCTGCTCAGCGCCAGGGAGACCGCAGCAGTGAAGGAGTACATTTGCCGGCTCTGTCCCGTTGGCGCGTACAGATCGATCGCAGCGGCGCAGTTTGTCCAGACCGAGCCGGCGCGCTTTCAGGCGGAAATAGCGCTGGAACAACGGCGCATTGGTCTGGACGACGGCAAGCAAGGTTTCGACCACACTGTCAGGGATGTCATTATTCAGATTTCTGGCGGCGATGGGGCTGGCATAGGGTCCGTAAATTTATTACTTCCCGTATTTGCCCCTTGTTCTCAGACTACGGTGCGGGAACTTATTC
>JACSRF010000386.1 GCA_014879875.1 Anaerolinea sp.
GCACCACGAATGAATGAAAATCTGTAGTCCGAACATCCTTGTTCGGACATCGAACAGGGATGTTCGATTGACAAAGAGAAAATATCCGTATGAATGCTATGTCCGTACAAACCAAAAATCTGCGTAATCTGCGTAATCTGTGGATCACCATCTTCGTTTTCCTCCTGACCGCCTGCGCGCCGCATGAGGCGCAGTTGGTGCAGAAGGGGAATGAGGCGTTTGCCGCGCGGCAGTATGACCAGGCGCTGCTGGCTTACGCCGACGCGGGGCAGGCTGCGCCAGAATTGGCGGAACCGGTTTACAATGCGGCCAATACGCTTTACCGGCAGGGCGGCCTGAACGAAGCGCAGCAGGCGATGCAGGGGGCGTTGGCGCAGGCGGATGGGGAGTTGGCGCAGTTCGGCCAGTATAATCTGGGCAATTTTCATTTTGACCAGCAAGATTTTGCAACGGCCGTTGCCGCCTACCAACAAGCTCTCCGCCTCAACCCAGACGACCAGGATGCCAAGCATAACCTGGAACTCGCCTTGCAGCAGTTGCAACAGCAAGAACAGCAACAAGAACAGCAGCAAGAGGACGAGCAGCCGGATGAATCGCCCCAGGATCAGGATAATCAGGGTGAAGGGGAAGAAACGGCCGCTTCACCCGACCCCAACCAACAACAGCAGCAGCCTCAACCAGATGACGCCGGCGCACAAACGGGTGAATCCGCGTCCGCCACAGGGCTGACCCCCGAACAGGCGCGCCAACTGCTAGACGCCATCGGGCGCAACAGCGAAACCTTGCAAGAACGGTTGCAGCGTATCTACACCGCTCCCGGCGCATACCCGCAAAAAGATTGGTAGCGAACCCTTTGCTCCTTCATCCTTACAGTTGACGGCCGTTACCCCCTGATAGACAATACAATTTTATATGAGCAAACAACTTGCTCTCCATTCACAAAGGATATGCAACGATGAAACAAAGACGTGTTTTTTTCCTGGTGTTGAGCGCTTTGCTGCTGCTGGTTGCGGCAGCGCCCCTGGTACTGGCAAAGCGGGAAGGGAATACGGCCGTTTCCCAACCTCTCCTGAGTATTTTACAAGCCCAAGACGATGCGGCGACGGCCGTTCTCACCACAACAATCGTCACTCCAACCATCATCACGGCCATCTCGCTGCCCTCCGTTACCGGTGACGCGCCAGCCATCACCCATGGACCCCTGAGTGGTGACGTCACGGCGGAAACGGCCGTGCTCTGGGCGCGCGCCAACCAACCCGGCGAAATTCGCTTCACCATCTCCCCAGACCCAGATTTTGTGGAAGGCGTCATCGCGGTCAGCGTAGACGTAGACGAAGCCGCCGACTTTGTGGGCGAGGCGTTGGTAGAAGGGCTAACCCCAGGCACGCCCTACCTTTACCAGGCCATTCTGGACAACGGCGATGAGAGCAGCGAACTGGTGCAGGGCTACCTCGTCACCGCCCCCGCCCCCGACGAAGCCGCCCCCTTCAGCTTCACCTTTAGCGCCTGTCTCGGTGGGCAGGGCTACTGCCGCGACCCCGAAAATGGTTGGGTCATCTTCGACGTGATGCAGGCGCAAGACCCCGACTTCTTCCTCATCACCGGCGATACCGTCTACGTGGACAGCGCCTGTAATGCTCCTGCCAATGTGCCCGGCGCGGAAGGGCCATACACCGATTTAGAAGGTTTCCGCGCGCGCTACCGCTACCATTTGGAAGATGCGCCCTACGCCAACTTCCTGGCGCAAACGCCGGTGTATGCGACGTGGGATGACCACGAAGTCATTGACGATTTCAGCGGTACGGCCGTTAATCGCCTTAATCCAGAGCTTGTCGCCGATGGCGTCACCGCCTTCTTTGATTATTGGCCGCTGCAACGGCAAGCCGACGACACGCCGCAAATTTACCGCAGCTTCTCCTATGGCGCGTATGCCGATGTGATTTTGCTTGACACGCGCTCTTACCGTGACCCCAACGTTAATTGGGACCCCAATCCGCGCACCCTGACGCCGAAAACCATGCTTGGCGCAGACCAATTTGCCTGGCTGCAAGAGACGCTGCTGGATTCAACGGCCGTCTGGAAATTCATCGTCACCAGCGTCCCCCTCTCTTACCCCACCGGCTTCCCGCAGCCAGAAGTAGACGGCCGTGACAGTTGGGCCAACTACACGGAAAAATCAGGCTACGAGACCGAACTGCTGGCGCTGCTTTTCTTCATCGAAAGTCAGGACATTGACAACGTCATCTTTATCACCGGCGACACCCATTGGCCCTTTGCCCTTAGCTATGACCCAGATCGGGATGGCGCGGCCAATTTTTACGAATTTGGGGCCAGCCCCATGAGCGCCCTGACCCTGCCCCCGGTGGAGAAACCAGACCCCACCTTCAACCCAACGGTGCTGTATGCCGAGGGCGAATTTGCCGGGACGCTGTTCAATTTTGGGCACGTCAGCATAGACGAAGATGGGCAGCTAACCTTCCGCATACTCGACTGGGAAGGCACAGAACGGTATGCGCTGACGGTTGCGCCGCGTTAAAAGAGTCGGACTTCGCAAAGAAGCCTGACTTTTCATCCTTATGATCTACGTAGACAACCAAAACATCACCGACCCCCGCCTCAACCTGGCGCTGGAGGAACATCTGCTGCGCAATGTGTGCCGCGACGGGCCGCTGCTGCTCTTTTACGTCAACGAGCCGGCCGTCATCCTGGGGCGCAATCAAAATGTGTGGCAAGAAGTGGACCTGGATTACGTGCAAGCCAATGACATTCATCTGGTGCGGCGGCTGTCCGGGGGCGGGGCGGTGTATCATGATGGGGGCAATCTCAACTTCAGCTTCATCACGCCGGGCAGCGCCGATTTGCACAATTTCGCCAAATTTACGGAGCCGGTAACGGCCGTGCTGCGCTCCCTCGGCGTGGCGGCAGAACTGCGCAACAAGAGCAGCCTCTTCGTCGGCGACAAGAAAATCTCCGGCAACGCGCAATACATGACTGCCGGGCGCATGGTCAGCCACGGGACGCTGCTGTTCGACACGGACCTGGAGCAACTGCTGCGCGCCCTCAACCCCCAGCACGCAACCATCACGTCAAAGGCGGTGCAATCGGTACGCAGCCGCGTGGTCAATTTGCGCGACCTGCTGCCCGACGGCATGACAATACAGGCATTGAAAAAGGCCTTGCTGTGCGGTATTTTTTCTGGGCAAGAACCATCCACGTATCCGCTGACCGATGCAGACTGGGCGACGGTAACGGCGTATGCTGACGAACGGTACCGCGCCTGGGAATGGAACGTGGGGCGTTCGCCGTCGTGCGTGGTGCAGAAAAGCAAGAAAACGCCGTCAGGAGAGGTGACCGCACAGATTGAGGTAACGCATGGATTGGTGCGTAAGGTGACGCTGCATGGGTTCGGGCAAGACGCGACGCCGTTGTTACACGCATTGACGGGCGTGCGTTATGAACGAACAGCGTTGGCGGCGACATTGGCCGCGCTTAATTTCGCGCCGGATGGGTTGACCCCGGCGCTGCTGCTTGATTTGTTGTATTAATATGACGCCAGGGCATTCTCACTACGGTCTCTTTCAGGCTCATCTGTTCCCCGACAGCCCACAATGCGCTAAACGCGGCCTCCTCCAGGGCGGCGCGGGCGGTGGCGTCCAGGCATGGCTGGCAGGCGTGCAGGTTCGAGGGCGTCGAGCAGTTGGTTAAGGCGGTGCAGGTTTTGGCGCAGGTTGCGCCGGGCGATGTCATCGGGCCAATCGGGCCAGAGGAGGGTGGCGAGGGTTTCACGGCGTAACGGCCGTTCGCCTTCCAGCGCCAGGTAAGCCAGCAGGGCGCGCACTTTGTCGGTAGGGAATCCGGTAATTGACTGCCCCCTCCACCATGCGGCAAATGTTCCCAGAAGCGTAAGCTGCAACCACGCCATAGGGTTTAATTATACCCGTTAATGACGACTGGCGATTTTGGCGACATCGTGTTTTGGAACGCTGCTGGTGTAACTCACGCATTAGCCAGTGCGCCTGGTTGGTCGTCGGTGGCGAACATGACTATAATTGGTCTGGTTTATTGCTGCGATAAACCTGATTGACAAGACCAATTCCCTTGTTTTCTCATGTGGCAACCTCTAAAATCGAAGTAAAGATGAAAATTTATTCGGTTCTTCAGGAATTCAGGTAAAAACTTGTCAACCAGGTAAGCACCCTGGGTGGCCGCATTGACGAAGGAGACAACATACGCCTGGGGCGCACCACGAATAAATGAAAATTTGTAGTCCGAACATCCTTGTTCGGACATCGAACGGGATGTTCGATTTACATAGGGTTCGTTCAAAACTAACTCAGGTGGCACGGTCAGGAGACCGGCCACAGCAAACACAAAAGTTATTAACGAGCGAACCCATAGGAGTGTGACAACAAATGGGTAATAATGGAAATTATCAAGATCAAAGCGAGGTTGGCAGCTTCAAGGTAAAAATTGGGCTGGCGCAAATGTTAAAAGGCGGCGTGATCATGGACGTGGTGACGCCAGAACAGGCGCAAATTGCCGAAGAGGCGGGCGCAGTGGCTGTCATGGCCCTGGAGCGCGTCCCGGCGGACATTCGCGTGCAGGGTGGCGTGGCGCGTATGTCGGATCCTGGGTTGATCAAAGAGATCATTGCGACCGTTTCTATCCCTGTCATGGCGAAGGCGCGCATCGGTCATTTTGTTGAGGCGCAAATTTTGGAGGCGATTGGCGTGGATTATATTGACGAGAGCGAAGTGCTGACTCCCGCCGATGAAGAGCATCACATCTACAAGCACCCGTTCAAAGTACCGTTTGTGTGTGGCTGCCGCAATTTGGGCGAGGCGCTGCGGCGCATTGGCGAAGGGGCGGCCATGATTCGCACCAAAGGGGAAGCGGGCACAGGCGATGTGGTGGAAGCGGTACGCCATGCGCGCGCTGTGTTAGGCGAGATTCGCCGTCTGCAATTGATGCCCGACGAGGAGTTGATGGCCTATGCCAAGACGATTGGCGCGCCGTTTGCCCTGGTGCAAGAGACGAAGGAATTGGGTCGCCTGCCGGTGGTGAACTTTGCGGCCGGCGGCATCGCCACTCCGGCCGATGCGGCGCTGATGATGCAAATTGGCGTGGATGGCGTTTTTGTCGGTTCTGGCATCTTTAAGAGCGGCGATCCGGCGCGGCGAGCGAAAGCCATTGTCGAAGCGACGACTCATTATAACAACCCGGAAATTTTGGCGCGCGTCAGCGAAAATCTGGGTGAGCCGATGGTGGGCATTAGCGTCAGCAGCCTGGACGAAACAGAGCAGTTGGCGGTGCGCGGCTGGTAATCGTCAATCGTCAATCGTCAATAAAAATACGTTTATTAATACCTGAACAGGACCAGGCGGAGTGGCTGCGGCTGCGGCAGGCGCTGTGGCCGGATGACAGCGAGATAGAACATTTGCAGGAGATGGCGGCATTGACGGCCGTTTTACCCAGCGCGCCGGTGTTTGTGGCGGAACGGCCGTCTGCCCCAGGTTTGTGCGGCTTTCTCGAAGTGGGTCTGCGCTCCTACGCCGAAGGGTGCGATAGTTCGCCTGTGCCTTACCTGGAAGGATGGTATGTGGATGCAGACGCGCGCCTGGGAGGCGTGGGGCGGGCGTTGGTGCAGGCTGCGGAAGCGTGGGCCAGCGCCGCCGGTTATACTGAAATGGCGTCTGATACCGAATTGAGCAATGTCGCCAGCCAGCAAGCCCACCAGGCGCTTGGTTATGAAGAAGTTGAGCGCAGTGTCAGCTTCCGCAAACAACTGCCATGAGAAGCGGGGACTAGAGGGACCGCAGCCCGATTTTCCCAAAATCGAACAGGGATGTTCGATTTACAAGTGATGTGTAGTCCGAACATCCTTGTTCGGACATCGAACAGGGATGTTTGATGTACAAAGGAGCGATATGAGAATTGGCGTGTTGGCTTTACAAGGGGCCTTTATTGAACACATCAAGATGCTGAAATCGTTGGGGGTGACGGCCGTTGAAGTACGGCTGCCGCGTGACCTGGATGGCCTGGATGGTCTGATCATCCCTGGTGGGGAAAGTACGACTATTGGCAAACTGGCTGTCATGTACAATTTAATGGAACCGCTGCGCCAGTTTGCCGCGCAAAAAGCGATGTGGGGCACGTGCGCCGGCATGATCTTCATGGCGAAGGAAATTGGCAATGGCTCGGCCGGCCGTGATCAACCACTGCTGGGGATTATGGATATTGAAGTGGAGCGGAACGCCTTTGGCCGCCAGGTAGACAGTTTTGAGATAGGTCTGGCGGTAACTGTTTTCCAGAATGGGGATGGCGGCTTGTTCCCGGCCGTTTTCATTCGCGCGCCGCGCCTGGTGGCGGCAAAGGGAGAGGCGCGGGTGATTGCGGCATTGGCTGACGGAACGGCCGTTGCCGCCCAGCAAGGCAAATGGCTGGCAACTTCGTTTCATCCAGAGCTGACGGATGATCCCCGCTTTCACCAATATTTTTTGAGTTTAGTGGGGAATTAGGCGTTGAGGCGTCGGACGTCGAGGCGTCAGGGCGTCGGGGCGTCGAGTGGGGAATAGGTAACGCACCACCGACGACCGACCACCGATTACCGCCTCTGCGGCAGCATGACGGTGAAGGTCGCGCCATCGTCATGGTTGTTTTCGGCCCAGATGTGGCCGTTATGCTCCTCCACAATCCCCCTGGCGATAAACAAACCCAGACCAGTGCCGGCTCCGCTTGGCTTTGTGGTGAAAAACGGCTCGAAAATTTGCGGCAGGATGGCTGATGGAATGCCCGGCCCTGTATCGCGTACCGAGAAAGCAAATTGATCCATGTCACCTTTACCCTTACCATGCGTGCGCTGTCGCGGCTCTGCCGGAATTGCCCAGGAGCGAATGTAAATGACGCCGCCGTCGGGCTGCATGGCGTCACGGGCATTGGACAGTAAGTTGATCAATACTTGTGTCAGGCGATTGTGGTCACAGACAATGGATTTCAGGTCAGGGTCGAGGTCCGTTTCAATTTTAACTTTGTGTTCTTTGATGAATTGTGGCCGGATGAGGGTAAGCGCATCTTCGATGATCATGTTGAGGTTGGTGACGGCCGTATTTAACCCATTATCATGCGTGTAATGGCGCAGTACCTCGATGATCCGGGCGCTGCGCCATGCGCTGTGCTCAATCATGTGAATGTAATGCAGCAGCATCTCTGCATCGAGGTTATCGCTGCTAACCTCGTGAACCAGGTTGCTGCATGTGGCCGTGATGATGCTCAGCGGGTTGGTCAATTCATGGGCAACGCTGGCGGTCAGTGTGCCAACGCCGGCCAGACGCTGCGTATGAAACAGGGCATCGTTTAATTGATTCATGTCCGTTAAATTCATCATAGACACCAGTTTGTAACCAGTGGGCGCTGCTTCCATACCCTTGATCGTTAACAAAATGGGATGGAAACGGCCGTTACCATCCTGTCTCTTATACACATCTGACGCTGCCGACGACGGA
>JACSRF010000546.1 GCA_014879875.1 Anaerolinea sp.
AGCGGTAATCGGTGAGCGGTAATCGGTGAGCGGCTGGTCATCCACCGCATAGTGACCACTGATAACTGAATACCGATCACCGTTCACCGATAACTGACAAAATCGTTCCGCCGTCAACTCCGGCTGCCGCCAATACCCCCGCGCCACGCCTGCGCCGCCGATGAGCAGTTCGCCCGCCACGCCCACCGGCAGCGGCTGCAACTGCGCGTCCACCACCAACGCCTGCGTATTGGCGATGGGACGGCCGATCGTCACCGGCGGCCAAAACGCCTCAGCCCCCGCCGCCAACACCCCCGCCGTCGCATTCGCCGTCGTCTCCGTAGGGCCATACAAATTCCAGATGGTCACGTCGGGCAGCAAGGCGCGCGTTTGCGCCAGCAAATCGGCCGTCGCCGCTTCCCCGCCAATGAGCAAATGGGTGATGGCCGGGGGGGGCCAGGCGGCCGGGTCACGCTGCATCAGCCCCAGCAGCGCCGCCCACAACGTCGGCGCGCAGTTGAACACAACCGCCTCATGCCCAGACAACGCCCGCAGCAGCGCATCCGGCTGCGACACAACCTCCTCTGGCAGCAGCCACACCGCGTCCCCACGCAGCAGCGGTGCGAACAACTGCTTGAACGAGGCGTCGAAGGTGACGCTGGTGGTGGCCGGGAAAACGGCCGTCACCCCCGCCAGCAGCGTCTCATTCACCCAGGTCAAATAATTCACCAGGCCGCGCTGCGTCACCATCACCCCTTTCGGCCGGCCGGTGGAGCCAGAGGTATAGATGAGCGCCGCCAACTGCTGCGGCGCGACTGTCCCCGGAGGGGGGGCTGTTGTCGGGAACATCGCCAGCGCGGCCCCGGCGTCGGCGCCGTCCAGGCAAAAGAGCGGCGCATCGGCCGGGAAATGGCCGCGCAATGCTTCCTGCGTCAGGATGACCGGCGCGGCCGTATCCGCCGCCAGCCAGGCCAACCGTTCTGGCGGGTCGTGCGGGTGCAGCGGCGCATACGCCCCGCCGGCGGCCATCACCCCCAGCAGCGCCACCAACAAATCTGGCCCGCGCGCCAGGCAAACGGCCACCGGCGTATCTGGCCCCACGCCCCGTCCGCGCAAATAGTGCGCCAGTCGGTGTGTCCGCGCCGCCAATTCCCCATAGGTCAGCATCGCGCCCTCGGTCAGCGTTGCGCCCTCGGTCAGCGTCGTCTCGCCAAAGACGAGCGCCGTCGCCGCTGGCGTGCGCGCGGCCTGGGCGGCGAACAGGTCGGGGAAGGTGGCGTCGGGGAAGGGAACGGCCGTGTCATTCCACGCCATCCATTCGGCCCACTCCGCCGTCGTCAACAGCGGCAGTTCGGCAATGGGCCGGTCGGGGTCGGCCAGCGCCGCCGCCAGCAGCGTTTGCCAATGCCCCGCCATCCGCGCAATTGTCTCGCGGTCAAACAAATCCGTATCATACTCCCAACTGGCGCGCAGCCCGCCTGCCCGCGCCGTCACCGTCAGCGTCAGGTCAAATTTCGCCGTGCCCGTCTTCAGCAGCGTCATGTCCGCTGTCACGTCGGGCAGCGCCAACCCCCCGGCCATCGCCTCATCTTGAAAGGTAAACATCGCGGCAAACAACGGTTGTTGGCCGCCGCTGCGCTGCGGCTGTACCGCCTGTATCAACATCTCTAACGGCAGTTCCTGGTGTGCATACGCCGCCAACGCCCGCTCACGCACCTGCGCCAACGCCTGGCGAAAGGTCATGCCCGCCGTCAGATGCAGCGCCAGGGGCAGGGTGTTGACCACAAAGCCGACCACGTTTGCCAACTCCGGCCGTTCCCGATTGGCGGCCGGCGCGCCAATGATCACCCGTTCTTGCTGACCGGTGCGGTGTAGCAAGACGGCAAAGGCAGTCAGCAGCAGCATGAAGCGCGTGACGCCGTTGTGCGTGACGCCGTTGGCCGCCGCCAGCCGCGACACGTCGGCGGCCAGGGCGTCGGGCAAATCGAGCGTCAGGTCATCCCCCGCAAAACGGGGCAGCGCCGGCCGCGTTCCGGTTCCGGCTAAAGCCTCCACTCCGGAGGCGGAGGCTGGAGTGGAGGCTTCAGCCGGAACAGCCGGAACGCCAAACTGTTCGCGCCAGAAGGCAAGTTGCCGTTGGCCGGCCGCGCTCGCCAGCCACTTCTCCTGCCACAGCGCATAATCCGCATACTGCACGTTTGTACTCCCCACTTCGCTGGGTTCCCCCGCCGCGTATATCTCCCCCAATTGGCGCAGCAGCACGCTCACCGACCAGCCGTCGCTGATGATGTGGTGCAAATTGAGCAGCAGCAGGTGGTCGGCGGCGTCCAGGCAGAAGAGGTGGGCGCGCAGCAGCGGGGGTTGGTCGAGGGCAAACGGCCGTTTTGCCAGCGCCATCACTTCCGCCATCACCGCCTCCTCGTCCCAGCCTTGCGCGTCCACGCGGGTCAGGGGCAGCGTCAGCTGCGGCGCGATCACCTGCAGCGGCTGGCCGTCGTGGGCCACAAAAGAGGTGCGCAAACTTTCATGCCGGGCGGCCAACGCTTGCAAACTCGTTTCCAACCGCGCCGCGTCCAGCGGGCCGCGCAGCCGCAGCGCTAGCGGCGTGTTGTAAACGGGGCTGTGCGGGGCCAACTGGCACAAAAACCAGAGGCGGCGCTGCCCAGATGAGGCAGGGATGGGCTGCCCGGCGGGGCGCGGTTGGGGCGTCAGCGCCGGTTCGTCGGGAACGGCCGTTTCCCGCAGCAGGGCCACAATCTCCTCCCGCTGCGCGGCAATGGCCGCGCGCAGGTCGGGCGTCAACGCGCCGGGCGGGGCCTGGTAGCGCAGCTTGTCGCCTTCCAGCCAGAGGCGAATGTGGCGGGCGTGTAAGGTGGCGAGGAGGGTGACGGCCGTCATGGTCATAATTCCCCCTCTTCCCAATCCGCTGCGCTAACGGGGGTTGGTTGGGCGGCCTGACGGAGAAGGTCAATGCGCGCGCTGAGCGCAGCTACGGTGGGCGCGGCAAACAAGGCGGGCAGCGATAATGTCACGCCAAACTGCGCCCGCAGCCGCGCCACCACCTGCGTCGCCAACAGCGAATTGCCCCCCATCTCGAAGAAGGCGTGGTCGGCGCCAATGGGGCGGGCGTCGAGAAGTTCTTCCCAGAGTTGGGCCACGGCCGTTTCTGTTGCGGTGCGCGGCGGCAGATAGGGGGTGGTCTCTTCCAGCGTCGGCGGGGGCAGCGCCTCGCGGTTGACCTTGCCATGCGAGGTCAAGGGCATGTGGTTGAGGCGCATCCAGACGGCGGGGATCATGTACGCGGGCAGGCGCTCTTGTAAGCGGGCGCGCAAATCGGCCGGGGAGAGGCGAACGTTTGGCGCGGGCACGTAATAGGCCGCCAGTTGTTTTTCGCCGGAAGGGTGAGGATAGGCAACGACGACGGCCGTTTCCACGTCTGGCTGCTGCGCCAATACGGCCTCAATTTCCCCCAACTCCACGCGAAAGCCGCGTATCTTGACTTGATAATCCAGCCGTCCCAGGAAATGTAGTTGGCCGTCGGGCAGCCAGGCGACGAGATCGCCGGTACGATACAAGCGGCGATTGACGATTGACGAACTTGTCCTGAGCTTGTCGAAGGGTTGACGATTGGTGGTCGGCAATCGTAAATCGTCAATCGTAAATCGTAAACCTGTCAATTCTGGCTGATGCAAGTAGCCGGGCGACAGCCCATCGCCGCCGACATGTAGTTCACCGGGAATGCCGCTGGGCGTCGGTTGGCGGCAGCGGTCGAGGACGTAGGCATAGGTATTGGCGATGGGGCGGCCGATGGGCGGGGGCGCATCGCCTGGCGCGCCGGTAGTCGGGGATTGGGCGGGCAAAAAGGTTTGCGTGCTGACGACGCTGTTCTCGGTAGGGCCATATTCATTGCTGACGCGGAAGGGGAGATCGGGCGGCGGATATTCGTGCAGGCGGTCGCCGCCGACGCGCAGCAGGCGCAGCGCGGTGTGGCGCGGCCATTCCAGGGGCAGCACGCGCTCGCCTAACGGTGTGGGCAGGAAGGCGATGGTGATCCCGGCCGTCACCAGCCAGTCGCGCAGCAGCCAGGGGGTCAGGCGCGTCTCCTCGTCGGGGATGTGGATGCTGGCCCCGGCAGCCAACGCGGGCCAGATGTCGCAGACGGAGCCATCGAAGGCGGGGGCGAAGATTTGGGAGAGGCGGTCTGACGGCCGTATGGCGAAGGCGTGTTCGTGCCAGGCGAGCAAATTACGCAGGCCGCGCTGACTGATCTGCACCCCTTTGGGTTGGCCGGTGGTGCCGGAGGTGTAAATGACGTAGGCCAGGCTGTCTGGCGTGGCGTTATGGGCGGGGTCGCTGTCTGGGACGGCGGCGCCGGCCGGGGAGAGCATCTCCAGGGGAATGGTGATGACGCCATCGAGCGCCAGCCGCGCGGCCAGGGCGGGGGTGGCAATGACAACCGGCCGCTGCGCGTCTAACCCATCGCTGATCATGAAATGGATGCGGGCGCGGGGATAGGCGGGGTCAATGGGTAGGTACGTGCCGCCCGCTTTGAGGACGGCCAACTGCGCCACAACCAGTTCGGCGGAGCGGGGCAGCAGCACGCCAACGGGGGTGTCGGGGCCAACGCCCACAGCTTGCAGGCGATGCGCCAGTTGGTTGGCGCGCCGGTTGACCTCGGCGTAATGCCACTGCCGCGCCACGCCGGTCCCGGCGTAGGTGACGATGGCCGGGGCGTCGGGTTGGGCGGCAGCATGGGCGGCGAAAAGTTCATGAGGCAGGGGTGTGGAAGGGTAGGCGACGGCCGTTCCCTGCCACGTCTCTAACACTTGCCGCCGCTCCACGTCAGGCAGCAGTGACCAGTGCGCCACTGTTTGCGATGGGTTGGTTTGCATGTTTGCCAGCAAGGCGCGTACCTGCGCGTCGAGGCGACGCATACTGTCGTCATCGAGCGCCTCTGGGTGGTACTGCCAGCGCGCGCCCTGCCCTGGGGCAATGACCAGCACACAGTCCACGCCCTGCGGCCGGTATGCTTCTAATTGTGCCACGATGGCAACGGCGACGGGGAAAGGTTGAGCAGCGCGCAGCCACGTCAGGCCGCGCAGGTCTGGGTAACGCAGCACAATGTCGCGGCTGTAAGTGCGGCGGCGCTGTAAGCGGTCGAGTTCAGTTTGAACGGCCGTGACCACCTGGGACAGCGTGTAATCTGCTTGCAGCGCCAGACGCAGTGGTACGTACTGCGCCCAGAGGTCGGAAACGTCGGGCAGCGGCGGCGGCGTGTAAAAACCGAGGTCGAAGGCGTCGCGCGTCCCCAGGCGGAAGAGGTAGACGACCAAAGCGGCCAGCAGCAGCGCCGGGTCATCGGTGGGTAAGAAGGAAGCGCGGCTCGCATAGCGCGACGGCGGGGCGGCGGTCGGTTTGTAGCGCAGGAAGGGTAGACCGGCAGGTTGGCCGGCGGCCAGGCGCGCGCGCCAGAAGGGTTCGTGTACGCAGAGGTCGGCGTCGGTGGCGGTGAGGGCGACGGCCGTTTCCCGGTCTAATTCGGGCAGGTGACTGCCAATGCGCAATCCGTTGCGGCGCAGCAGGTCAGGCGGCGACACGGGCTGCCCGGTGAGGGTGGTCAGGTGGCGCAAGGCGATGGGTTGGGAGCGGGTGGCGACGTGCAGGCTGTCGTCGCTGGCGGCCAGGATGACGCCGGGAGCCTGGGTAGATGGCGCGGCCAACAGTTCGGCCGCGCTGACCAGGAGCAGCTCGCGCCCTAGCCACAGCTTGGGCAGGCCAAGCCGGTTGGGATAAGGGCCAAAGGTGAGGGCGCGCACCAGGGCGGTGATGGACACGGCATCGTTTTGCCAGGAGATGATGCCACTTTGCGACGGCCGTTGGCAAAGGGGGAAGTAGGAGCGGTGGTCTAAGTTTTGGGGACGGGGGTGGAGACGGCCGTTTTGCAAATCGTCAACCAATTCGGCGAAGGCGGCGATGGCGGCGTCGTAACATTTGGCGTTGAGCGTCAGGGCTGTGTCGGTGGGCGTGATGGGGACGGGAACCTGGCGTAAGATAGCGCCGGCGTCTACGGCGGCGACCATTTGGTGCCAGGTGATGCCGTGTTCGGTTTCCTGATGCAGCAGCGCCCATGAGGTGGCATGGACGCCGGCGTAGCGGGGCAGCGGCGCGTCGTGATAGTTGATCGCCATGCGCCGGGGCAGTTGCAGCGCCTCTTCGGGCAGCAGCAGCGGGTTGACAATGCTGAACAGGTAATCAAATTCGCGCTGGCGCAGGAAAGGGAGTAAATCCTTACCGCTGTTAATGTATGATATCTGGTGGGCATCAGCCCAATGGGTAACATCGGGGTCGGAGGAGATGATGCCGGCAATGGTATGTCCGTGTTGCTGCCAGATTGTGGCGCATTGCACGGGCAATGTGCCTTCGCCGATGATGTAACAGGTGAGAGGGCGCGGACTGGTCATGGGTTTGCTGAGTTGTTGAATGATGAATTGCAAATTAGACATGATCGGAATTAACTTTATGTCACGCAAAGTCACAAAGACGCAGTGAATGATTACCCTACCGATTACCGATTACGGATTACCGATTACAGGCGCTAGTATAAGCGATACCGGGAATCATTTCTACCTGCTATACTTCCGGCGCATGATTGATATTCGCCCAATAACGACTCTTGCCGATATGCGCCAGGCGGAAGCAGTGCAGCGCGCCGCCTGGGGCATGGATGATTTGGAAATTGTGGGCGTGCATGTGCTGCATGCCTTACAGCATAATGGCTCGCCGCTGTTGGGGGCATTTGATGGCGCGAAGCTGGTTGGTTTTTGCCTGGGCGTGTTGGGCATGCTGGAAACGCCTGACGTGTGGGGGCTGCCGGCCGCCGCGCGCTTGAAGATGTATTCGGTGATGGCCGGGGTGCTGCCGACGTACCAGAGCCAACACGTGGGCTACCAATTGAAGCTGGCGCAGCGCGCCGTGGCTCTGGAGATGGGCATCGCGCTGATCACCTGGACATATGACCCGTTAGAAGCGCGCAATGCGCATTTCAATATTGCCAGATTGGGGGCAGTTTGCCAACACTACCACGAACATTTTCATGGCGACCTGGGGGGCATCAATGCCGGGCTGTCAACGGACCGTTTTGAGGCGGCATGGTGGGTGGCGAGTGCGCGTGTGGCGCAGCGGGTGGACGTGGCACAGCGGAGACACAAAGAAGCGCGGCGCAAAGATGGCGACAGTGGTGTTGATTTGTCCGGGGCGCTGTTGGTGAATCCGGCCGTTTTCAATACAGATGGTTTGCCTGCGCCGCCGGCCGCCAACTTGCCGGCCGACGCGCGCGCGGTTTTGGTGGAGATCCCCGCCGATTTTCAAGCCGTCAAGCAGCGCGATCTCGCATTGGCGCAGCAATGGCGTCGGCACACGCGCCAGCTTTTCATGCAGTTGTTCCAGGATGGCTTCTGTGTCACTGACTTCGTGGCGCAAACAGACGCGGACGGCCGTCGGCGCGCTTTTTACCTGTTAACGTTGTGAGCCATCGGTTGCAACCGATG
>JACSRF010000324.1 GCA_014879875.1 Anaerolinea sp.
AAATCGTCAATCGCAAATCGTCAATCGCAAATCGTCAATCGCAAATCGTCAATCGCAAATCGTCAATCGTAAATTCTATAGCGATGCCCCTACTTTTCCTTTTCCGCGACAAACATGCCCACCGCTTTGGTAATGTGCATGGCGCCACCCCCGTCGGCGATGGCTTGGGCGACAATCTCCCGAATTTGCGCCAGGTGCGCGTCCGTTAACGCGGCGCGCGCCTCTTCGGCGGAAAAGACATAAGCTAACAGCGGTTCGACCTCGGTGACGCGCAAACTGTCGGGGAAGGGAATCATGCTGACGCGGGCAAACCAGGGTTGTAGCAACTCGGCGCCGTTCTCCAGGCGAAATGGCAGCGTGAACAGGTCGCCCATATCCTGGGTCAGCCCTAACTGGGTGGCGATCTGGCGGCGCAGTTCTTTCAACTCGCGCATGTGCGCTGCGCCATTGGTGACGGCGTGCAAACGGCCGTCTGGCTTCAACACGCGCTGTATTTCCGACAATGCCTGGTCAATGTTTGGCACGTGGTACAGCATGTGATTGGCAACGACGACGTCGAAACTGGCTGTGGCAAATGGCAGTTGTTGCGCGTCCACTTCGCGGAAACGAAAGTCGTGGTCCGTTTCGTGCAGCGCTGCTTTAGCCTCGGCGACCATGCCTTGCGACAGGTCGGTGAGGGTGATGTGGCAGTTGGGTGGAATGCGATCTAGATTGTCGCGCCACAGCCAGCCAGGGCCGCAACCGCACTCCAGCACGAGATCGCCCGGTTGCAAGCGTAGTTGATCAAACACCCAGGGCATCCATTCCTGTGCGGCCGTGCTAAAGCGGTGGTGCAGTTGGGCGCGGGCGCTCAGATTGTCTGAGCTTTTGTATTGGCTGTCGCGTAAGTATGCTTTGTTTTGGTAGCGTGATGTATCCACTCTGTTTCCTCTCTGTGTATCTCCGTGTCTCCTCTGTGTATCTCTGTGTTCCCAAACAACACCGGAACAGTTCCGCGATAACTTCTCCCCCTACTCATTGAGAATCAGTGGTAAGTAAAGGGCCGAAGAACTGCTGTGCGCAAACAGCGCGAAGTTGCTGAGGTGGCAGATGTCCAGGCTGAGCCAGTTTTGCGCCGGGCTGCGTGTGTAGCCGGATGGCGGCGTGCAGGTCGTGGCCGCGTCTTGCCATTCATCTCCTGAGTGGACCATCAATACCAGGCTCGTTTCGTCTAAACCGGCGACGTCGGCATCCTGGTAGGTGAGGAGGATGGTGACGGGTGCGGCAAATGGGTAACCTGGCAGGCGGACGCCTTGCCGGTAGGCGCTCAGGGTGAAGGCGTGCCCGGCATAGCCCATCGCGGTTGGCGGTTCGGGCGTTTCCCACAGGTCAAAGAGTAGTTTGATAGTATCGGTGATGGCCGTACCGGGGAGCGTGACGCTGATGACACGGCCGTCGCCATAGTCATAGGCGAGGCTGCCGGGCGCGCCGGGGGAAATGGCAGCGACGGCCAGGCCAACGTCCATGCTGGAACTGCTTGTCGCTGTTCCGGCGGCATTGGCGGCGTGCAAGGTGATGGTGTACGTACCGGTGGCCGTGTAGACGTGGGTGGGGTTGACTTCGGTTGAAGTGACGCCATCGCCGAAGTCCCAGGTATAGGTGATGGGGGACGTGCCGGTGGTGGTGTTGGTGAAGACGGCCGTTTCCCCAATCGCTGCCGGCCCATCATGGGTGAAGGAAGCGGTGGGCGGCTTCCCCAGGCCAACGGCAATGGTGTTGGCGGCGACGCTGCTGCCGAAGGCATTAACCGCGTGCAGGGTGATGGTGTAAATACCGGTTGCCGTGTAGAGGTGCGTCGGGTTGATTTCGTTACTGAGCGGGGAGTCGTCACCAAAGTCCCAGGTGTAAGTGATGGGGGTTGTACCGGTGGTGGTGTTGGTGAAGACGGCCGTTTCTCCCAGGTCTAGCGGCCCATTATGTACAAATGAGGCGGTTGGCGCGCGCTCTACGGGCACAAACATCGGGCCGGAGAAGCAAGGATACGTCACCGGGTTGGGTTCGCCGCTCACCGTCCAGCAATATTGCTGCCCCGGCGCAGAACTGGATTGGCTTTGCGGCACGTACCAGATGACGATATTGGTGTTGTCAATATTTTCGTTGTTCAGGTACAGGTGCGGCCCTTGCCGATAATCGCCGCCGGTGGCGCAGCAGTCGCCGATAATGGGCAGGTCGGTGTCCCCTTCGTTGGGGTGATGGGCGACGACGTAGAAATAGGCGTTGTCATCTTTGCCGCCATCGCCAAATTGCCCCTGGCCTGGTTCGATGTAGTACCCGCTGCCATCCTGGTCGGTGACGCGCCAGCGGTAGCCTGCGGCGGTGTAGGGGGGGCCTTGCAATTCCCAGAACTCGGTCGTTTGCGTGACCCATTCCGCGCCGCTCCAGGTGGCTAAGGAGTCGTTGTCGTCGCCATTGACGGCGATGTCAATGCGTACCAGCGGGCGGTAAACGGCCGTGCCGCTGCCACAGTCACGCCCATACGCGCCAGAGACGACCCGAAAACGGCCGTCGGCATAAAACTGAATGTGCTGCTCATACCGGTAATTGCAATTGTAGCCCCAATTGCCCATGCGGAAATCTTGCACCACCTCAAAACCAATCACGTTGTTGTCGTCATCGTACAAGTCCAGCACGTGCGTATCGCCATAGGGGTAAATGGGGAAGCCGCCGCCACCACCGCCACAGCCCGTGTAATCCTCAAAACCCCAACTGTTATTCGCATAGGCCGCGTGCCATTCCGCCAATTTGACGCTGGTGAGGACGGGCGTGCCGTTGTAGGTCGCATTGTAAACGCGCAGGCCATCCGTGCCGGTGACCTCATGCTGTACAGACCAACCCATTTGGCTCACCTGCCCTGGCGGGGGACAGCCTACCGGGGCGGTGAAGGGAATGGAGCCATTGGGCATATTTTCGGCCAGATCGGTCCAGGCCACGTGCAGCAGCTTTTCTTCGGTGAGGTCCACAATGGCCCATAGGTTACGGTCGCCTACTTCAAACGTGGGCGCGACGCAGAGGTGATCCACACAAACGGAATCTACCAGCCCGCCATCAACCGGGGCCATGCTGACTGCGGTGGGGCGGAAGCCGAGGGCGTCAATCACGTCGGGGTGGTTGAGAGCAATGGCGGTGGCGAGATCGGCCAGGCGTTTGTTGATGCCGGGGTGCGCGCCGGGCAGATGGAGCACGTCGAGCACTTCGGCCTGGTCTACGTTGACAATGGCGATGATGGCGCTGTTGGTGTCAAAGTTGTAGATTTCCACCTGGCGGCAATCGGCCGTGTGGCAGGCGGCGCTGGAGGCCGGGTAATGGTCGCCAACGGTACGCACGCCGAAAACTTCCGTGCGGTAGCCGGTGGTGTATTCTTGCACACGTGGGTCGGCGACGGCCAGGTCTTGCGCCAATATCTGTTCGAGCGTGGGGTCGTTAGCCAGGGGCAGCGACATGGATTTGCCGCGCACGCTTTTGCGCGGCGTGATCAGGTCGCTGCTGGCGACGATGATGACGAGCATGAGTAAGATGAGGGCGCTCAAAACACGGTAATTTTTCATGGGAGTACCTCGGCAAATGGGCTATGACATTGACGATTGACGACTTGCGATTTACGTTGACGCTCAGACCTGTCAGGCCTCTCGATAAGTGATGATGTTTTGCTGGGGTTTCCAGCGCGGTATGGACGGGATGGATGAAAAAAGTTCCCTGATAGGGTAACAGATGTTGAATGATTGTAAAGTCTCTTGCGCGATTTGCCAAAAATCGGCATGGTTCATGTAGGGGCGAGGCAAGCGGAGAAAACGGCGTTTGCCACATGAAAATTATACCCGCTTGCCTTGCCCCTACTTGCATTGTGCGTGGGGTGGGATAAACTGCAAAAAACGTTTCTGAGGATGGCATGATGACGAAGCGACAATTAGGGATGGTTTTTATGGGTGTGGGCCTGGTGGGTGGCGCCGGGACATTTGTTGTAGATTTGCTTGGCGCAGGTCAGTTTGATGGGGTTGGCCCGGCGCAGCGGTTGGCTTTGCTGGGGGCCGGCCTGATCATTTTTGTTGGCCTGACGCTGCTGCCGTTGGGGGACAGACCCGCATGAGCGCTGGTGTTGCTCCTGCCAAAAAAGGGTGGGGGACGGCCGTTACCTCCCTCCCTCGTTTGCTCATTACCCTGGCTTTGCTGGCTTTTGTGGGCTACTTCGTCGTGTATACGATCTATGCCGTCGCCCTTTTCCAATTTCCCTTCGACTACGACCAGGGCGAAGGGTTTGAGTTGATGGATACGGTGTTGTTCAGCCAGGGGGAATGGCCGTACCGGAATAATGACCATTACCCCTTCTACTCGTCCAACTACCCCCCCTTGTTTCACGTGGTCATTGTGCCGCTGGTGTGGCTGTTTGGGCCGCACTATTGGACCGGGCGGCTGGTTTCCTGGTTGGGCACGCTGATCACGGCCGTCGCCATTGGCTATGGGGTGCAGCGGGAAGGGAAGCGGTGGTGGCTGTCGGCGTTGGCCGGGTTGTCGTTTCTCGCTTCCAATTATGTGTACCACGTTGGGCCGCTGTTCCGGCAGCATATGTTCATGGTGATGTTGGAGACGTTGGCCGTCGTCTACCTCACCGTAACCATTGACCGGGAAGAGCGCGACGGCCGTTTCTATCCCCGGCGTTTGCTCGTCGTCATGGCGCTGCTGCTTGCCGCCGGGTACACCAAACAGCTTGCCTACGCCACCGTGGCTGCTGTGTTCCTCTTCCTTTTTGTGCGCCACCCGAAGCGGGCGGTGTTGTGGGCGGTTCCGTTTGCGGCCGTTACCGGTCTCATTTTTCTCTGGATCAACGTCGCTACCGATGGCTGGTGGCTGGTGAACACTGTCACCGCCAACCTCAACCCGTTCATCCGCGAGCAAGCAATTGGCTTGTTCCGGCAATGGTTTACGCTGCATACGGTGCTGACGGTGGTGGCGTTGTGCTATGCCGCCTATCAATTATATTTCGAGCGGTTGTCGGCGTATTCGGTCTGGTTTGTGCTGGCTGTGTTGAACAGTGTGACCGCCGGGAAATGGGGCGCGGGTGAATCCTATTTTGCCACAGCCATTGCCGCGAGCTGCATCCTCACCGGGCTGGCCTTTAGCCGGGCGCTGCGTTGGTCAGAACAAAAGGGATGGCGTTGGCAAACGGCCGTCGCCACCCTCATTCCCCTCCTTTTCCTGCTGCAAGCGAGCAAGTTAATCCACATGCCCACGCACACGCCGGCGCTGACGGCCGTTGCCCGTGCCCTGGGTCAGTCCACCGCGGTGTACATTGCCCCGCAAACGTCCTGCTCTGCGCCGCGCGAGCCGCAGCCGGTGTACTACATTGATTCGGCTGGCGTCTCCTTGTTGGGGCGGCCGCCCAGCCCGGACGATACAGCCGCCGGTATCGCCATCAGCGAGCATATTTTACAAGGGGAAACGGCCGCTTTTAGCGAAGATGCCGGGTTCAACTTCTACGTCGGGCGCGACATCGTAACCAATCCGACGCAACTGCTGAACCTATACCAAAACAACGCCGTAGACCTCACCGACATGCTGCACATGCTGGACACACAAGCATTTGATACCATCATCTTACGCGCGCAGTTTTACCCACCACCGGTTTTAGACGTCATCGGTCAGCGTTACACAACGACGGACCTCATTGAGATGAATGGTTTCGTTTATTGCATCATGCGGCCACGATCTGAAGGATGAAGGAAGAAGGAAGAAGGAAGAAGTATGCTCTAATGGTTGGCAAGTCAAGATTGACCAACTAACCAACTAACCAACTAAACGACTAACCACGATGTTTAAGCTATAATGAAGCCGATTGATGAGATAGGGTAAGTGAAACTTCTTATGATGGATGAGCCTTTTCTTGTCCCTCAAGCGCCGCAAGGGATCGGCCGTTATTTACTGAAAAAAGAAATTGGCCGGGGTGGCATGGGGACAGTTTATCTGGGATTTGACCCACGTGTGGAACGGAACGTGGCTGTAAAAATATTGCCACGCGAGTTCTTGCATGATCCCATGTTTCAGGCGCGTTTTGAACGAGAAGCCAAAACTATCGCCGCGCTTGATCATCCGGCAGTGGTCCCTATTCACGATTACGGCCGTGAAAAAGGTCAGCCTTACCTGGTGATGCGCTACATGAGTGGGGGCACACTGACCGACCGGCTCAAGGTATCTTCACTGAGCATCACTGAAATTTTGCAGATTCTCAAACGCATTGGCCCGGCCCTGGATGAAGCGCATAAACTGGGTATCTTTCACCGTGACATCAAGCCCAGTAATATTTTGTTCGACAAATATGGGCACGCCTATCTGTCTGATTTTGGGATGGTGCGGCTGGACAAAAGCACGACGGAATTAACCGGTTCCCATGCGGCCGTTGGCACACCCGGTTACATGAGTCCAGAGCAGATTCGCGGCGCCGACGTAGACAGTCGCAGCGACATTTACGGGTTGGGGGTGCTGTTGTTTGAGATGATTACAGGGAAACGGCCGTACTCAGCTGACACGCCCGCCATGATCATCGTCAAACAAATGACCGACCCCGTGCCACATATCCGCGAGGTGAACCCCAATTTTCCCCGCGAATACGACATCATCATCAAACGAATGATGTCCAAAAAACCGAGCGAACGTCCTCGCACTGCGTCCGAAGTTATCACGCTCCTCATCACCGCCACCGAAGCCCTGCAACGCACACAAGAAAGCGCCGCGCGGCTTGAAAATAACAGCCAGACGCCGCCGGCAAATGTCTTCACGCCACCACCAACGGCCATCGTCCGCGCGATTAGTGACCCGCCACCCTTTACGCCCCCACCTGACGTCAAATCATTGGCTGTCTTCGACATCGAGACGCTCTCCGAACGAGACATCATCGAGCATTTCGGCGAAGAAAGCATTGAGATTTTTTGCCCCCACTGTATGCAGGTCATTGATATTTACGGCAAGGTAGACCCAATTCGCTGCGATCACTGCCAACGGGCATTTCGTATCGAAGGGCATTTGTGCCCACACTGCTTCACATACCATACAGAGAAAGCGACGCTTTGTATTCACTGCGACACGCCTCTCTCGCGTGTTTGCCCCCAATGCCTGACTACCAACTGGGCCGGCGTCGAAAAATGCAGGGGGTGTGGTGCATTGCTTGATATTTTCTCCATCTTGCAGCTTCCCAGTAAACACAAGCCGGCCGAACGGCTGAAACGGCAGCAAAGGCAGCGGCAAGCTTTGCAAAAGGTCGAGGAAGCCTCCTCGGAAAGACGTCAGGTGGAGATTACGACACAGTTGCAGCAGCACAAACAATCCCACCGCCAACAACGGAGGCGTTTGTTTTGGCTGTTTTTCACCATCATCGCGGTCATCGCGTTGATCCTTGTTGTCGTTCTGGTAAATAGCAGCCTGTTATGACGTTACACAGTTACCAGGTAGAGTTACCCGCTTTTACCGGCCCACTAGACCTGCTGTTACACCTGATAGAACGGCAAGAGTTGGACATTACGGCAATTTCCCTGGCAAACGTCGCGGCGCAATATCTGGCGCAAGTTGAAACGCTCAAGGGGAAACGAATTGATCAATTGATTGATTTCGTTGTCGTTGGCGCGCGCCTGGTCTTGATTAAAAGCCGCGCCCTGCTGCCGCAAACGCCCATGCGTTTGCACGACGATGAAATAGAGGAAGACCCGGCCGAAGCGCTGCTGCGCCAATTGCGTGAGTATAAACAGTTCAAAGCGGCCGCGCGCTGGCTGCAACAACGCGAAGAACAAGGGCTGCACACTCATCTGCGCGTAGCCCCACCGCCCAAATTGGAAAAACGACTGGACTTAAGCGGCGTCAACCTGGATACCCTGATTCGCGCTGTCCAGGATGTCTGGCAGCGGTCGGAATCTTTGGCGGAAAGTGTCGCCATTGTGCAGCCACGGCAAATGACGATTGAAGGGCAGATCAAGAAAATGCGTCATCGCCTGCGTGAACAACAGCCATTTTTCTTCCACGACTTGCTCTCAACCCATGCCAGTCGCGTGGAAATTGCCGTTACTTTGTTGGCAATGTTGGAGTTAATTAAACGGCACGAGGCCGAAGCGTTTCAACCCGCCCTCTTTGGCCCTATTGAAATCATCGGTACAGGGACGCCGGCGCAAGAAGTTGGGGGAAATTAAAGCGCCCTTTTTTTATTACAAAGAGACAAAGAGACAAAGGAACAAAGAGAAACTTTCCCCCTTTGTTCCTTTGTCCCTTTATAACAAATTCCTCCCGACATCATTCAATTGCATTAGTTGGTTTATCAGCCAACTAACCAGCTTCAGTGAAAACGCTGCTTCCTTTGCAGTCTATAACGAATGGCTGCCAGCGCCATCACTCCCCCCGCTGTATCAATCATCACATCCATCCAGGTCGCATTGCGCCCTGGAATGAGAAATTGATGCCCTTCATCGCTTAAGGCGTACAAAACGGTAAGCATGAAGGCGGTGGCAAACGGCCGTTTCCCATCTCGCAGCGCCCACCAATACAAACTTGCCAGCAGCCCATAAGCCAGCATGTGCGCTCCCTTCTTCACCCCAAAATCCCACAACCCAAACGAAGGGATCGTCTCTTTGGTCTGGTGCGATAACAGAAAAATAACCGCCATCCACAGCAGCGCCGGTATCCACTTCTTCACCACCACCCCTTCTCCCGCGCAAACCGTGTCAGGGCAATCAAAATCACAATGGCTAATGCCAGGGGAATCAAAAAGCGCAGCGCTGCCATCCCGCCAAAACGGACGACCAACAGAAACGCCACAATCCCTAAAATCGTCACGAAACGGCGCGACAACTGCCCCCCTTCATCCGCTTCCAGGGCACGATCTTCTTGCGCCGCAGCGCACTTGCTGTCGCTGCCCACACGCAGCACACGCCCATTCAAGCGCCACTGGCAGCCGCACACCTCGCATTGATAGCACTCGCGCCGGGGTTGACCCGTTTCCAAATCAGTTCGTAACAGGATTTTGCCGCCACAGTGGTCGCAATCATAGCCACTGTCCTTCCACGTTGTCTTTGTCTCGATCATTAAACCTATTATGCCTTCACGCACATTTCCGGCAACTTGTGCAACAGTCCTCCCCGCCGAAAATGAGATTTGTCACTCAATCAGACAGGCGCTCACTGTTGTCTGAACACTCATGACGACGATAGAGCGCCGTTTAGGATACGGCCGTTGTCACAATTTTGTTATTTTGACGACCATCCCCTAAAATCACACCCATAGCCTATAACGCGATTTGACAAATCGCGCTACTTTACGAAGGAGACCATTTATGAAAGGGTTAATTCTCAGCGGTGGCAAAGGGTCGCGCCTTTACCCCCTCACCTACACCAGCGCCAAACAGCTCATCCCGGTGGCGAACAAACCGGTGCTGTTTCGCGTTATCGAGACCATCCGCGACGCCGGCATCAGCGAAATCGGCATTGTCATCGGCAGCACCGGCGATCAGATTAAGGAAGCAGTTGGGCGCGGCGGCCGTTGGGGGGTCAACATCACTTACATCCCCCAAGATGCGCCGCTGGGACTGGCGCACGCCGTTAAAATTTCGCAGGAATTCTTAGGCGATGAGCGGTTTGTGATGTTCTTGGGTGACAATGTGATCCAGGGCGGCATCAGCCCGCTCATCGCCCAATTTGCGGACAGCGAATGGAACAGCCAGATTGTGCTGACGCGCATCGAGCATCCGGAGCAGTATGGCGTGGCGGAGTTGGGGGACGACGGCCGTATCCTCCGCCTCATTGAAAAACCGAAAAATCCGCCCAGCGACCTGGCCCTGGTGGGCATTTATATGTTTGACCACAACGTCTTCGCGGCCGTCAACGGCATCAAACCCTCCTGGCGCGGTGAACTGGAAATCACCGACGCCATCCAATGGCTGGTGGAAAAAGGGTATGCCGTTCACCCGTACATCCATCGTGGCTGGTGGATTGACACCGGCCGTCCCGGCGACATGCTGGAAGCCAACGACCTGGTGTTGGAAGAAATTGAGTACGACTTAGAAGGGTACGTAGACCGTGATAGCCAGGTCGGCCGGCGCGTGCGCATCGAAAAGGGCGCAGAAATCATCAACAGCGTCGTGCGCGGCCCCTCCATCATTGGCGAAAATGCGCGCATCATCAACAGCTACGTCGGCCCTTTCACCAGCATCTACCACAACGTCACCGTCGAAAACAGCGAAATTGAGCATTCGATGGTGCTGGAACACAGCGAAATCCGCGACATCGAGACGCGCATCCAGGATAGCCTTATCGGCAGAAATGTGTGCATCAACAAATCGCCCATCAAACCGAAAGCGTTGAAGCTGACCCTGGCCGACAACAGCCAGGTGGGCATCTTGTAAATTGCGGATCGCCGTTTTTTTAGTTACACAGAGAACACGGAGGAGACACGGAGATTCACAGAGAGATTGACGGAAGATTGGACAAATCTTCTGAGATTTGTCCAATCTAAACGGTGCAACTCCGTGTAACCCAAGAATTTCCGCATTCCGCATTCCGCAATCATGAAAGTTTTAATTCAACGAGTGAGTTCTGGCAGCGTGACGGTGGATGGCGCTGTGGTTGGCGCCATTGGGCGCGGCTTTGTGGTCTTGGTCGGCGTGACGCACACCGATACGCGCGCCGCAGCCGAGTGGTTGGCAAATAAAGTCGCCGGGCTGCGCGTTTTTGAGGACGATGCCGGCAAGATGAACCTATCCCTGCTGGACGTGGGCGGGGCCGTCCTGGTGGTATCGCAGTTTACGTTGTATGGCGATGCGCGCAAGGGGAAACGGCCGTCCTTCACCGACGCCGCTCCCCCCGAAATTGCCGCCCCGCTGGTAGACTATTTCTGCGACCAACTGCGCGCCCTCGGCCTCCCCGTCGCCACCGGCGTCTTCGGCGCGCACATGGCCGTCGCCATTCACAACGATGGCCCGGTGACGCTGCTGCTGGAACGAGAAGCGTAAGCCGTAAACCGTAAGCCGTAAACCGATTATGGTTTACGAACAACTAATTATGAACCAATCTGACTGGCTGCACTGGGCGCAGCAAATCCAGGCCATCGCCCAGACCGGATTGACCTACACCGAGGGCCTGTACGACCGCGAGCGTTACCACGCTTTGCAGCAGATCGCCGCCGAGATGATGGCCGCCGGCAGCAATGGCGATGTGCGGCAGATTCTCGACCTGTTCGCCCAGGAAAGCGGCTACCCTACGCCCAAAGTAGATGTTCGTGGCGTTGTTTTCCGCGACGACAAAATCCTACTGGTGCTGGAACGCGCCGACGGCCGTTGGACATTGCCCGGCGGTTGGGCTGACGTGGGGGACTCCCCGGCGGAGTGCGTGGTACGCGAAGTGCGCGAGGAGTCCGGCTTTGAGGTTCGCGCCGTCAAGCTGTTGGCCGTTTATGATCGCAGCCGGCACGGTCATGTCCCCCATCCCAACTACATCTACAAACTCTTTTTCTTGTGCGCACTGGTGGGGGGCACGGCCGTTCCCAGCATCGAGACGGCCGCTGTAGAGTTCTTCCCTGTAGACAACCTGCCGCCCTTGTCAATCAGCCGGGTAACGGCCGTCCAAATTCAACGCATGTTTGACCATTACCGCCATCCCGAATGGCCTACCGACTTCGATTAAGGAACATAGAAGTTGAACTTCTAAATAAGCAAGAAACATCATGAACCAGTTACGTCTAATCTTACTCTTGACCCTTATTCTTCTGCTGTCCGCATGTGGCGGCAGCGCCGAGATCGCCAGCGCGCCGCCCACCGCCACGCGCACCCCCCGGCCGCCGACGGCGACCCCGTTCCCGTCGCGCACGCCCGCGCCGCCAACGGACACCCCGTCCCCGACCAACACCCCGGAACCGGACGCCACCGCCACGCCCATTCCTACGAACACGCCGACGCCGACCGTGACGCCCACGGCCGGCCCCCACGCCCCCGATATCGCGCAGCCGGAATACGCGGCCAGCGAATGCAGTGACCGCTTCCCCTGTAATGATGACATTGCCGCCTGGGAAGCGCGCATTCAGGTCCCCGCTGGCTTCGCCGTCAGCTACGTCGCCCAGTTCCCCAACAACGACCCCAACCCCAACTGGCCCAGCCTGCAACCCACCAGCCTCACCTTTGGCCCGGATGGCAAGCTGTATGTTGCCTTCACTCAGGGCAGTATTTACACCATAGACGCTGATGGGAATACGGCGCTATTCTTCGACGGATTGGTTGTGCCCACCGGCCTGGCCTTTGCGCCGGATAGCGACCGGCTTTACGTCTCCAGTCGCGTACGCGACTGGCATTTGGATGGCGAGGGGCAGGTGTTGGTCATTGAAGATGGGCAGGCGGTGCAAATCATCGGCGAGCTGCCCTGCTGTTACCTGGGAATGCACGCCCCCAACGGCATCGCCTTTGGCCCCGATGGCTATGGTTATGTCGGCGTTGGCGGCCGCGCCGATCATGGCGAAATCCTCGACGGCACAAACACGCAAGACGAACTGCTCCCGTTTGAGGCCGTCATTTTACGCTTCAGCCCTGATGGAACCGAGGTGGAGGTGTATGCGCGCGGCTTGCGCAACCCATATGACATTGCCTGGGGTGGGGATGGGATTTTGTATGCGACGGATAACGGCCGTGACGAAGTACCGAACAGCGGCGAAATTGTGCCCGAAGAGCTGCACGCCGTCATCCCCGGTGGCGAACATGGCTACCCTTACTACGAATGTGACTGGTGCTTTGGCATCCCCGAAGGCGTGGAAATTGTGCCGCCGCTGGTGGAATTCCCCGCGCACAGCGTCCCCACCGGCATCACCGCCTACCTGCACGAACAGTTCCCCGGCTATTACAACAGCCTCTTCCTGACCTTGTGGACGGCGCTGCCTTTCGCCGAAAGCGTGGTGCGCGTGCTGCCCGATGGCAGCCACAGTACCTTCGCCACCGGTTTTGCCGCCCCCATAGATGTCACCGTCGGCCCTGGCGGCAGCCTCTACGTCGCCGATTACGCCACCGGTATCATTTTCAAGATCAGCTACGTGGGAGAACCGTAAGCCGTGAGCCGTGAACCGTGAACCGTAAGCCGTGAACCGTGAACCGTGAACCGTGAACTGATTACGGATCACCGATTACCGATTACCGATTACCGATTACCGATTACGGATCACGGATTACGGATTACGGATATAATCACCCTATGGACACCCTGGCAACACGCTACGAACAAGTTCTAGAACGGAAAACACAGGCGGCGCAGCGGGCCGGTCGCAACCCGGCCGACATCACCCTGGTCGCTGTCACCAAAACGTGGCCGGCCGAGACCATCATGGCCGCTTACGATGTGGGAATGCGCCATTTTGGCGAGAATCGGGCGGAGGAGTTGGCGGAGAAACGGCCGTTTGTCACCCCCCACATCGCCCCTCCTGACGCCATCACCTGGCACCTCATCGGCCCCCTGCAAAGCCGCAAAACCAGCCTGGCCGCCGCCCACGCCGACGTCTTTCACGCGCTGGATCGCCTCAAAATCGCCACCCGCCTGGCGCAGCAAGTTGGCGACTTACAGCGCCGGCTGCCGCTCTTTTTAGAGGTCAACGTGTCTGGCGAGATGAGTAAATCTGGCTTTGCCGCTCATAATTGGGAAAAGGATGCAACACAGCAAGAAAAGCTGCGTACAATCGTGCGAACCGTCATGGAGATGCCGCACATCCAACTGGTTGGCCTGATGACGATGGCCCCGTGGGATGTGCCAGAGGAAGAGATTCGCGCTGTGTTTCGGCGGACGCGAGCGTTGGCAGGGTGGTTGGAAACGGCCGTGCCCCACCTCTCTCTTCCCTATCTCTCCATGGGTATGACCGACGACTTTGAAATCGCCATCGCCGAGGGCGCCACTCACATCCGCGTCGGCCGCGCCATCTTCGGCGATAGAGAGACATAAATAAGAACCGCGTTCCACCGAAGGAACGCGGTTCTTACAAATAAAAACGAGGTAACTATGATCCTAATCATCAACTTGCTGTTCAACGTCATTTACATTCTCATCCTGGCGCGCATCATCTTCTCCTGGGTGCGCGTCAGCCCCTACCACCCTACCTGGGGACCGATCATGCGCTTTGTTTACCAGGTCACAGACCCCATCATGATCCCCATTCAGCGCATGATGCCCCCCATGGGCGGCCTCGACTTCAGCCCGATGATCGTCCTCATCCTCGCCAGCGTCTTGCGCTCCGTCATCGTCAGTATGCTTATCTAACAAACACGCCCATTCAGAAGTTCAACTTCTCAGAAACAAAAGTCTATTCTTTTTCTGACAAGCTGCTAGCGCAATCCCGTCAGGCTGCGCGCAATCACCATCCGCTGAATTTCACTCGTTCCTTCGTAAATCTCTGTGATTTTGGCGTCGCGGTAATATCGTTCCAGCGGCATCTCTTTGCTGTACCCCATGCCGCCATGAATCTGAATTGCCTCTTTGGCGCAATAATTGGCCGTTTCGCTGGCAAACAATTTCGCCATGCTCGCTTCCATGGAGTAGCGTCGCCCTGTTTTTACCCCTTCCTGCTTCGCCAGACACGCCTGGTAAATGAGCAAGCGGCTGGCATCCACGCGGCACTTCATATCCGCTAACTTCTGCTGAATCATCTGGAACTGGCCGATTTTCTGCCCAAACGCCTCCCGCTCCTGCGCATACTTCACGCTCGCTTCCAGTGACGCCTCGGCAATCCCCAACGCCTGCGAAGCAATACCAATGCGCCCTGCATCCAGCACCGTCATCGCAATCTTAAAGCCATCCCCCTCCACGCCCAGTCGGTTCTGCACCGGGCAGAGGTAATCCTCAAAATAAATCTCGCTGGTGGCGCTGGCGCGAATGCCTAACTTTGGTTCCTTCTTGCCAAGCTTAAAGCCAGGCTTGTCTGTTTCGATGATAAACGCCGTTACGCCCTTATGCAGCTTCTCCGGTTGGGTCATGGTGAAGAGGACGATGATGTCGGCATAGGGGGCGGAGGTGACCCAGGATTTTGTGCCGTTGATGATGTAATGCGTCCCCGCTTCGTTGAGCACAGCGCGGCTGGCCATCGTCCCGGCGTCGCTGCCGCTCATCGGTTCTGTCAGGCTGTATGCGCCAATTTTCGCGCCGGTCGCCACAGGGGTTACGTATTGCTGCTTTTGCGCCTCTGTGCCGAATTTGAGAATGCCATGACAAAAGAGCGAGTTGTTTACCGACATGATCGTGCCGTGGCTGGCGTCCACTTTGCAAATTTCGGTCAACGCCAGCGAATACGCCAGCGTGTCCATGCCTGCGCCGCCATACTCCTCCGGCACTTCGATGCCCATGAACCCCAATTCGCCCATCCGGCGCACCGTGTCAATGGGAAATTCGCCTGTTTCATCATGATGTTCAGCAATAGGGGCAATCGCTTTTTGCGCGAAATCACGCGCCGCTTCCTGAATCATCTTATGTTCTTCGGTAATAAAATCAAACATGGCAAGCTCCTTTTCAGTAATCGGTAATCGGTAATCGGTAATCGGTTGGCTGGTTGGTTAGTTAGCTGGTTTGTCAGCCAACTAACCAACTTTCCCAGAGAGGTCCTGTAGTGACCATGAAGCTCATTCGTCGGCCGTGCAAACAAAGCGCAGCAGGGTGATGAAATCTTGGGTGGTCAGTTCCAGCCCATCTTGCCAGCGGCGTTGTTCGGCTAACCAGAAACGGCCGTCCTTTTCCCGCAGCACCTCAACTGGAATTTCTGGGCGGACAGGCGCGCGTATCAAACCAGATTGCCGTGTATAAACATCTTTGGGCTGGATTTCATGAAAATGAAACTCACGCACCTGGGTTACATCATCCACGTGCCTGGGCGACATAAACGTATACACCAACACACGCTGCTCATCTTGCTGCAACTGCGCCGCCAGACAGTACCAGTTTGCCGCGACGCGCCGTTCGCTGCCGCCGCGCGCATAGCTGTTTAAGCGGAAATACCAGGTTAACACATCCACGCGCGCCGCCATTTCCAGGCGCAGCGCCTCAGCCTCGCTCAACTGCACCAGGATGGCGTCTGTTTGCAACGTCACGCTGCGCCCGCTGTGCCAGACGCGCTTGAGCAGCTTCTCGATGCCCCAGACGGCGGCTAAGCCCAACGGAACGCCGCCAATACAAGACAAAAAAACGGCATAATCTGCCAGATGTGTCAGCGCGTCCCATTGGAAAATGGCGTAAAGGAGAGTGTAGCCCAGCCACATGCTCGCCAAAATCAATGCCGTGACGACGGCGCGCAGGCGCGCATGTTCCTGGTCGGCATGTAGTACAAGCGGGTATGGTTTCGCAGGCGTCATTCGCTTAATTGTATCCACAATCGGTATTAATGAACACGTCTATGGAAAGCCAGACCGGAGCGCATCACCTCGAAACTGGAGATGTGTGGCCTGGTGGCGACGCTGTATGAACGCCAGGCAACGGCCGTTTTGCACCCCACCTGCCCCGCCCCGACACCCCCTGCGGCGATCAATGACTGCGGTTGACGGCCGTTGGCTTCCTCCAGGCGCAACAAAACCAGGTGAATGCTTGCGGGGTACAGTCATGATGTGGCCTCGCGCGGTTCTGTTAGCAGCCGCAGACCATCTAATATTTGCCCTACTCGCTCTTTTGACAAAGTTCCAATTTTTTCAAGCAGGTCGCGCTTATCAACTGTATATAATTGCGACACATTCACCACGCTTGCTTTTGGTAAGTTGGCTTCCCCTTTATGTAGCCGTACATTCCCCGGAACTTGTGCGTAGTTGAGATTTGAAGTCAATGCACAAATCACAACGGTCTTGATGCGGCTGTGATTAAAGGCATTATTCTGGATAACAACATAGGGGTGCAGGTAATCTGGTTCTGAACCTGATGGCTCACCCAAGTCAACCCAAAAGATATCGCCTTGATTGATCACCATGTTCCTTCCACCAACTTGCGTTGTTTTTGCCGCATGGCAACGCGAGTAACTTCTTCTGCGGAAGGGGCTTCCTCTGCGGAAGGGGCTTCCTCTGCGGAAGGGGCTTCCTCTGCGGAAGGGGCTTCCTCTGCGGAAGGGACTTCCTCTGTGGCAGGGACTTCCTCTGTGGCAGGGGACAGGTGTGCATATGCGGCATTGATCGCTGCTAGTAAGCGCTGATTTTCGCGTCGCTGTAGGAATTCTTCAACAGCCAGCACAAAAAGATGGCTGCGCGGGACTCCCATCTCTTGTGCGACCATATCCACCTGCTGTAACAATGGTTCCTCTAATGAAATAGCTGTTTTGACATGGGCCATCATGACACCTCTGTTTCTGTCAGTATAACAAAAGTATAACGATTCGTATTCTAAACATCAATACTCAGCCCAGAAATCTCAGTCGCCGCGTCACGGCCGTTGGCAGAATCTGCCGTAAAATTTGCCGCTCCTCCTCGCCAAAGACACGCAGCGCCCACAACCCCAGCGGATAGACGACCAGGCCAACGGCCGTCGCCAACAGCACATGTACCTGCAACCCCAGCCACATCAACCCCACCATGACCAGCGTGACGAGAAACGGCCGTCTTACCAACCGTCCCCAATCCAACCCCGGCATTCGTTGGCGTACATAGTAAGCAAACACCAGCAGCAGAACCGCCTCAGACAAAATCGTCGTCACCGCGGCGGCCACATAGCCAAAGCGGGGGATAAACAACGCATTCGTCACAATATTAAAGCCGACGGCAATGGCAAACGCGCGCGGCTGCATCCGTTCCAGCCCCAGGGCAATCAGCACATAATTCGTCACGCTGTTGAGCCAGCCAATGGGAATAGACCAGATCACAACTTGCAGGGCAATGGCGCCGTGCGGCAAAAATTCATCGCCACCCAAAAGCTGCACCAGTGGATAGGCCAGGAAGGTGGTGATGGCGGCGATGGGCAGCGCCAACAGCAGCATGATCTTCAGCGACATGCGGTACATGCGCCGCGCCGCATCCAACGACCGCTCAATTTCGCGGGCAATGATCGGGAACAGCGCCAGCGTAAAGTAAGAAGGCACAATTTGCAGCGCATTGAACCATTTATAGGCGCTGCTGTACCAGCCCACGACCTCCTCGCCATTGCGCAGCAGCGTGCGCAGCAGGTACACGTCCACCGAAATGAATACCGTTTGCAGCAGGTGAATGAGCATCAACGGAAAGCCCAACCGCACCATGCGCCGCTGCAAACCCCAATCCACCTGCCAGCCGCCGCGCAGGTCAAAGCGGCGATAGGCCAACACGGCCAGCAGCAGCAGGGTGATGACGTTGGTGAGAATGGAAACGGCCGCTAACCCCACAAAACTATACCCCAACAGCAGCGCCGCCACGCCAAAGCCCACCTTCAAAATCGTCGTCGCCGTTGTCATGGCGGCGGGGACTTCGGCCACTTCGTAGACGTAAAACAGGCCGGTGACGCCTTTAGACATGCCGGAAATGATCATCCCCACCATGATAAAAGTGATCGCCAACACTTCCGGGCGGGAAAAGGGATTGGCGAGCAGACTGGTACTGGCGACCAGCGCCACCAGCGGCAGACTGGCGACGACGGCCGCGCCCAACCGTAAAATCGTCGTATTCAACAGATAGCGTCCGGCCTGATCGCGCGTCTTCGACACCTCGCGGATGACCAAAATATCTAACCCAAAATTCGAGAGAATCTCAAAAATGCCGGCGGTGGCGATGGCCGTGGAAAAACTGCCGGAATCGGCCGGCCCCATCACGCGCAGGTAAAACATAGCAAAGACAAAATCAATGCCCTTGTTGAACAGGCTCAGCGCCATCGGCGCGGCGCTGTTCTTGGCAATGCTGCGCGTCGTCGTCAGCGTCCCTTGCGGCCGCACAATGGTTTGCCAACCCCACACCCCCCCGGCAAAGAGCAGCACAATCACGCCCATGAAACTGAGCAGCCCGCCCAACTGGAAGCTGGTCGGACTGTAACGAAAGCGCACCGTCCATTCGCCTTCATGTAACAGAACGCCGCGAAAATTGCCGTTAACGCGGTTGATGGTCAATTCAACTTCATCAGCTTCTGTGCCGTCGGCCGGCCGTCCATACGCCTTCCATCCCGGAAAATAGCTGTCGTTCAACAGCAACCAGCTTGCCTCGTCCGTCGTCGCCGTTACGATGACTTCTCGCGCTGTATAGCTGTCAATGCGGGCGACGGTGTACGGGCTGGCGCTGGGCGCGGCGAAGAGGGTGAGGGCAGACGGCCGTTCCGCCTCCGCCACCACCACGTAATGACGCGGATCATACTGCGCCAATGCGCTGAACGGATCCGCAGCGATGACGGTACTGGCAATGGGCAAAGTATAAGCGCGCGGCGCAACCGCCAGGTTTTCATAAACCCGCAGCCCTTCCCCCTCCCAGGCCAGTTGCAGTTTCGGCAGGTCAACCTGCTCTGCCGTGATGATGTACTTGACGTTGAGCGCGTCCAGCAGCGGCGAATTCAGCGACTCCCAATGCACGATGGGCTGGATACGGTTGTATTGCAGTTCGTTTTGTGGCTCAATAGCCCCCATATACTCGGCATACTGTTTGGGGATAATCGAATCGTAACCGCGCACGTCTTGCAAATCATACAGCCAGCCGGAATTGGCATTGAACGGTTTGTCCCCGTGCGGCGCAAAGCTGGTGATGCGCCAATGGCCGGGCTGCTGCTGCAACCATTCAACCAGGTCTGGCTTATAATCAAGCAGCGCCGGGTCAACGGCCGCATTGAACCCCACATGCGCTGCGAACAGATCGAGCGTCAGCGCCGTCACTGCCATGAACAGCCAGATAGGCTTTCCGCGCACGTAAATGGGGCAGCGGCTGACGCGCAAAACCGTTCCCACCGCCACCAGCATTAACCCCAGGATGAAAAACTGGCGCAGTTCATAGCTGTAAAACGCGCGCGCATCAGGGAATGCCACATCCGCCAACGCCAACCCATGAAATACGCGCGCAACCAACGGCGCCAGGCTGCTATAAGCCAAACGGGAAGCGAACAACCCCGCCAGCAGCAGCAGCCCGCTCCAAAAGGCCAGCCCCGCCAGCCCGGTGATGATGGAAGGTGACCCCCAGAGGATGAACGGCCGTAACCACCCCGCTGCCCGCCTATCACTGGCCCACCTTTGCGGTTCATCACCTGCTACTCGTCGCGCCTGCCGCGTCGCTGCCAGATAATCCATGCCGAAGCCGGCCAACACGGCCACAAACAACGACAACGGGAACACCCAACGAAACGGCGTGCGAATCTGGTCGGCAAACGGCAAGCCATAATAAATGAGCGCATACAACGGCGTGCCAAAAATAAAAGTTAGCGCCAGCAAACTCATCCCGGCAAAAAACCCCGTCTGCGCCCTACGCTCCCCGCCCATCGCCCTACGCCCCGCGCCCCACAAGCCGAGCAAAACAAGGAAGAGCGGCAAAATCCCCAAATACGCGCCTCCTTCCACGTAATTCTTAATGCCCCACTCGCTGCTGCCCGGCAAAGGTACAACCTCGCCACTAAACGCATCCACGTAGGCTTGCTGCGCCGGATTGCCAAAAAAGTTGGGCAGGGCAAAAGCGAGCAGCCGCCGCGCTGGAAATGCGTAACTGCGCACCTGTTCTAACGTCGTTTCACCGCTGCGAAAATTGAGCTGCCCCACCTCATAAAACGGCGCAAACTGCACCGCGCCCAACAGCAGCCCCACCAACACCATCGCCAGCAGCCAGGCAGCCGGTTTGAAGGATGAAATGCCTGCGTTGTCCTTACCGTAGCGATTACGCCATACGCCATACGCCATACGCCACGCTGCATAAATCCCCATCACCAGCAGCGTGTAATACGTTATCTCCATGTGCCCGGCCAAAATTTGTAGGCCAAGCGCTACGCTGCCCAGCGCCACGCTGCCAAGCGTCACCCACAAGATGGGAAAGCGGGGGCGTCCGCCAATCACCATCTCAATACACGCCAGCAGCAGGGGCAGCCATGCCGCCGCACCAATGATCATGGGAAAGACGGCCGCACCAGCCAACATAAACCCGCTCCCCTGATACACCAACCCGGCCACAAACGCACTCGCCCGCCGCATTCGCAGCGCCCGCCCCAACAGATACATCAGGCTGCCTGCCAGCCACAGTTGGCTCACCGTGTACCAGCCATACGCTTTGGCAATGGGCAGCGCTAAAAAGAGCCAACTAAACGGGTATAACAGCGAATGCTGTCCCGTCGCCAGGAACGGCGCTCCGGCAAACAGATGCGGATTCCACAATGGGATCTCCCCGGCGCGAATGCCGTCTACGGCAAATCGTTTCCAGGCATAGTTCTGAATGATTAAATCGGTGAGCAAGCCATTTTGCGGACGGGTCACGCCCAATTCGGCCGCCGCCGACTGCCAGGGCTGCCATTGAAACAGATTGTCAACCGGCAGCATTGTCTGCGTCCCCAGCGTGACCGGGGCATACAACAAAAGCGGCAGGAGCCAAAAGCCTGCCACTAAAATTATGTCAATACGAAAAGAATGCCATCGCTTCATCAAGCCGCCAAACTCTTTGATTTTGGATTGGTTCAATCTTGCAGGGAATCATTCACTCCCCGTTGTGGCCGGTCTCTGACCGTGCCACCTGACTGGCACGGTCAGGAGACCGGCCAGAGCAGAGGGGGGGTGAACGGTTACTCTTGCAGAAACAAAATCAGGGCTAAAACTAGCCCTGATTTACGCCAAGATGGTGGGATTGTAGCAAAAACGGCCGTCTCAGCTACTACTATTCGCCAGGGCCACGAACAAATTGTCCAGATTCGTAAACTGATGCTCTTTAGAAGAGAGACATACGACGTGAACATCCAGCCGTTCCGCGTCTGACAAATCTTTAATGCGATGCCGCTCTAATGCGGGGTAGAAGTAGGGAATCGAAGCGCTCAGCCGCATCTCACAGCGCCGCGCCAGTTTTGATGAATTTGCCGAAGAAGTCACGAGCAAAAAATCACCCGTATCCGCATGTCCTACGAAATCCTCGGCATTGCCCATTTCCTGGACAGCATTGGTGAGCATGAGCGTCACAGCGCGGGAGACGTCATCGGCGGCCACAAACCCGTATTTGTCACGGAACTTATTCAACCCACGCACTTCCGCCAGCACCACGCCCCAATCTGGTCGGCGCAAGGCTTCTTCCAATCGTTCCACCATCATACTGCCTTCCGGGAGGCCGGTGATCGGGTTAACCTGGGCATTACGCTGGAAACGGCGCAGCGCATTACGCACGCGCAGCCGCAGCTCTTGAATGTCAAAAGGCTTGGTAATGTAATCTACCGCCCCCAATTCCAGCCCGGTTAATTTATCTTCACGCTCCCGTTTTTCTGTCAGAAAGATGACAGGCAGATCATGCATCCGCCGATTTTGTCGCAGCCGGCGGCAAACTTCGTAGCCATCAATGTCCGGCAGGCGAATGTCCAAAACCGCGATATCAGGCGCGGCTTCGGTGATCATGCGCACCGCGTCTTCGCCACGGCTGGCATGAAAAACCTGATACCCCTGTACCTTGAAATATGCGGTCAACATCTCAGACAGGTCAATGTCATCTTCCACAATGAAGATTTTGTGTCCTTTTTTCTCATCAGCCACGTGTAACCTTCCCTTTAGGGCTGGCAAATTTTGTCAGACATTCTATTTTGGAACTTCTTACAGGTTTCACAACAATCAATAGCAGGTCACAATTGCCAGCAGCACTACTTAATGGGGTCTTTGTCAATACGAAACACGCAGGATTTAGCCCCCATTGCAATACACTCAACTTCTTCGATGCGAAACTCCAGTCCACCGCTGACCCAACGCAGCGATTCTTGCAGAATACCAACGGCTATAAAGCAAATCGGCCGTGACGCCTCGCGCCCCCAGCACATGGAACAGCGATCAATGTAGTAGAGAAAATGATCGTCATATTCCTCAACACGGCTTGACTGATCGCTAAACTGCGTAAAAATGCGGGCAACGGCGGGAACGCCAATTTTCAGCTTTGTTTGTAAGGGCAGCACCTTGAAGGCGAGATCGCCTACTCCGGCCAATGCCCCAAATTGTTTCAATCCTCTGGAAAAAATAGCTCGCCCACCACGTAGAGCCAATCCGCGCCCCCCGCGCGGCCCATAAATCTCATCAAGACCCTGCGTTAAATTAGCAATATACGCGAAATCAAACTGGCGTTCGAGGTTGTCGGGGGGCGGCTCCTGAATAAACTGGCGCATTTCCGTGAGGTTTAACAGGGCGTTTAACCCATTTCGCCCCATCACTTCTTCCATTGAAACCAACAGAATGCGGGCCATTTTATTTGGATAGTAATAACCGCTGGCAGGAACCAACTCTTTCACGAAAACCTCCAGGAGATATGACTACCTGATTGGGTCAATTTGGATGTGTGGTGGTTTGCAAGTAAGCATTCAGTCCTACAGAGACTTGACAGGTTCAGTAGAAAACCTGTCAGGCCAGAACGGTTACGTTTGTAATGGTTTTAGCTCATGATTCATGACGACACAAGTATAACAAGTGGCTGATGATTGCACAAAGTTTGTCTCGGCAAGATTGCCGGATCGGGACTATAATCTTATTGGTTTACGGGCGGATAAGGATTTGCGTGAAACGTGAAACGTGCGGCGTGAACAGAGCCGCCTCACGTTTCATGATTCAAAGCAGGGGTAATAATGGCACAGGCAAAGATGATCTTTCCGGCAGATTTTTTGTGGGGGACGGCAACGGCCGCTCACCAGGTCGAAGGCAACAATGTGAACAGTGATTGGTGGGCGTGGGAGCAGGGCAACGGCCGTATCCTGCAAAATCACCGTTCCGCCCTGGCGTGTAACTGGTGGGAAGACGCCGAAGCCGACCTGGACCGCGCCGCCGCTATGGGCACAAACGCCCACCGCCTCTCCCTCGAATGGAGCCGCATTGAACCGGAACCGAGCCGCTTTGATATGGATGCCCTCGACCGCTACCGTCAAATTTTACAGGCCATGCACGCGCGCGGCATTGAACCCATGGTCACGCTGCACCATTTTAGCAACCCGGTGTGGTTGGTGGAAAAGGGAGACTTTAACAGCGACATCGTCGTTGACTATTTTCAGCGGTATACAGCCAAAGCCGTGGAACTATTGGGCGATCTGGTCCCCAAATGGGTGACGATTAACGAGCCGTATGTCTACGTCTTCATGCGCTACCTGAACCAACTATTTCCGGTTGGGCAAAAACATGGCTGGCTGGCAGCCCGCGAAGCGGTGCGTAATTTGCTGCGCTGCCATGCGGCCGCCTACCACGCCATCAAAGCGCAGCAGCCGGAGGCGCAGGTGGGCATCGCCAAGAATATGGCCGTGCTGGCCGCCCGCCCAGATGGCAGCGCCCTCGACCGGCGCTGGGCCAGGTGGCTTTCCTGGTTGTATAACGAATCCTGGTTTGAAATGATGGCTGACGGCCGTTTGCGTCAACCATTTGGGCGCGGCGTTATCCCCAACCTGGCCGGGACGTTTGACTTCGTTGGTGTGAACTATTACACGCGCTTTTACGTCAGGTTTCCCCCGCGCAATGGCTTGCTAGAGCAGGAATGGGAACCGGGGGCCATTGTCAGCGATGGCAATTATGGGGAGGTTTACCCGGAGGGGTTGTTTTGGGCGATCAAAACGGTCTTGAAATATGACAAACCCATTTACATTACTGAAAATGGGGTCCCAGATGTGGCGGATGGGATACGGCCGTCCTACATCCTCACCCATTTGCGCGAAATCTGGCGCGCCATCAGCTTTTGCTTCCCGGTGATGGGCTACTACCATTGGAGCCTGGTGGACAACTTCGAGTGGGATCGCGGCTGGACACAGCGCTTTGGCCTGATCGCCCTCGACCCGGAGACACAAGCGCGCCAACTACGCGCCAGCGGCAGCCTGTACACCGAAATCTGCACGCAAAACCAGATCAACAGCGACATGGCCGCCCGCTACGCGCCGCAGCTGCTGGAGACAATGTTCCCCGGCGCACCCCCAACTCTGTGAAGCGCCGGCCACAACTGGGCACACTGCGATGAATGAACCGGCAAACAAACAGCCACAGACAACGCAACCAGAAATCGGGCCACAACTGCGTGATTTGCTGGATCGCCATTTTACCCAGAGCGAACTGGAAAGTCTCTGCTTTGATCTCAGCATTGAGTATGAGCATTTACCTGGGGAAACCCGGCGTAAGAAGGCGGAAGCCCTGGTGCGCCATGCTGAACGCCACCAGCGCACCCAGGCGCTGCTTGACCAGTGTCGCCAATTGCGGCCACAAGCTGCCTGGCCGGATATAGCGCCCGACACGGCCGTTCCCCCCCCACAGCCCATCCCCACCAGCCCAGGTAAACCGCACCCGTTGCCCGCGATGGTCATGTTGTTGGTTGGGGTTCTCCTCCTGGCTTTGGCGGGCGTCGGGATCAACGCGCTGCTCGGTAAATCGGCGTCAGCCACGCCGCCACCCGCCAGCCAGTCAACGGTCACGCCAACGGCCGTTTCCCCTCCCATTTCCTCAACGCTGCCCGCAACCGTCCCCTTGCCCAGTTCCACGCCCAACCTGTCCCCGGTCAGCATCATCCTCGCCGCCGATTTCGCCGGATGTGACCCGGCTGTGAATTTAACCGGCGCGCTGCAAACGGCCGTGCAGTCCGCCGCATTGGGCGACCGCGTTGTCACCGTTCAACCTGTTAGCAGTCGCAGCGAGCAAACGGCGCGCGCAGTGGCGAGGGAAGTAGGAGCGGTGGCCGTTATTTGGGGAAACTGCCTGACAGAAGCGACCCAGGTGGTGACGGTGACGTTGACGGCCGTTACCTCTCCTTATCCCGTCACGCTGCTGCAAGAACCGCCGCAGATTACCTTGTTGGCGTCGCCCGCGCAGGCGCAAACCCTGGCCACCGCTGCCGCCCTTTACGCGCTAGGGCAGTATCATCCGGCGCGGTTGTCATTAGAAAACCTGGCTAGAACGTACCAAAACCAGCCCGACAAAACGAACCTCACCGATTTTTTCTGGTTGTGGGGCAATGTTTTGCTGCGCCTGGACGATTGGCCGGCGGCCATACCCGCGTATGCTCACGCTTTGGCCGCGTCCCCCGCCAACCGTGACACAGAGATCGCCCTGCTGATGAACAAAGCGTTGACCAGCCTGTTTGCGGCGCAAGGTGGGCAGCAGTTCCTCGCCTGCCAGGGGCAGGGGCGCGCCGATGCCGAAAAAGCGCTGGCTTTGGCCGCGAACGGCCGTCCCGATCTACACGTCCTCCTCGGCCAGATCATGTTAGATTGCCCGCAGGTAGACCTGGACATTGAGCAATCTGCCGGGGAACAGGCTGCCCTGGCGCTGGCGTTGGACAATACCTACGCTCCGGCTTACGCGCTGCAAGCACAAATAGGGGAGGAAAACCGCGCGCTTGCCGACGTGGGCGACCCGCTGTGGGTGCAGGCGCGCGCCTGCCTGGCGATGCAGCACGACGCGCGCCTGCCGGTCGCTTACCGGGTTTTGGGGCGTATCTATGCCCGCTATGGCCTCACCGACGCCGCCGCAGCCTTGTTCGTCACTTACCACCAACTGGCTGCACTTCCCTGGCAGCAGCAGGATGCGCAGAGTTTACTTGCCGCTGGCGATCGGTTGAATGAGTCCCTTTTGCCACCCCCCGGCTTCGGCCAATGCCCATGAGCGGTTGTACGCGACGGCCGTTTACGAATGTATGTGGTAATGATACAACGTGCCACTGTGGCTTTGCGCATGGCTCACCAGGCCAGAGTAATTGATGACAGCGTAAGCCGCTTTACTCCCATTCTGATTTTGATGCTGATGGGACCCGCTTTCGCTGGCTGTGGCCTGATCGGTTTGCGAAAAGGCGAAGTTGCGCAGCGTCTCCCAGCTTTGGCTTAATTCATCGAGCAGTTGCGTAAACCCCGCCAGCGCCGCCCGCCCTTGGCGATCCACCTTTTGGCTAGCTACTCCTTGTTGCCTATCTGCTGCCTGGCAATTCGCATAGACAAATTGGCGAATGGCGTGCGCCGGCAGTTGGCGATCATAAAAAGCGTGCATCGCTGCCGGTATCAGGACGTGTGGCGCAATTGGCTCGGTTTGCGCCATGGGTGCAGGGACGTCGTCGCGTAATCTATCAATGATGGCGGCCGTTTGCGCCTGATCGCGTGCGCTAAACGTTGTGTTGACAATCTCCCCCTGTTGCGTCCAAATCACATCGGCAAGATACCGCACGCCGTCGTCGTTCACGGCGGCATCACCGCCATTCATGAGGGCGCTCAGTTGACGCACCAGGGCGATGCGCAAATGGGGCAGTGGATGGCGCAAGTCGCTGACGATCTCAGATATTTGCGGTTCCGGTCTGTTAAAGTCTATGGGTGGTGCAGACCTGGACCGGGCTTTGCTCAGCAGCGAGTCTTCATAGCTGGCGGTGTCGTAATGCAGTTCGAGCGCCTTTTTCAGGGCGATGACGGCCGTTTCGCCTAAACAGAGCGCGACCACAGCGTCTTCGATAAACTCCTCGGCCCAATTGCGCTGCACGGCGGCGAGCAGCGCTTCGTTTTGACCATCCGGCGCCGGCAAGTGCGCCATCTCGGCCCCATACCGCTGCCGCCACGCTTCCCAGACGCCTTCTTTAAGCGCAGCGTCAACGGCCGTGATCACCCCCTGCGCCCGCTCTGTGTGGATATACACGCCGGCCGCCTCATGCCACACCATAGACCATTCCCAGGGGGAGTAAAGGCTGGTGACGGGAATGCCCATCACGCGAATTTGTGGCGCATAATGAAACGTGACCAATTCAAAATGACGGCCGAAATGGGGCAAAACGATCAACCGGCTTCGCAAGCTGTCATCCAATTGCAAATTGCGCCAGGCGGCGTCAATGATGTGGCGCAGGGTTTGTACGGCCGTGTCTTCCACCCCATCATACGTCAGCACCATCTGCGCTGACGTGACCAGAGCCATCAAATTTGCCCATTCGTCTCCAACCCGTTCCACCAATCTGCGGCGGATATAGGCATTGTCATTGCGCCCTTGCCGCTGCAAAAAGCCAATCCCCCGCGCGTAATAAGATGTGGCCGCTTGCTGAAAATGGGTAATTAACTCGGCGACCGTCGGGTTGATGTCGGCGCGCAAATTTGTTTTCACCGTCTCGGTAAACTCCAGCAAATTCATCATCTGCCAGTCCGTCTCATAACGCCCTGCTTCGATTTCGTGAACAGCGCTGTCTATCATTTTTAGATAACTCCTTGTGGAACCAGACCCGGACAACACAACGACGCTCAAAAACCCCCATGTACGCTGTAGCCATTCTACAACACTTTCCATCTCTTTGGAATCGCAAAGGGTTGTGCGCGTGGAAGTTGATCGAGCGCGACCAGCCCTGGTCGCCGCGAGCCAGGCTGCTCGTGTTCCACCTGGCTGGCAATAAAAACACCGACCACGCAAGGCTTTGCGCGCTAAAGCGTGAGGCGTGAAACGTGCTATAATAGCCCCCAGCACCGCAAGGTAGTTTTATATTCATTTTGGAGAGAGAAACCATGTCCGGACATTCAAAATGGTCCACCATCAAGCACAAGAAAGCGGCCGTAGACGCCAAGCGCGGCCAACTCTTTACACGCCTGGCCAAAGAAGTCACCATCGCTGCCCGCGAAGGGGGCGGCGACCCCAATTTTAACAACCGTCTGTCGCTGGCTGTGGATAAAGCCAAAGCCGCCAACATGCCCAAAGACAATATTGACCGCGCCATCAAGCGCGGCACGGGTGAATTGGAAGGGGCGGAACTGGTTGAAAATCTGTACGAAGCATATGCGCCCAATGGCGTTGGCTTGCTGGTTGAAGTGGTCACCGACAATCGCAACCGCGCCGTCGCCGATTTGCGCCACGTGCTGAGCAAGAATGGCGGCAGCCTGGCGGAGTCTGGCTCCGTCTCCTGGCAGTTCACGCGCAAGGGATATATCAGCGTCACGCAAGAAGTTGATCAGGATGAGCTTTTCATGATTGCGGCTGAAGCCGGCGCCGATGACGTGCAGTTTGGCGAAGCGGCCGAAATTTACGTTAGTCTGGATAATTTCCAGGCCGTGCAAAAAGCGCTGGGCGGCAATAGGATTGCGGTGGATGAGGCCAACGTCATTTATGATCCCAATAACCCGATTGACCTGGAAATGAATCAAATTGTCCAGGTGATGAAGTTGATCGAAAAGCTGGAAGACCTGGAAGACGTGCAAGATGTTTACTCAACGTTGAACATTTCCGATGAAGCGATTGTGGAAATGGAAGCTGCGTGAGTGAGTGGTGATCGGTAATTCGCTTACCGCTTACCGATTACCGATTATTGTGCGTATTATAGGCTTGGATCCAGGGACAGCGACGACAGGATATGGCATCATTGATGAGGTAGACGGCCGTCTCCAACTCGTGACTTATGGCGTTATCAGTACTTCGCCCCGTGACAGCGCGCCGCGACGGCTGCAACTCATCTACCAGGAACTTAACCAATTAATCGCAACATATCAACCGCAGTCAGCGGCGATTGAAGAGGTGTTTTTCGGCCGTAACATCACCACGGCCATCAGCGTGGGGCAGGCGCGCGGCGTACTGATATTGGCCTTAGCCAACGCAAGCATCCCCATTGCCGAATATTCGCCGCCACGTATCAAAGATGCTGTTACCGGTTATGGCAAGGCAGACAAAGCGCAAGTGCAGATGATGGTGCGTAATCTGCTCGACCTGGAAGAGACGCCCCACCCCGATGACGCCGCCGATGGCCTGGCGATTGCCATTGCCCATTACCAATACCAACGATTTGCGTCTTTAATTGATTAGACATCCGATTTCGGTAAGAAATCGGATGTCTGGCCAATGACATTTTTTACCATGATTGCTTCACTCAGCGGAAATGTGCTCAAAATTGAAGCGAACAGCCTGGTTATCGCTGTTGGCGGCGTGGGCGTGCGTGTGCTGGTTCCGAAAACGGTGCTGGAAGATGTGGGTGGGGTGGGGCGACATATCCGGTTGCACACGCACCTGATCGTGCGCGAGACGGAATTGACGCTGTATGGTTTTGAGGCGGAAGATGACCTGTACTTATTTGAAATTTTATTGGGCGTGAATGGCGTAGGGCCAAAGGTGGCGCTGGCGATTTTAGGCACGCTCAGCCCGGAACTGCTGCAAAGCGCCATTATGCGGGAAGAAACGGCCGTCCTCCAGCGCGTGCCCGGCATCGGCAAGAAAACGGCCGAACGCATCATGTTCCAGCTGCGCGACAAACTGGATGTGGCTTCGCTGCAAACGGCCGTTGCCCTCGTCAGCGACGTAGACGCCGACGTGATAGACGTACTCACCAGCCTCGGTTTCAGCATCGTCGAAGCGCAATCCGCCCTGCAAAAGCTCCCTCGCGATGTCAAAGCCGTAGATGAGCGCGTGCAGTTGGCCTTACAATACCTGGACCAAAGCTGAAATGTCTGAAGAAACCACCATTTTACAAGAGATTCGTGAGAGCGCCGAACCTTATCATGCCGTTTTGAAATAATGTCTCCTGATTGACTGACAAATCTCATCTTCGCGGTGACGACAACGAATTTAAGTAATAAACGAATGAAAGCTG
>JACSRF010000628.1 GCA_014879875.1 Anaerolinea sp.
TACCAGAGGAAAAATTCGCTGTTTACTCCAATTCGTTGTCGTCATCGGGGCAAAAGGTTAATTCTGTCAGACAACAGGCAAATCGGTTTACACCATCAGGAGACGCAAATCATGGATAAAGGTTATGTTCATCCCAGCGTATTGGTCAACACAGAGTGGGTCGCCGAACATCTACAGCACACCGACGCCATCCGCCTGGTAGAATCCAATGAGGATGTGCTGTTGTACAGCACCGGGCACATCCCCAATGCCGTCCACATTGATTGGGTCGCCGATCTGAACGACGCCATTCGCCGCGATTACCTGGACGAAGCAGAATTCGCGGCGCTGATGAGCCGCAATGGCATCGGCAACGACACCACCGTCGTCTTTTACGGCGACAAAAACAATTGGTGGGCGACCTACGCCTTCTGGGTTTTCCAGTTGTTTGGGCACGCCAACTGTCGCATTATGGATGGCGGTCGCAAGAAGTGGATTGACGAAGGGCGTGAATTGACCAAAGAAAAACCCGTTTTTGCGGCCACCACCTACACCCCGGCCGCGCGCGCCGATTATAAGATCCGCGCCTTCCGCGACCAGGTATTGGCGCACGTCAATGCCGGGCAGCCATTGGTAGACGTGCGCAGCCCACAGGAGTTCAGTGGCGAACTGCTGCACATGCCGGGGTCGCCACAAGAAGGGGCGCTGCGTGGCGGGCACATTAAAGGGGCGGCCAATGTGCCCTGGAGCCGCGCCGTAGCCGAAGATGGCACGTTTAAGCCGGCCGACGACCTGCGCGCCATTTATGAAGGGGAAAAAGGGCTGTCGCCAGAGAACAACGTCATCGCCTACTGCCGCATTGGCGAGCGCAGTTCGCATACCTGGTTTGTGCTCACCTACCTGTTAGGGTACCCTAACGTGCGCAATTACGATGGCTCGTGGACAGAGTGGGGCAATCTGGTTGGCGTGCCCATCGAAAACCCCTCGAAACAGAAATGAGCGTCTGAAAGCGACTCTAAAGGTGATATTTGCCAATCCCAGCGCCTCCTGCTGCTGCGGGCAGAGCGCCAACTGCATTTTTTTAGTACCTTACAAGTCAAATGCTTGCACACCGAGCAAAAAGTTTTAACGCAAAGGTGCAAAGGAGCCAAGACGCGAAGTAAAGATGCAAAGGTTTTCTCTTTCTCTTTTTCTTTGCCTCTTTGTCTTTTCTTTCTTTGTGCCTTTGCGTTAAATTCTTTGCGTCAAATTCTTCTCTGGCTTGTTCAGGTTAGGCTCTGATCAACAACAAACGGCCGTTGCCCGCGCCGTCTCGCCCACAGGCCAACCAAACCGCAACACCTGACCGATGCCTACCGTGTACGGTTTCGTATTGGGGATTGCTGGCATTTTTTATTTCCTCTTGCCAAACCCCCCTTTCTCAGTTAACCTCACTTAAAAAGTTACCCGCGCCGACATACGATTTCTTCAAGAAATCGTATGTCTAATTCTTAAGAGTTTGAGCATTTGTCAATGTTAGACGTTGAAAAAATTCGCACCGATTTCCCGATTTTGCAAACAGAGATGTACCCAGGAATCCCCCTGGTTTTTCTAGATAGCGCCGCTTCGTCACAAAAGCCAACGGCCGTTCTCGATGCTATGGATTATTATTACCGCGCCCTGCACGCGAACGTCCATCGCGGCATTTATCGCCTCAGCGAGGATGCCACCAATGCGTATGAATCTGCCAGAGAGCGCATAGCCCATTTCATTAATGCCCCGACATCTACCCAGGTTATTTATGTGCGCAACGCTACAGAGGGCTTCAACCTGGTGGCTTACAGTTGGGGCAATACCAACGTTCAGGCCGGCGATGAGATTTTGCTCACCGAAATGGAGCACCATGCCAACCTGGTGCCGTGGCAGATGTTGGCTGAACGCACAGGAGCCATTATTCGCTACTTGCCTTTTGACAAACAGGGGATGCTCGATTTGTCACTCCTGCCTCAATTTTTGACGGAGAAGACGAAGATTTTCTCATTTACGGCCGTTTCCAACGTCTTCGGTACCATCAACCCCGTCAAGCAGCTGGTGGACGCCGCCCACGCCGTCGGCGCCCTGGCCATGGTAGACGCAGCCCAGGCCGTTCCCCACATGGCCGTGGACGTGCAGGCGTGGGATTGTGATTTTTTAGCGTTTTCCGGGCATAAAATGTGCGGACCGACCGGCATTGGCATCCTTTATGGCAAGCAGGAACTACTGGAAGCTATGCCCCCCTTTCTTGGCGGGGGCGATATGATCCGCCGCGTCACCTTTGACGGTTCCACCTGGAATGAGTTGCCGTGGAAATTTGAAGCAGGAACCCCCAGCATTGCCGAGGGCATTGGCCTGGGCGCGGCCGTGGATTACCTCACCGACATTGGCATGGACGCTATTCACGCGCATGAACAATTTATCACCCATTACGCCCTGGAAGCATTGAGCGAAGTGCCTGACCTGAAAGTGTGGGGGCCAGCCGTTGCGTCGCAGAAAGGAGGCGTAGCCGCGTTCACGATGGCCAAAGTGCATCCACATGACATTGCCGAATTACTGGACAAAGATGGCATTGCTATTCGCGCCGGGCATCACTGCGCCATGCCCCTCCATCAAAAACTGGGACTGAGCGCCTCGGCGCGCGCCAGCTTTTATTTGCACACCACAACGGCCGAAATAGACAAACTGGTCGCCAGCTTGCATCGTGTACGCCACGTCTTTAGACTATAATTAAGGTGGTACGTCTCTAACCACACCCATTCCAGATGAGGCAGCGCCGATGGACAGCAACATGTATCGTGAGCAAATCATAGATTTATATGAAAACCCCTTAAATTACGGTACGTTGGAACCCGCAGATTTTTCTTATGAGGAAGATAATCCCCTTTGCGGCGACGTCATCCGGATAGATGTGCGCCTGGATGCTGACAAGCGGGTAACGGCCGTTACCTGGAGCGGGGATGGGTGCGCCATCAGCCAGGCGTCTGCCTCACTGCTCACCGAAGCCATCAAGGGCATGACCCTGGAGCAGATAAAAGTATTCCCTAAAGAGCGCCTGTTAGAATTAATTGGCGTGCAATTGAGCATGGCCAGAGTCAAATGCGCCTTACTCTCCCTGAAGGTACTGAAGGCTGGGGCTTATGGCCTGCCCGATCCAGAGGAAATACGCAGTCAGACAGAAACATAACACCTATCATCAAACCAAGGAAGCAGCATGACAGAATATGTGAAAGTTGCCAGAGTTGAAGACATCCCCCCCGGAACCCGCCTCTTTTATGAGTTTGCCGAAGAAACGGTGATCATTTTTAACATCGCCGGTCATTTTTACTGCATCGCCGATCTGTGTAGCCATGACGATGGCCCGTTGGAAGATGGTGACTTAGATGGCTACGCAGTGGAGTGCCCCCGCCATGGCGCGCGTTTTGATGTGCGTAACGGCCGTGCCCTCTGCATGCCCGCCACTGAACCCATTCCTACCTATCAAGTTGAAATCAAAGATGGGAACTTATACGTCGCGGCCGTACCAGGCTAGAGCCACGACTTCCTGTTTGACAGCCCCACACAAATTGCCTATAGTTGCAATCGAAAAATAGAACATATTTTTCATATTCAGGCAGACCAGACCTGACAGGTCTTTATCACGGTAAAATGAGAAAATGGAAATAGGATTAGTCAAAACAATTGATATCGATCAGGAGATGCGCGAATCATATTTAAGCTATGCGATGAGCGTCATTGTGGCGCGCGCATTGCCTGATGCTCGTGATGGCCTCAAACCGGTGCAACGCCGTATCCTTTATGCTATGTACGACATGGGCCTGCGCCCAGACTCTCCCTATAAGAAATCGGCGCGTGTGGTCGGTGAAGTGCTCGGTAAATACCATCCCCATGGGGATCAATCTGTCTATGATGCAATGGTGCGCATGGCGCAAGATTTCTCCATGCGCTATAGGCTGGTAGATGGACAGGGCAACTTTGGCTCGATAGACGGCGATGCGGCTGCCGCCATGCGCTATACCGAAGCGCGTATGTCGGCCATTGGGCACGATATGCTCGACGATATTGGCAAAGAGACCGTTGATTTCACCAGTAATTTTGACGATTCCTTGCAAGAACCGACCGTTTTGCCCGCAACTATTCCCAATCTACTGGTCAATGGGTCAGCCGGCATTGCCGTGGGCATGGCGACCAGCATTCCACCGCACAACTTGGGCGAGATTGTAGATGCGTTAACCTATTTGCTGCACAAGTGGGAAAAGTTAGACGAGGTTTCCATCGCCGATCTGATGCAATTTATCCAGGGGCCAGATTTTCCCACTGGGGGCCTTGTATTTCGCCATCGCAGCGAGGATGACGAAACGGATGCCATCGCCAATGCTTACGCCACCGGGCGCGGACGCATCACCGTGCGCGCCAAAGCCCACGTGGAGCAGATGGGGCGCAATAAATCGCGCATTGTCATCACCGAACTTCCCTACCAGGTCAACAAAACAAACCTGTTGGGGCGCATTGCTGATTTACACCGCGATGGCAAAATCGAAGGGCTGACCGACTTGCGCGACGAATCTGACCGGAATGGAATGCGCATCATCATCGAAACCACGCGCAATGTTGAGCCAGAAGCAGTGCTCGCCGAACTGTTCCGCCTCACGCCTATGCAAAGCACGTTTAGCATTTCGCTGCTGGCATTGGTGAATGGCGAACCACGCACGTTAACCCTCAAACAAGCCCTGCGGGTGTTCCTGGAACATCGGTTGGAAATTGTGCGGCGACGCAGCGTTTATGACCTGGAACGGGCGCGGCAGCGGGCGCACATCTTGGAAGGGTTGATCATCGCTCTGGACAATCTCGATGAGGTGATTGACACCATTCGCCGTTCGCGCAACGTAGAGACAGCGCGGACTAATCTGATAAAAAGGTTTAAGCTGACTGAGACGCAAGCGCAAGCTATTTTGGAGATGCAGCTTCGCCGTCTGGCCGCGTTAGAACGTCGCAAGATTCAAGATGAGTATGAAAACCAGCTAAACCTGATTAAATATCTGGAGCGGCTGTTATCCCGCCCTGAACTGATGCGCGATGTGGTTAAAGAAGAACTGCTTGCGGTGAAAGCCCGGTATGCGGATCCGCGCCGGACGCAGGTAGTGAATGCCAGCGACAACAAGGTGGTATCGGCGTCAGATTTGCTGCCAGATGCGCAGGTTTGGGTGATGATCGGCGATAAGGGAACGATAGCGCGTACCACGTCGCCAGAACTACCACCAACGCCACGCAAACCGGCCGAACAGCCGGTCGCCTTACTCGAAGCCAATACGCAAGATATTTTGTATTTGTTCGCGGCCGATGGGCAGGCGGTGAATTTGCCGGTGTACCAACTGCCACAAGCGCGGGAACTGGGCGTGGGGACGCACTGGGCAGATTTAACGGCGCTGACCAAGCGCGATCACCTGGCGGCAGCTTTGGTACGGCCGATCACCGCGCAAGGGTATCTCTTTTTAACTACGTTAGGCGGCGTGGTCAAGCGCGTGCAATTGGACGACGTGCCCGGCATCACCGCCGAACCGTTTACGGTGATGAACGTGCCTGATGGGGACTCGTTGGGCTGGGTCAGGCTGACCAGTGGCAGTGACCAGGTGATCTTGGTAACGGCCGTTGGCCAGGCCATCCGCTTTAAGGAGGAGGAGGTACGGCCAATGGGTCTGCCGGCCGGCGGCGTGATGGGTATTAAGCTGGCGCATGAAGCGGATGGACTGGTGACGCTGGATGTGGTAAAACCGGGCGCGTATTTGTGGAGTATTACGGATAATGGGTGGGCCAAAGCAACGGCCGTTGCCGAATACCCCACCCAGGGCCGCTATGGACAAGGCGTGATTAACATGCGGCTGCCAAAAGGCGCAACCGAAGTGGTGGCGGCCGTCGTTGGCAGCGAAGAGAGTGTCATCATCGTCACAACAGCGCTTGGTTCCACCCAGCAGCTAAAAATCGCGGATGCCCCTATTGGCAACCGCAATATGAAGCCGCGCCCGGTGTTCAAGATTGGCCCACCCAATCAGGTAACAGGAGCTGTGATTAGCGCCGCGCGACCCAATCATGATGAAGAGGAAAGGGCAACGGCCGTGCCGCAGCAAATGTCCTTGTTAAACTAAAAGCATACCAAGATACGGAGATATACAGCCATGAACTTTAAAGACAAATGGGTAACAGACGCGGAGGGCAACCAATTTTTATTTACCGTAGAAATGCAGCGCAAACTGAGCCGATCAGGTCTACCGGCAAACCCGGACTCGCTCGCACAACTCGACGAAAAACCTGTTTTCATCCCTGAAAAACGCGAAAAACCATCAGAAACCATAGAAATCGAAGGTCCTGCCGCCATCCAAATTGACCCGCAAACAGGCAAATATATTGGTCAGGTCAAATGGTACAACGCGCGCAAGGGGTATGGCTTCATTATGCGTGGCGCCGGCGAAGAAATCTTTTTCCACAAAACCGGGTCCGTTGGCAATCCGGTCGAACTAAATGACGGTCAATGGGTGTTGTATGACGTCGAAGACACGAAAAAAGGACCAGAAGCCACAGACGTTGAATTATACGAAGGCAACTTACGCGACTTACCAGAGTAAGCGGCTGAAGTCTGGCGAAAATTCCACAACAAGACCTGACCGATCTCGCCGACCAGTCAGGTCTTGTTTGCTTTGCTGCCTCTGAAATAGAAAACGGCGCGTTCTTATGGGAAATGGGCTGTGTTATTTCTTGCCAAAAACTAATTGCTTCAACTTAAACACTTCACCAGGCATAATATCGGGAATGACAATGGCATCGAGGACACGCGCCGTGCCTTTTTCAAATTTGAATGCGGTCAGGCTGATATAAACATCTCTGGCCCCGGTAAAAAATTGAAACAGCCGCCAGACCGGGTTGGGTGACCAGTTAGTGTCCAGTACCTTCGGCAGATCGCCCATTTCGATATTGTCTACCAGGGGCCACGAGCCACGTTCCGGCAGGGAAATGATTAACCGTTTGTTGGTTTTGATGAGTCGCCACTGTTTGTATTCAAGCAGCTCACGGGCAGCCTCAATCATGACCAAAAAGAGTGTGGCAAACGGTATTATCGCTATAAAATGATTGAGAGGCGATATCAGCAGGATAACCGTCAAAATAACGGCCGCAATAAACCACCAGATAAAATACCCAAACACAATATTCGCCAGTAACTCGCGGTACCACGCCAGCTTTACCTCGATCTGCTGCTGTTCCCCTTCAAGCAATTGCGCACGCAAAACTTCTGGTTCAAAGTTTTGCCGATACTTTAATGGAATACGCTGCCAGATGGTTTGATTTAACCAATGCTGCAAACCACGTGGAACTTCAACTGCCTCAAGTTCAGGTTCAACCTGTTCAACTGCTTCAAGTTGATCACTCATAATGCTATTTTCGCCTTAGGAACGAGATTTGAATAATTTACACGTTTAGATTGGACAAATCTCAGAAGATTTGTCCAATCTT
>JACSRF010000629.1 GCA_014879875.1 Anaerolinea sp.
GAGTCGTCAGTTACACAGAGAACACAGAGGAGACACGGAGATTCACAGAGAGATTGGGGAGTTTTTGCGTTTGATTTCTCCTGAAACTGTTGAAAATTTGCGGAAAATCATTTTAGGCCAGAAGAAACCAGTTCGTACAATAGAGCGCCTCAGAACCGTGCCGCCACAAAGTCCGCTATAGATAATGTCAGAAAAACATTTTGGCTGGTAGGGGCGACCCTTGTGGTCGCCCTCTGGTGGATGGCGGGCACAAGGCCCGCCCCTACCCAAAATCATTGTCTGAACGTCTATAGAACCAGAAATTTATATAACGCTTGTTTCGCGTTTCATGACAAACCTCATAAAACCCGAAAGAGTTCACCCCAAAACAACCCCCACCTGATTATGCGCCGTTAATTTCGCGGCCGGGACCAGATTGTCCGGCAGCGCTTCCCCGTTCAACGTCAACGAACGCACGCCGCGACACACCCCATCCGGGTTCGTCACGGTGATGTGCAGGGTGTGGCCGCGAAAACGGCGCGTCGCCTGGAACCCTTCCCAGGCGGCGGGAATACACGGGTCTATGCGCAGCCCTGCCAGTTCCGGCCGCAAGCCCAGGATGTATTGGGTGGCGCTGTAATAAGACCAGGCGGCCGCCCCGGTGAGCCATGACGTGCGCGTGTTGCCCGGTCGCGGTGAAAAGGTGGAATAGGTGGTTTGCCCCTGTACGTATGGCTCCATCTGGCGGATTTCGGCGCGATCATTGTAAGCGGCGGGCATCGCGGCCCGATAATAGTCGTAAGCGCGGTCGCCATTACCCATCATGCACTCGGCCATCACCGCCCACCCCTGCGTGTGGTTGAAGATACCGGCGTTTTCCTTGATGCCCGGATTGAAAACGACGGCGCGCATCACCTCAATGGAGGTTTTGACCAATGGCGGCGCGCAGAGCATCAGGCCGTAGGGCGTCGCCAGTTTTTCCTGTACAGTTTGCAGGCAGCGCTGCGCCTGTTCTGGCGTGGCCGCGCCGCTGATGACGGCCCAGACCTGCGTGTTCAGATACACCTGCCCTTCCTCGTACTCCTTAGTACCGTAGACCGTGCCATCCTCGGTAATCGCCCAGATAAACCAGTCGCCGTCCCAGGCGCACGCTTGCATGGATGCGTCCAGAGCGTCGCGCTGCGCCAGCGCCCAGGCGGCTTCTGCGGAACGGCCGAGCAGCGTGGCAATGTCGGCATAGACGGTCAGCCCCAGGCGCAGTTGGAAAGCGACAAAGAGGCTCTCGCCGTAATAGCCGAGGCGCAGACAGTCGTTCCAATCGGCGGAGAGGCCGCAGGGCAGGTTATTGCGGCCGGTGCGTTCCAGGTTGAATTCCAATGCGCGGCGCAAATGGCCGAATACGGTATCTTCCCCGGCGTCAGCATATGGCAGTACCTTGTTGTAGAAATTGACGTCGCCGGTTTCGGCGACCAGGGCGGGCACGGCATTGAAAAACCAGAGGCAGTCGTCGGAGCGGTACTCTTCCAGGGCGGGGGCTTGTTCGTGGCCGGGGCGGTGGGTGAAGGGTTGGACGATGGGCATGGCGCCGCCGTTGGCTAACTGCCCGGTGAGCATCAGTTCCAGGCGCGCCTGCGCTTCTTGGGGGATGGCGGCGGCGATGCCCAAAATGTCTTGCACGGAGTCGCGGAAGCCGAGGCCGTCGCGCTCACCGTTGTAGACCAGGCTGGCGGCGCGTGACCAGGCGAAGGTGATCAGGCTGTTGTAGAGTCCCCAAACGTTGATCGTGTGGTTCAGTTCTTCGTCCGGGGTTTGCACGGTGAGGCTGCCCAGCCGGGCGTGCCAGTTTGCTTTCAGGGCTTGCAGTTCAACGGCCGCGCGCGCCAATGAGCCAAATTCGGCGACTGCCCGTTTGCCGATGGTGTGTGCGTCGCCAATGCCGAGCATGATCAGCAGTTCACGGCTTTCACCGGGCTGGAGGGTGAGATTGGTTTGCAGCGCGCCGCACGCATTATCACCGTAGGCGTCGCTGTTGCCGCACTGCCCTTCGCGGACAACTTGCGGATTGTGGTAGCCGCCGTAAGTTCCCAGGAAGGCTTCGCGGCTGGTGTCGTACCCGTGCAGTGGCGCGCCGATGAGCGCCAGCCAGGCGTGCATGGTCACGTCGTCGCTTTGCGCCGTGCGCGGGTCGGGGGTCAGGTTGTCGTGAATGGCGATGCGCAAGAGGTCATCGGCCGTTTTCTGCCCTTTGACAATGAAGAGCGAGTATTGCAAATTGACCTGGTCTTGCTCGGTGTTCCACTGGTTGGTGAATTCACAATAGGAAAAGAGCGCCAACTGCCGTGGACGGCCGCTGTCGTTGGTCACGTTCAGCCGCCAATATTCAAACGTCTGCCCCAGGGGGACAAAATAAGTGGCGGTCGTGTGAATGTCGCTGTAGCGCGATTCGATGACGGTGTAAGCCGTGCCATGGCGGCAGGTGGATTCGTATTGGTCGAGCGGTTTGGCGACGGGCTGCCAGGAAGCGGACCAATAATCGCCGCTTTCCTGATCGCGCAGGTAGATGTAACGCCCCGGCTGATCCAGGGGCACGCTGTTGAAGCGCAAACGCAGGAAACGGCCGCGCGCCCCCGATTTGTAAAAACCATACCCCCCGGCGTTGTTGGTGATGATGGCCCCATACGCGGTGGAGCCGAGGTAGTTGCTCCAGGATTGCGGCGTGTCGGGGCGGGTGATGACATATTCTTTTGCCTGATCGTCAAAGTAACCGTATTGCATGGTTAAACCTCTTTATGTAAGGAAGAAGGGTGAAGGAAGAAGGGTGAAGGGCGTGGTGGTCATGCGGTTTGCTGTAGGCGGGTGAGCATTTCCAGGCAGGCGCGGCTGTGGTGGTAGGGGCATTCCCAGGGGCCGGCTTTGTAGACGGCGTGGTCGGGAGCGCCGTCGCGGTGCAGATGCTTGTACCAGTCGCCATGCGTGCGGTCTACCAGGTTGGCCTGAATGTATTCCCAGCAGCGCCAGGCGGCCTGGGCAAAGTGCGGCTGCCCGCTGAGTTGGTAGGCGTTGTAGAAGCCGACGACGGCCTCGGCCTGCACCCACCACGCTTTGCCCATGTCTACCAATCCCTGCGGGCTGCCTTCGTAAAAGAGGCTGCCATCGTCGTCCAGGGCTTCCTGGTAAACGGCCGTCGCCATCTTTACGGCCGTTTCCCGTACCTGCGCCTGTAACCGGGCATCATCGTGCAGAGCGGCCGCTTCCCATAACAGCCAGCTCGCTTCAATGTCATGCCCATAGGAAATGTTCACCGACAACGACCGCCACTGCCGGTCAAAGAAAAGTTGGCAGTGGTGGCTGTCTAGATCAATGATTTGCTGCAGAAAGGCGGTGATGAGCGCCCGGTGCTGCCGCCGGAGATGCGGATTTTTCCAGACGCGCAGCAAATTGGTGTACGCCTCCAGGATGTGCAGCATGGTGTTCATGGATTTATAACTGTTCAGGTCTTTGTCGCTGAGGCGCATGTCAGCGATGGGCTGCCATTGCCGGCCGCTGCTTTCGCTGTACCCGCCATACAGGGGATCGGCCGCATGTTGTTCCAGCAGCCAGAACAACTCTTGCGCCAGCGCCAGGCTTTGCGGCTCCTGCGTGGCGCGGTAATACTCCGTCAGGCCATAGATGCCAAACGCCTGGGCGTAATGATGTTTGCGATCCATGACCGGCGCGCCCTGGCGGTTGACGCTCCAGTAAAGGCCGCCATGCTGCGCGTCCAAAAATGTTTGTGTCAGGTACGCATACGCCCACTGCGCCATTTGCAAATAAGGGGCGTGACCAAAGTGACGGTAAGCAGCGGCATAGGTCCACAACACGCGCGCGCACAAAACGGCCGTGCGCGGCGCTTCATTGTCTATGTGCAAATCGTTGGTCACGGCGCCGTAAAACCCGCCATGCACCCGGTCAACGGTGTGCGTCATCCAAAACGGTAAAATGTTTTCCGTCAGTTCAGCGGTCAGCTGCGCTTTGTAGGTAATCAGTGTGTCTGTCGGTGTGTGCAAGATCATGACATGTTCCAGAAATTCCAGCTTAGCGGTGGCGTTATGGCTAAATCATTTTAGTGAATTATTTTCCATAATTTTACCACCATTTGATTATATCAGATTGAACTCTATTGTGAACAAAGATTACCCTATGGAGTTCGTAGTTACACGGAGTTGCACGGGGAAAACACAGAGATACACGGAGAGGAAAAGGAGGAGAGCAGGAGAATCATAGAGGGCCGTCAATGCCTGGTTCTGTGCTTTACATAGCTAAAAGGTCGTGTTAATATTTAGTGAAACTTTTAGTCAGGAGTTAACATATGGCAAGCAAAGTGACCATCAGCGACATTGCCCAGGCGTGTGGGGTCTCGCCAACCACCGTCTCCCTGGTGCTCAACAATAAACCGGGGATTTCCGACGAGACACGCGCCCGCGTTTTCGAGACCGCCCGCCAGTTGGGGTATCTACCCACCATTGACCCGGCGTTGAAACACCGCTCGCGTCTGACTACCGTCGGCGTCGTCGTGAAGACGGAGCCAGACCTGCTGCCGCCGGCCAACCCATTTTATTCACAAATCATTGCCGGTATAGACGACGCCTGCCGCGACATGGGCATTAATCTCTTGTTCGCCATGCTACCCGTAGATCGACATAACCATCCCAAAAACGTCCCTCCGTTATTGGAAAACAGCAGCATTGACGGGCTGCTGCTGGTCGGCGCGTTTATTGACCAGACCATTTTCACCCTGTTCGGCCAGCAGACGCCACCGATTATTTTGGTGGATGGGTATTCAGACACGGAAAATTACGACATGGTGGTGAGCGACAATTTCCGCGCGGCGTACCAGGCGGTGGAATACCTGGTTCACAACGGCCACCGGCATATCGGGCTGATCGGTACTGAGCCAGATTGTTACCCCAGCCTCAACGAACGGCGCAACGGCTATCTGCGCGCGCTCAAAGAAAATGACATCAATGACCAGTACATTGCCAACTTCAACGTCAACCGTTCGCAGGGGGAAGCGGAAACGGTGCAGCTGCTCACGGAAAACCCACACATTAGCGCGTTGTTTTGCGCCAATGACAACGTAGCCCTGGGCGCGCTGCGCGCCGCCAGGCAGTTGAACCGGCGCGTTCCCGAAGATTTATCGGTGATTGGGTACGACGACACCTATCTGGCGACGAGTATCACGCCCACGTTGACGACGATGCGGGTGGACACGTTGGCGATGGGGCGCGCGGCCGTTCACATGCTTGCCATGCGCGTGGGCAAACCAGACGCGGCGCGCGCCACCTTCATTGTTCATCCGGAGCTGGTAGTCCGTGAATCTACCGCTCCATTTTCATAAGGCGGGCGTCCGCTTACCGACGCCCAATACTCCATTTTGACGAGGAACCATGACACACACACCAAATATCCCCTGGGAAGAACGCCCGGTCGGTTCAACTGACGTGATCTGGCGTTACAGCAACAATCCGATTATCCCGCGCGACCTGATCCCTTCGGCGAACAGCATTTTTAACAGCGCGGCCGTACCCTTCAATGGCAAGTTCGCCGGCGTCTTTCGCTGTGACAACAAAAAGCGGGAGATGAATTTGCATCGCGGCTTTAGCGACGACGGCATCAACTGGCGGCTGGACAATGACCCGATTGCCTGGCTGTGCGACGATCTGGAAATCGGCCGTTACCAATACCGGTATGATCCGCGCGTCGTCTGGATCGAAGATCGTTACTGGGTCACCTGGTGCAATGGCTACCATGGCCCCACCATCGGCGTCGGTTATACTTACGACTTCGAGCAGTTCCACTTTCTGGAGAATGCGCTGCTGCCCTTCAACCGTAACGGCGTCCTCTTCCCGCGGCGCATCAACGGCAAATATGTCATGCTCAATCGGCCGTCGGACAATGGGCACACCCCGTTCGGCGACATTTATCTCAGCCAGAGCAAGGACATGGTTTACTGGGGCGAGCACCGCTTTGTGATGGGCACAAAAGGGGGGTGGCAGAGTACCAAGATCGGCGCCGGCCCAATTCCCATTGAGACGCCGGAAGGGTGGCTGCTCATCTATCACGGCGTCCTTACTTCCTGTAATGGCTTCGTTTACGCCTTTGGCGCGGCGCTGCTCGACCTGGAACGGCCGTGGCAAGTCATCTATCGCAGCGCCCCCTACCTGTTAGCCCCACAAACGCTCTACGAATGCGTCGGCGACGTGCCCAATGTGGCCTTCCCCTGCGCCGCTCTTTACGACCAGCCCACGCAGCGCATCGCCATCTACTACGGCGGCGCGGATACCGTCACCGCTCTTGCCTTTGGCAAACTTGATGAAATTTTGGCCTGGTTGAAGGTGAATTCAGACGTCGCATTGACGATTGACGATTGACGATTTGCGATTGACGGGACTGTCGTGGCACGTCGAATGGTTGATGATATGCCAGGCGGGATATCGTAGGACCAAAAATCTAGCCGACTGTGGGAAAGGCCTGGATTTGACAACTTTACGCTCAAACCGCAATTAGCTGGTATCGTAGAGAGAAAATTTTAAAGGGCTTGGTTGCGAAAAGGAGTACTCTATGCCAATTGTGTTTGTTGAGAAAACGCGTTGCGCTATATCAAACAAGATAATCACAGATAGTGATTATGTAATGGGTTTCTATGCATTCCCCTACTATGAACCTCCTCACCCTTTGAGTGTATGTTATGACAATGTTGCGCTTAGAGACGAGTTTAACAAATGGGAGTTTAGAGAGGAGGTTACGGAGGAGTTAAGCAAAATATGGACACAACGATATGGTAAGTCGGATGCATACCAAACTGTCATTTTTAAAGATGACAGTTACATTATTGCGAAAGGGACAATAGATGCAAATGTCCGAATTTGGTTTCTTAAGCATATTTTTACTCTCACCGTATCCAAAGTGGACTGGAAGGCTTTTTGTCAAACGCTATTGGATGACCAAAAGGAAATTTCTTTTGATCTTCATAAGGATTCACACCTGCTTGTCCGAAAAGAAAACGAAGGGGTAAAAATATACTATGATCGTTTAAGGGATCGGATCAAATTAGACTTCTTGGAGTGGCATTACTTCTTGTCAATATTAGCCATGAATCAGAACCTTTAAAGGACGACACTGCTATCATATTTATGGAGGCAATGCCTGGGTCGGTGACGAACATGCATGGCGGCGCACTGGCGCTGTGGGTGAGCGACGTTGGCGCAGGCAAAGACCTCTACGGGCAGGCCATCGGCGCAGACGCGCACCTGATGGGCGATCCCTCGCCCTGATTGGCAGAGCGGGTAATCAGCAGTATCCAAACCTGGATGGGGATGACGGCCGTTCCCCTCCCCCCCCTCATCATCAACGCACAGGGAAGGGGAACGGCCGTCTCGCCTTATCGTGCAAGCCAGGACGACGGCCGTCAAACCCGCTTCTTGCTCACCGATGGCCTGGGCAGTGTG
>JACSRF010000630.1 GCA_014879875.1 Anaerolinea sp.
TCACCCCGACGACCTGGAACGAGTAGCTCAAGAGGTAGGCGATTATTCCGCCAGCGGCGTCGCACAGTTTACACAAGAATACCGTGTCATCACGAAGGATGGGCAGGTGCGCTGGACTGATGATCGCACGCACATCATCCGCAGCGAAACCGGCGAAATCACCCATTATCAGGGTATCGTCATTGATATCACCGAACGCAAGTTAGCCGAAGCGGCCATGCACGAGAGCGAAATCCGCCTCAAATCATTGGTCAACAATGTTCCTGGAACCATCTACCGCTGTGCCCTGGACGCCGATTACACCATGGAGGTAATTAGCGACGACATCATCCATCTCAGCGGCTACCCGGCTGCCGACTTCATCGGCAACCGGGTACGCAGCTACGCCAGCATCATTTATGAAGAAGATCGCGAGCTGGTGGACACAGTCATTTTAGAGGGCGTCCAAAACCAGACCTCATACACCATCGAATATCGCCTGCGCCATGCCGACGGCCGTCTCATCTGGATCGGCGAACGCGGACAGGCCATCTATGACGAAAACGGCGCGGCGCGCTGGCTAGATGGCGTGCTGCTCGACATCACCGGCCAAAAAGAAGCAGAAGCCGCCCTCGCCAAACGCGCCCGCGAAATGCAAGCCGTATTTGAAGTCAGTAACGCCATTGCCACCATCCTCGACCCCACATCCCTGCTGCAAGAAGTGGCCGACCGCACCAAAGCGAACTTCAACCTCTACCACACGCACATCTACCTGCTCGACGAAACCGGCAGCATTCTCAAACTGGCCGCCGGCGCTGGAGATGTGGGACGGGAAATGGTGGCGCAAGATTGGCAAATCCCCATCAGCCGCACCGACTCTGTCGTCGCGCGCGTCGCCCGTAACAAGGTCGGCGCTATCGTCAACGACGTACGCAACGAACCCGGCTTTCTCTTCAATGAAATGCTGCCCAATACGCGCGCCGAGTTGGCCGTCCCTCTGCTCATCAGCGAGCAGCTGCTGGGCGTGCTCGACGTACAGGCCGACACGCCGGACCATTTCACCGCCGACGACGTAATCATTCAAACCAGCCTGGCGGCGCAGGTCAGCATCGCCATTCAAAATGCGCGCTCCTTTGTCACAAGCGAGGCCGCGCGACAAGAACTCAGTTTGCTCACCCGCCGCCTGACTCATGAAGGGTGGCAAAGCTACCTGACGCAGGAAACAACGCCACAAATCAACGTAACATATGGGCAAGACCTGGGCAACGATACCCCATTACAACAGGCTTTGACCATACAAGGGGAATCTATTGGGCACATGACCATTGGCAGGCCACAGGCGTTAGAGGCTGACGCCACTGAGATTCTAACGGCCGTTGCCGAACGTCTCAGCAGCCACGTCGAAAACCTACGCCTGACCGCGCAAACCGAAGTCGCCCTGGCGCAAACAGAACAACAAGCAGAACGACTGTCCCTGCTCAACGAAATGGGCGCCGCTCTCAGCAAAGCCAACACCCTCGCCGACATTTACCAGGCAGCCGCCCGCTACACCGGGCAAATTTTGGACGGCGACAGCACTTCCCTCGCCCTGCTCAACCCCGCCGGCGGCAGCCTCACCCTGATCGCCCTGGAAGGGATCGAAGCAGGGAATATCATCGGCGAAAATCTGCCCCTGGCCGGTACAGCCATCGCCCGCGCGCTGCACGAACAACGGTCACTCATCGCCCCCCAAGATTTCCCGCTCGGCGACAGCGCTCTGGCCGCCGAAGGCATCCAGAGCTTCATCTGCGCGCCCCTGCTCACCAGCGACCGGCCGTTGGGCGCGCTCAACGTCGGCAGCAAAAAAGCAAACGCCTACGACCGCACCGATACCTACCTGGTACAACAGGTCGTTTCCCTGCTGGCCACCACGCTAGAAAGCCGCCGCCTGTTTGAAGAGACACGCCGGCGCGCCGAACGGGAAACGCTGCTCAACGTCATCAGCCAGAAAATTCAGAGTGCGCCAACCATTGAGAGCGCCCTGCAAACGGCCGTCACCGAACTCGGCCAGGCGCTTAAACTTAAACAAATTCAGGTAAGGCTCAACATTGACAAAAAAGCAAACAGACACACGGAACACGCAGCAACCGAGGAAAGATACCATGGGTAACGAAACCGGGCGCCCTCCTGCGCCGACCGCCCCCTCAAACCTGGAAATGTTACAGCGATTTGTAGCACAAATGCCCATTGCCGCCGCCATGTTTGACCAGAACATGAATTATCTACTCGCCAATGACCACTGGGCCACACAGTTCAAGCTGCCACAATCTCCCCTGCCAGGGCAATCCTACTACGACACCTTCCCCGAAACCACCCCGGCCTGGCGTGAATTACACCGGGAATGCCTGACAGGCACGGCCGTTACCCGTCCTAACATTCCCTTTCCCCGCGCCGACGGCCGTACCGACTGGGTAAACTGGCAGATCACCCCCTGGCGCCAAAGCGATGGTCAAATCGGAGGCGTGGTCATCACAGCAGATGCGGTGATCGACAACCGCGACGTGACCGAACGCGCCGCCTTCGAACAGCAGCTACATCTCAACAACATGGCCCTGGAAGCTGCCGCCGACGCCATCGCCATCACCGACACCAAAGGGCGCATTATCTGGGTCAACCACGCCTTCACCAACCTGACACAATACAGCCGCGATGAAGCCGTTGATAATAATCCCCGCGTTCTCAAGTCTGGTGAGCATGATCAGGCATTTTATCAGCGCATGTGGGAAGTTTTACTCGATGGGCAAACGTGGCATGGGGAAATTATCAATCGGCGCAAAGATGGCACACTCTACCCAGAAGAGATGAGCATTACCCCGGTCAGATCAGACACAGGTGAAATCACCCACTTTATCGCCATTAAGCGCGACATCACCGAGCGCAAAACGGCCGAAAAAACCCTGGCCGCAAGCGAAAATCGTTACCAGCAAATCCTGGACGCCATCACCCAAATGGTGCTGGTCAAAGGGGAAAAGTCACGTATTTTGTGGGCCAACAAAGCGTTCCGCAACTATTACGGCATGGACAATGAAACATTACAAGGGTTAATTGACGCCCCCTTCAATGAGCCAGATTACACCCTGCAATACATCCGCGATGACGCCCATGTCTTTGCTACCGGGCAGGTTCTCGAAATCTCCGAAGAACCCGTTACCCGCCATGATGGGCAAATCGGCCTGTTCTACACGGTCAAATCCCCCATTTTTGACGAGAATGGGCAAGTCATCGCCACCGTTGGCGTCTCCGAAGACATCACCGAACGCAAAGCATTTGAGGCGCGTTTGTTACAGGCCAACCAGGTGGTCGAAAACAGTCCCGTCATACTCTTCCGCTGGCGCGCCGACGAGCATTGGACCGTGGAATACGTCTCTAAAAACATCATCCACTTTGGCTACACACCTGAAGAATTACTGAGCGGGAAAACGCCTTATGCCACCATCGTTTACCCCGATGATCTGGCGCGCGTGGCGCAAGAAGTGGGCGACTACTCGGCCAGCGGTGTTGAGCAGTTCACTCAAGAGTACCGCATTATCACCAAAGATGGGCAGATACGCTGGACCGACGACCGCACGACTATCATCCGTAATGACGCCGGGCAAATCACCCATTATGAAGGTATTGTCATTGACATCAGCGAGCGCAAAGAGACGGAAGCAGCCTTGCAAAGACAGGCGCTCGAACTACGTACAGTCGCCGAATTAGGCGCAACCATCGCCGCTGTCCGCGACACCCGCCTCCTGCTGCAACAAGTAGTTGACCTGGCCAAAGAACGCTTCGACCTCTACCACGCGCACATTTACTTGCTAAATGCCACCGGCAGTCATCTGGTGCTCACCACCGGCGCCGGCACGGTTGGCCGTGAAATGGTGAACCAGGGCCACAGCATTCCTCTTGTGCAAGAGCAATCGTTGGTGGCGCAGGCCGCGCGCCGACGAACCGGGGTCGCCGTCAACGATGTCCACCAAGACCCATTTTTTTTGCCCAACCCCTTGCTGCCCCACACGCACTCCGAATTGGCCGTGCCCATGATGGTTGGCGGCGCGCTGCTGGGCGTACTAGATGTGCAATCTGAGCAGATCAATCGCTTCCAGGAAAACGACATCAACATTCAAATGACGCTGGCGACGCAGATTGCGGTTGCGCTAGAAAACAGCCGCTCCTTTGAACGCGCACAAAAGGCGCTGGCCGATCTGAATCAATTAACGCAGCGCCTGACCCGCGAAGGATGGGCAGCCTATCTGGCAAACCGACAAGAGGCAGATCTGACCTATGTTTTCTCAGCGATGCAGTTTGCCACCGAGGCAGAGACTCTGCAACAAGCCACAAATGGGCATGACACAGAGCCAACAGCCGAGGAACCACCTATCGCCCAATTCATCAATATTCATGGTGAAGCAGTGGGGCAGTTGACCATTGTGCCCGATGATGAAACGGAAGGGGCTTATGATGAAGAAACAGCCGCCATCATCCAGGCCGTCGCCGACCAGTTAGGCGCGCGCATCGAAAACATTCGCCTGACAGAACAAACGCAGACAGCGCTGGCGCAAACAGAAGAACAGGCGCAGCGGCTCTCCTTATTGAACGAAATGGCCGCGGCGCTGAATGCAGCGCAGGGTCTGGATGAAATTTTCCAGATTACGACAGAACGCACGCTGCAAATTATTTCCGGGAACCAGGTCTCTGTCGCCCTGTTGGATAGCACGCAAACCAACCTGACCATTGTGGGGGTCAGTGGCGCGGAAGCGCAGGCGACCATTGGCGCGCAGCTGCCGCTAACGGCCGAACCAGACCTGGAAACGGCCGTGCGCCAACGCCAGGTACTCATCACCAGCAACACCGGTGCAGCCACCCCCCTCCGCTCCATCATCATCGCCCCTATCATCTCTGGGGCCAAAGTAATTGGCACGCTCAACATCGGCAGCAACATCCCCAATTATTACGACGTCAACGACGAAAACCTGATCCAGCAAGTGGCTACCATGCTCGCCTCCACCATCGAAAACCAGCGCTTGCTCCTGGAAACACAGGAACGCGCCGAGCAGCTGGCGGCCATCAACCGCATTGCACGCACCCTATCCCAATATCTGGATGAATCAGAACTGCTGGAAGCCGCCTACCACGAAATCAAACAAACCATTCACGCCGATTCCTTTTACGTTGGCCTATACGATGAAAAGAGCGACACCATCCGCTTCCCCATCTTTTACGAAGCGGGAAAACGCATTCCGCAGCAAGCCATCCCCGTTCACCCAGAGGGGTTTAGCTATCGCGTCCTCCATCATGGCGAAACCATTTTGCACAACCTGACGCCAGAGGAAAATGCGCAAATCGCGCAAACAAGCGGCATCGTCATCGGCGACCGACAGCAAACGCAAGCCACGGCTTCGCTCATTTTTGTGCCTTTGCGGGCCGGGCAGCGTGTGATGGGTGTTTTATCTGCCCAAAGTTACCAGTTCAATGCGTACACCACCGCTGAAGAATCGCTGCTGAGCGGTATCGCCGGTTACCTGGCCGTAGCCCTGGAAAACGTGCGGCTCTTTACGGAAATGGAAAAACGCGCCGCGCAGTTGCAAGCATTATCGGAAGTAGAAGCGGCGCTGTCGCAAGCCGTGACGGAAACGGAAATTTTAACGGCCGTCGCCCTCTGTGTGCGCGACTCAGCCGACGTCTCTTCACTGGCCTTGCGCTACGTGGACACCGATGACAACGGCCGTCCACACACCACCCGCACCACCGCCATCTGGAGAAACGGCGTCATTCAACACGACGATCCCCTGTTGGGACAAACCATTGTCCTGGCCGATAATCCAACGGCTCAAATCTGGTTCAACAACCCGCACGAAATCACATTTTTCTCTGATTTATGGGACGACAACGCCGTCAGCGCCGACATGCAAGCCATTGCCAGGGAGGCTGGATTCCGCGCCATGGCCATCATCCCCTTGCAAAGCGTCGGCCGCTGGCAGGGGGTTGTAGGCATCACCTGGTCTGAGGCGCACGCATTTACCGACACAGAAACATTCCTGCTGCGCAAAATCCTGGAACCGACAGCGGCCGTTATCGCCTCGCGGCGCGCCCAATTGGCGCAGCAAGAAGCCCTGGCGCTCACCGACAACCTTTATCGCGCCGGTCGTCGTCTCAACGCCGCCGGACCCGATTTACAAGAAGCGGTGGCGGCCGTCGCTGAAGCGGCGCCCATCCCCGCAGTCAATCGCCTGGTGTTGTTTCTGTTTGAGTTCGCCCCATCAGGAGCATTGGAAGCCATTCGTTCAGTTGCCAACTGGCACAATGGGCAAGGCGCAGCCCCACCTCCGCTTGGTCTGCGCTACACGAGCGAAATACTGCCAGGTATGGAAGCCTTTGTCACCACGGAAGCGATAATGATTGCCGACACGGCTCAAGATGAACAACTCAGCCCACCCATGCGTCACGTATTGCAACGGTTGTCTATCCCTTCCATGTCAGTCATCCCATTGTGGGTTGGGCAAAGGCAGTTGGGCAGCGTTCTGGTGGAAACGGCCGTTCCGCACACCTTCAACCGTCCCGACCTGGAACCGTACATCGCCCTCACCGGCCAGTTAGCCGTTGCCGTTGACCGCCAGCGGTTGTTACAACAGGCCGAAGCCCGCGCCGAACGTGAACGGCAAATTCGTACCATTACCGACAAAATTCGCCGTGGGGTGGATCGGGATGCAATTTTGCGCATTGCGCGTGAAGAAATCAGCCAACTGCTTGGCGTCTCCACCGCCATAGCCCAAATCGGCACACAAGCACAATTGTTGCAACAGCTAAAAAATCTGACCGCCGAGCAGAGTAGCAGCTAAGGATGGCAAACATGTTCTACAACTTCGAGATGCAACCAAATGGTATTTTGCAAGTAAAAGTTGTCGGTGATTTTTCCGACGAAGACACAGAAGGATATTTACAAGAGTTGTACGCCTATGCCGATAAACTGCCGGAAGGGGAACAGCTGCACTCCCTGCTCGACGCCACAGGAATCGGCAAAGTTTCACCCAATGTGCGCCGCGCCGTCGCCAGTTCGCTGGAAGACCCCCGTTTTGGCAAAACGGCCGTGTGGGGCGATAACCGCTTCGTCAAAGTTCTGGTTGATTTTTTGCTCAAAGCAACCGGCCGTCAGGATATGCGCTACTTCACCGGTAAAGAAGAGGCGATCAACTGGCTGTTGATCGACTAATGGGGTTTGTAGTAACGACTTTAGTCGTTCAATGCACCGCTAAAGCGGTTACTACAAACCAAAATATTATCTGAAAGTCTATAGTAACGACTTTAGTCGTTCAATGCACCGCTAAAGCGGTTACTACAAACGTGAAAGCGGTTACTACAAACGTGTAGATTATTAAATTTTCGTTCCTTAGGAATGGCACTTCAACAAGTTGGTCAAGATTGGTTCAATCTTCGGAGATTGAACCAATCTAAATGG
>JACSRF010000632.1 GCA_014879875.1 Anaerolinea sp.
GTCCCACGCTGGACGACTAAAGTCGTTACTACAAACCAGACCCAAAATGATTTTCTGAACATCTATAGCGTGCCACAAAGGACGGGAAAGCCCCTAATTGACCCTTTTTTGCCCCTTATTTGACATCCACCTGTATTCGTTTTATAATCTATCTCACTGGAGTCATTTAAGACTCAAGTTGAGAAGAGGAAATGATCATCCTGATTGTAACCTATCAACCACAGTTTAAGAGCAAAATGTTATGTTCAAAACCACGAGCGTTCGCGCGCTAACTGCTGCCTTGCGTTTCGTGGTTTTTTTGTTTTTTGGATGTTCATCTCCATGATTAATAATTGAAAGGAGGTGGTGTATAAGACCACAAATGAGATAAACAAAATCACCAAACAATGAATTGACGTATAAAACCTGTAAAAATCTTAAAACCTTCTGAGGAGGAAGATTCTGTTATGAATACAAAACGTTGGGCGCTTATTGCCCTATTTGTGATGTTAGGTGCGCTTATCCTGGCAGCTTGCCAGCCGCAGACCGAGACTGTCACGGTAGAAGTAACCCGTCTTGTTACCGAGACTGTCGAAATTGCTGGCGAAACCGTGGAAGTAACCCGTGTTGTCACCGAAACCATCGTTGAAACCGTGACCGTGGTGCAAGAACCGGCGCCGGCGGTGGAAGGCCCGAAAGACCTGGTTGTCTGCCAGGCGCAAGAGCCAGACACCCTCTATCCCTATGGTGGGTCCATGCTGGCCGCGCGCGCGGTGCAGCACGCGATTTTCACCAACTACCAGACCCAACTCTCCTTTGGCTATCAGGCTGATGGCCTGGAGAAACTCCCCAGCATCGCCGATGGCGACGCCGTGGTCAACGAGGTTGAAGTACAACCTGGCGACATGGTGCGCGACGTGACCGACACGGTCGTGGCCTGGGGCGAAGGCATCACTGTCGAGAATGCCGCTGGTGAAGAAGTGATCTTTGATGGCAACCCGGTGATGATGAAGCAGTTGGTAGTAGACTTTATCATGCTGCCCACTGTCTACTCTGATGGCACCCCGGTTCCGGCCACAGATTCCGTCTATTCCTTCAACCTGGCGGGCGATCCCGATACGCCGACCACTAAATACGCCTTTGAACGTACTGCAAGCTACGAAGCAACTGGCGACCTGTCTGTGCGCTGGACCGGCTTGCCCGGCTTCATGGACTCCACCTACTTCGCGAACTTCTGGGTTCCCTATCCGGAACATCTGTGGGGTGGCTACACCGCCGCTGAAATGCTGCAAGCGGAAGATGTTTCCCGTATGCCCGTTGGCGATGGCGCGTTCCGTGTTGTGGAATGGGTCCCCGGCGACAGCATCTACCTGGAAAAGAATGAGTTCTACTATCTTGAAGGGCTGCCCTATCTGGACAGCGTTACCTTTAAGTTCATCCCCGACACCAACCAGCTCATTGCGCAGTTGCTCTCCGGGCAGTGCGACATTGGCACGCAGGACGGTATGGCCGTTGACCAATCCCCGTTCTTGATTGAAGCGGAAGCGAATGGTCTGTTGGTTCCCTACTTCCAGACCGGTACCGTCTACGAACACATTGACTTCGCCGTTGACACGTATGGCGACTATCGCGATACTCGTCCTGACTGGTTCGAGGATGCCCGCGTGCGCCAGGCGATGACCCTGTGTACCAACCGTGACAGCATGGTAGATAATATCATGTACGGCCGTTCCGAAGTCATCCACACCTACGTCCCCAGCGTCCACCCGCTCTACCCCGAAGGGTTGACCGAATGGACATTCAATCCCGAAGCTGGCATCGCCCTGCTCGAAGAGGTTGGCTTCATTGACAGCGATGGCGATGGTATCCGTGAATACTACTCGGCCAACGTCGCCAACAACGACAACAGCGATCCCGCCTCCTGGGATGGCACGCCCTTCAAGGTCACTCTCGGCACCACCGCCGGCAATGCCATGCGCCAGCAGTTGACCCAGATTTTCAAAGAAAACATGAAAGAATGTGGCATTGAAGTGGATCTGTACTATGTGCCCTCCAGCGAATGGTTTGCCAACGGTCCCGAAGGCGTGCTGTTCGGCCGTCGTTATGACCTAGGTGAATTCGCCTGGTTGACCGGCGTCGAACCCTCCTGCAACCTCTACGGTGGCTGGAACATCCCCGGCCCGCCCGAAGATGTTGATGAGGACGGTAACGCCCTCTACTCCAGCGCCTGGGGTGGTCAGAACCAGACCGGTTGGAAGAACGCCGAGTTTGACGCTGCCTGCCAACTGGCGTTAGGTTCCCTGCCCGGCACCGAAGGGTATGAAACCGGCCACAAGCAAGCTCAGGTTATTTTCTCCGAGAACGTCCCGGTCATTCCGCTGTTCTTGCGCTTGAAAGTAGCTGCCGCGCGCCCCGAAATCGTCAACTTCGGCGTTGATCCCACACAGAACTCCGAACTGTACAACATCTACGAAATTGACATTCAGCGCTAATCGCTGAACAATATCCTTAAAAAGTGGCAGCGCCTCGGCGCTGCCACTTTTTTTAGCCCACCTTTTCTCATTTTTATCTCCCCTGCTTTTGTTGGCGTAGCCTCAGTTGCTTTGGTACAATTCCTCCACTTCGTTTTAATTAATGATTCATTAATAGAATTTATTGAAATGATGATGTGAACTGTATTACGTGCTGCATATTGATTTTTGCTGACGCAATACGCAACATGCACACGGAGGTGGAAAGATGACAACTTATTTAATCCGACGTGGGATACAAATGGTACTGGTCGTTCTTTTGGCGACGATTGCCATCTTTGCCTTACTCAATGCGGTGCCCGGCGGTCCATTGTCCGGACTGAACATGGCCTCCGACGCCAAATCCCGTTTCAGCGCCCAAGAGATCGCCCGTATGGAAGCGATGTTAGGTCTAAACAAACCATTTTATCTGGCCTACCTGACCTGGATGCTGGGGGAGGATTGGGTAGATGAGGTTGGCGCGGCGATTGGCAACCCAGGCCCGGTCGCTAAAATGTGGGATACCGGTACCTGGGTGGATTTTCAATCACCTAATTGTAAAAATGCCGGTGGCACCAATGCCGACTGGAGCGGACTCGGTATTTCCCCTTGCGGCCGTGGCGTTCTTCGTTGGGACTGGGGGACGTCCTGGTCATTGGCCAGAGGCCAGACGGTGACGTCGGTGATTGGCTCGCGCGTGCAAAACACCGTGATCTTGATGAGCTCCGTCACCGTTATTTCCCTGTTCATTGCCATTCCCATTGGCATAATTTCGGCGGTCAAACAGTATTCGAAACTGGATTATGTCGTCACCACTTTCAGCTTTTTTGGCATTGCCATGCCCGTCTTTTGGTTTGGTCTGCTCATGATCATCCTCTTTGGCTTGAAGTTTAAGGAATGGGGGCTGCCTTATTTTCCGACAGGCGATGTCTTCACCACGCGCGTGACGCCCGGCAGCCTGCAAGACGTCCTTAACATTCAGCCCCGGTCATTGGCCGACCGCATCGCCCACTTGTTCCTGCCGGTAACTGTGTTAACCTTGCTTTATCTGGCCGGGTGGAGCCGTTTTATGCGCTCCTCCATGCTCGAGGTGCTGCGACAGGATTACGTGCGCACTGCCCGCGCCAAAGGGTTGACCGAGCGTGTAGTGATCATCAAACACGCCGCCCGCAACGCCTTGATTCCACTCATTACCATTGTCGTCTTCCAAATACCGGGCATTTTCAGTGGGGCCATTATCACTGAAACCATTTTTAACTATCCCGGCATGGGCAGGTTGTTTATTGACGCCCTTAGCCGTGATGATTGGCCGATTGTCATGGCGATTTTGTTCATTTCCGCCATTTTGGTGGTTATCGCCACGCTGGTCGGTGACATTTTGTACACCGTTGTTGATCCCCGTATTCGTTTTGACTAAAGAAACACGTCCGTAGTAACGGTTTGTATGTAGTAACGACTTTAGTCGTTCTCGTTTAAACTACTAAAGCAGTTGTTGCGAACCGCGAAGGACAGGAGGCGGAGAAGACACGGGTTTCCCCATGAGCGGGGCGCAGTGAAGTGATGAATGAAAACCTGTAGCGCAAACTGCCCGTTTGCGCGGATAAACTGACAGTTTGTCCTACATTTTTATGAAGGAGAGTGAGCATGTCTGTCGCAGAAATTGATGTTGATGCCCTACAGGCGGAGGCATTGTTAACAGATAAGCCGGAACGTCTCATCATGACGTATTGGAAACGGCTGCGTCGTCACCGACTGGCGACGGCCAGTTTGATTTTGCTTGTTTTGATCATTATGACGGTGATCGTTGGTCCCATGATCATGGAGCGGCGCACGTATTACAACATGTCCAGGGGCGCATACGTCAATTATGCCCGCGACGCCCAAGACCTGACTGCGCGTAATGCGGCGCCTTCGTCTGAACACCTGCTAGGAACAGATGAGTTGGGTCGTGACGTGCTTTTCCGGTTATTGGTGGCCGGACGTCTCTCTTTGTTCATCGCCTTCACGGTAGTATTTGCGCAGGAAACATTTGGTATGTTCCTGGGCGCGGTATCTGGCTACTTTGGCAAGTGGGTAGACAGCTTGATCCAGCGTGTTGTGGAATTTGTGATCATTCTTCCCACGCTGCCGTTACTGCTGACCTTATCTTCCATTTTGCGCAACTTGCGTATTGAAGGCTTGCCCCCAGAGTGGAGCCAGGCTGTGGTGATCATCCTCATCTTGAGCGTGTTTGGTTGGACAGGGGCTTGCCGCCTGGCGCGTGGGATGGTGTTGAGCTTACGTAACCAGGAGTTTACCGAAGCATCGAAGGCGCTGGGTTTGGGCGACCTGCAAATTATTGTGCGGCACATGATGCCCAATGCGCTGCCCCCCATCATTGTCAGCGCAACGTTGGGTCTGAGTAATGTGATTCTGGTGGAATCAGCCTTAAGCTTTCTCGGTTTTGGTATCCAGCAGCCGGTGGCTACCTGGGGCAATATGCTGCAAAATGTGCAAAAAGACATGTTCACGGCGCCGTGGAAGGCGCTGTATCCAGGGTTGGCGATCTTTATGGTATCGTTGTCTTTCAATTACCTGGGTGATGGCTTGCGGGATGCTCTCGATCCCCGTCTGAAACTATAAAAGAACATTGGGAAGAGGTTGGAGCAAGTGGACAAAAAGAAAGAAAACATCCTGGAAATAAAAGATCTGAAAACCCAGTTTTTCACCGAGTCCGGCGTGGTTCAGGCGGTAGATGGCATTGATTTTACTGTGCGACGCGGTGAAGTGGTGGGGCTTGTTGGTGAATCTGGTTGTGGCAAGAGTGTCACCGCTCTTTCCATCATGCAGTTAATTGGGCAGCCGGGTAAGATTATCCAGGGCGAGATTGTTTTTGATAATCAAGACCTGTTGAAGATCCCCGAATCGAAAATGGTGCATATCCGTGGCAATCGTATCTCGATGATTTTTCAACAGCCGCAAAGCTGTTTGAACCCGGTTTTTCGCGTTGGCGAGCAGTTGGCGGAAGTGCTGTACATTCATCAGGACCTCGGCAAGGATGCTGGCGAGAAACGGGCCATTGAATTGTTGAGCATGGTCGGCATTCCGGAGCCGGAATCACGTATTAAAGCATTCCCACATGAATTATCGGGGGGGATGTCGCAGCGCGTGATGATTGCGATGGCGCTGGCCTGTGTGCCGGAACTGTTGATTGCTGATGAACCGACAACGGCCCTCGACGTGACGATTCAGGCGCAGATTTTGGACTTGATGCGCAATTTGCGCTCGAAAATGGATACCTCCATCATTTTGATTACGCATGATTTGGGCGTGGTCGCCGAAATGTGTGACCGGGTGAATGTCATGTACGCCGGCCGGATCGTGGAACAAACCAACGTTTTGGAACTCTATCAGTCACCAAAACATCCCTATACGGTTGCGCTCATCGGTTCTACCCCTGTCCTCGGCGTGACGGATCGTGAACTGGTGACCATTCCCGGGTCTGTGCCGAACCTGGTTGATTTGCCCCCAGGGTGCAAGTTCTCGCCGCGCTGCGTGGAACGGGTACGGTATGATCTACAGAAGTGTACGGAAGAGGAGCCAGAACTAAAGATGATCGGTCCAGATCACTGGGTGCGCTGCTGGCTTTATGAGTGAGAGGAGGAAAATAGTCATGGACGAAGAAAAAATAATGAAAAGCAGCAATGGGCAGGGAAAGCGCAAGGTTCTGGTTGAAGTCAATAATTTGGTGAAATATTTCCCGGTACGCGGGGGTTTGTTGCAGCGGGTGCGCGCCTGGGTCAAGGCTGTTGATAACGTTAGTTTTTTTATTTATGAAGGGGAATCATTTGGTCTTGTCGGTGAATCGGGCTGTGGTAAGACCACAATTGGGCGCACCATTTTGCGCCTGACCCCGTCTACGTCGGGCGCGGTAATTTTTGATGGTCAAAATTTGTTTGACCTGGATGCAAAGGCGCTGAAAACAATGCGGCGTTATATGCAAATCATTTTTCAGGACCCCTATTCGTCTCTTGATCCGCGTATGCCAATCGGTGAAAGTATTGGTGAGGGTTTGCGCATTCACACAGATAAAAATGCGCAGGAGCGGTATGATATTGTCACGGAGATGTTGACGCGGGTCGGGATGCGCGCCGATCACGCACGCCGTTACCCGCACGAGTTTTCTGGTGGGCAGCGTCAGCGAATTGGTATTGCACGCGCTCTGACCCTGCGACCGAAGTTCATTGTGTGCGATGAGCCGGTGTCTGCTTTGGACGTTTCAATTCAAGCGCAGGTTTTGAATATTTTGAAGGACTTGCAGCGTGATTTTGGTCTAACTTACCTGTTTATTGCCCACAACTTGAGTGTGGTGGAACATTTTTGCAGCCGGGTGGGGGTGATGTATCTGGGAAAAATGGTGGAAATGTCGTCCCGCGATGATTTGTATCGTGATCCATTGCACCCGTATACACAGGCGTTGATGTCAGCCATCCCGATTCCAGATCCGACGTTGAAACGGCAGCGAGTAATTTTGGAGGGAGATGTTCCCAGCCCATTGAATCCGCCAAAGGGGTGCCGTTTTCATACGCGCTGTCCATTAGCCTTTGACAAGTGCCGTGAAGATGAGCCACCGTTTAAGGATTATGGCGACGAGCATTATGCTGCTTGCTGGCTGTTGGAGACAGGGGAGAAAGGGGCCAGTAAACTGACTATTGAGAAGATAGGCGCGGAAAGAATTTCCATCATTGGCTGATTTTGGCGGTAACCGGTAGTCAGTGATCGGTAAGGTGTGTATAAAGGACCTGCTGCAAAGGCAGGTCTTTTTGTATGAGGATCGCGACCGGGGCGGCTCGCGTTCCACTAACAAAAACACCGCGTATCGCTTTGCCAGTACCTCAACATTGTGATTTTGAGGGGTTCGCATCCTCAGATGCGAACTGGCGGCATCTGAGGATGCCGCACTCCTCACCCCACATTT
>JACSRF010000633.1 GCA_014879875.1 Anaerolinea sp.
AAGCTGCACGGCCGTTTCCATGCGATCACGCAGCACGGGGCTGAGACGGCCGTTGGCGTAAACGGCCGCACCCAACACAATCGCCACCGGGCGCGCGGGCGCAGCGTCTACCGCATACATCTGCGGCGCATACCACCACTTGATCGCCACGCGCCAGCCAGGGGGGAACAGCGCCGCCGTTACCAGGGCGGCCAACAGCCACCAACGCCACTTACCAGGAACCGCACTCCTCTTTTGCAGCACAGTTCTTCCTGTCAACTCATTTTGCTCTTGTTCCATAGGCCATAATCTTAGCCTGCCCCCCCATTCTGGCGTGCATCCTTAACCGCAGCTTAACAAACAACAGGTTTTGCCCAATTGCCAAACTGGATACATACAAAACGGCAAACCCGGCGTAAATCTATACAGAACACGCAATTTGTCCAGATATTTGCAAGTAGATTGGCAACGTCTTTATACAAAACATAGACAACCCTGCGCCGAGACCGCAAATGAATGAATTGTGAACACTCAGTTGGGTGGTTGGTTAGCTGGCGCACAAACCAACAAACGAACCAGCCAACAAACAAATTTACTCAGTTGGCTGGCAAAACGAACCAACCAACAAACTTTATAAGGAGCAAAAATAGATGAACCGTATAACCCTTTTATCCTTCTTGTTGATTCTCACCCTGATCATGGCCGCCTGTGGCGGCGCGACGACGACCAGCGAAACCGTCGCGCCGACGCCGATGCCAGAACCGACCACGACCACGGCCCCAACCCCGGAAACGACCGAGGCCATCATGGAAGAGCCGATGGCTGGCACAATTGTAGATATCGCCGTTGCCGACGGCCGTTTCAACACCCTGGTAACGGCCGTGATCGCCGCCGGCCTGGCGGAGACCCTCAGCGGCCCTGGCCCCTTCACCGTCTTTGCCCCCACCGACGACGCCTTTGCCGCTTTACCCGCAGGCACGGGCGAAGGGCTGCTTGCCGATCCACAAGACGCGTTGACTGACGTCTTGCTCTATCATGTTGTTGAAGGCAGCGTCAAAGCCGAGACAGTTGTGACGCTTGAATCGGCAACAACCATCAATGGGGAAGCTGTCAGCATCAAAGTAGACAACGGCAACGTGTACTTGAATGATACCGTTCAGGTCATCATCACCGACATTGAAGCGGCCAATGGCGTCATCCACGTCATTGACGCCGTGCTGCTGCCGCCGAGCATGACGGCAATGGAAGAAAAGCCGAGCATTGCCGCCATTGCCGCTGCTGACGAGAATTTCAGCACCCTGGTCACGGCGCTGGATGCGGCCGGGCTGGTGGAAACATTGTCGGGTGAAGGGGAATTCACCGTCTTTGCCCCAACCAATGAAGCGTTTGCCGCGCTGCCCGAAGGCACGATTGAAAGCTTATTGGCCGACCCACAAGGGGCTTTGACCGATGTCTTGCTCTACCACGTTGTCGCCGGTATCGTCAAAGCGGAAACGGTTGTGACGCTGCCATCAGCTACGACGCTGCAAGGTGAAGACGTCACCATCACCGTGGATGGCAGTAATGTCTATCTGAATGAGACGACCCAGGTTATTGTCACCGACATCGAAGCGGCCAATGGCATCATTCACGTCATTGACACCGTGCTGCTGCCGCCGAGTATGGTAAGCGCAGAGCTGCCGACCATTGCCGAGATCGCCGCCGCCGACGAGAACTTCAGCACACTGGTCACTGCCTTAGACGCGGCCGGTCTGGTGGAAACATTCGCCGGTGAGGGCAGTTTCACCGTCTTTGCCCCAACCAATGAAGCGTTTGCCGCGCTGCCCGAAGGCACGCTTGCGGCGCTGTTAGCCGACCCGCAAGGAGCGTTAACCAATATCTTGCTTTACCATGTCGTTGAAGGCGCTGTGCTGGCCGCCGATGTCGTCGCCCTGGACAGCGCGCCAACGTTGTTGGGCCAGGATATACGTATCAGCGTCGTCGAGGGCAACGTGTTCTTGAATGATACGGTGCAGGTGATCATGACAGACATCATCGCCGCCAATGGCGTCATTCACGTCATTGACGCCATTCTGATTCCGGCCGAATAAATTAGTTTCATCGTCGCTACGTCAGGCATCCGCTTCTGTCCATGGAACGGATGCCTGATTTTTGTCCATATTCAGATAAAATAATTAGACAAAATATTGACAAATTGTCTAATTTCATTTAGAATCATGATCGTCTGGCAGTTTTTGCACAACTTTTATAACTACGAACGCTCTGGCCGGTCTCCAGATCGTACCAGGAAAGCAGGTGAGGATTAAGCAATGAAAACAGCGATGGTCTGGGGTGCGGATGGGGGCATTGGGCAGGCGCTCGTCAATAATTTAATTGCCGCCGAGTGGGAAGTATTCGCCATCGGCCGCCATGCGGATCGCCTGTCACCGGCCGTCACCCATTGCCTGGAAGCAGACGTGAACAGTGAGTTTGCCGTGCAAAATGTGGCGCTGGCGGTGGGGTATGAAACAACGGCCGTTGATTTATGGGTGTACGCGGTCGGCGACATTACGGCCGTGCCCGTGCGCGACATGGGGTATGGGACATGGCAGCGCATCATGCAGGCCAACCTCGGCGGCGCTTACCTGGCGGCGCACCACAGCCTACCCCTGTTGGCGCCTGATGCGCACCTCTTCTTCCTCGGCGCGGTCAGCGAGCGGCTGCGCCTGCCTGGCCTGTCCGCCTACGCCGCCGCCAAAGCGGGGTTAGAAGCGTTTGCCGAAACATTACGCAAAGAGGAACGGCGTCGCAAAGTAACCGTCGTCCGCCCCGGCGCTGTCGCCACCCCTTTGTGGGAAAAAGTGGCCCTGAAAATGCCCAAAGATGCGACCGACCCGGAGAAAGTAGCCGGGCGCATAATGCAAGCCTATCATGAGGGTCATACCGGCCATTTAGATTTAGCCCATTAGAGGAAACTCAATGAAACCATCCATCGAAATTTTGCAGACCTTTTACCATCGTATGATGCCCCTGTTCATGCCCCAGGCGGAGCGCGTGCTGGAAACGTCCCCGGCGCAGGCGTTCAATGAAATGGCGTTTCGCTACACCTTCTCGGTAGACGCGATGATCAAAATCAGCCGGATTATCGAACGGCAGGCGCAGCAAACACCCCTGGTCGCCGATTTTCACGCCTCGTTTCAATATCTGTCACGGGTCATCCCCCAGCAGCAGCGGTATCAAGAGGTCGCCCGCGCAGCGCGCGGTCTGTGGCTCTACTATGCGGCGGATACCGATGCGGCGCCTTTGCAAAATCTGCTGGCGCTCCCGCGCGTGACGGTCATTGACACCGGCGCCATGCCTCTGGTCAATATTTTGGCGATCTTGCACCAGATTTATCCAACGGCCGTCCCGCAGCCAATAGCGCCAACCCCTGGCTTCACCGCCTGACACCGGTTACCGAACATGCCTACATTCACGTATACATTTGTGGTCAACGCGCCGCTGACGGCCGTTGCCGCCTTCCACCACGACACACGCATTCTCAAGAAGCTGACGCCGCCGCCGATCTTCGTGCAAATTCACCGCTACGAACCCTTAGGCGACGGTTCCGAGGCAGAATTTACGCTCTGGTTTGGGCCGCTGCCGGTGCGCTGGCTGGCGATTCACGCCGAGGTCGGCGAGCATGGGTTCACGGATACGCAGGCGCGTGGGCCGTTACAGTCTTGGCGGCATAGGCATCGGTTTACGGCCGTTTCCCCCACCCAAACGCGCATCCACGAACACATCGAGTACGAACACGCGCGCGGCTGGCGCGGTCTGTTCAGCCGCCTGCTCTTTGCCAGGCCGGGCCTCTACCTGCTCTTCACCGCCCGTAAATGGTTGACGCGCTGGCACATATACCGCCTCCCGGCGACGACGGCCGTCGGACTATAACCACCTATGCTACAGCTTAACAAAATGAGACAGGGACATTTTGCCCATTAATGGCTGAAAATCAATGGCAAGTAAACCTGCCAGCCAAAAACAGGTGGTAAATCATCATCCAAAATGATGCTAACAGCCCGATCTACGGCTAACGTTGCTTGCACCGGATTATTTAGAGTGAGGGCAAAGCTGCGGTCGCCATCGAGGAGATCGTTGTCCACAAGCGTGACAATAAGGAAAGCTGCTGCTTGACCTGCCGGGATGATCAAGGTACCGCTGATGGGTAGATAATCAATGTGGGCAACGGCCGTATCATCCACCGTCTCGTAATCCACATACACATCATGTTCGCTGGTTATGTTGAGTGTAATGGTGAAGGTCAGGAAAGGGTCAGACTCAACGGCTGTGCTGCCCGTGATAGAAATTGTGGGCGTTGGGAATGGTTCTTCTGGTGGTAAACAAGCGGGTTCGAGCAGCCAGGGTTCATAAAGTACGCTGCCGTAGATCGCATCACCATTACCAGGGCCATCGCCACCCGGCCCGGATGGATCTCCCCAAAAGTTGAAACGAGCATCTACCGGCAGGCTGTGATCATTGAGAATACCTACGCCATTGTCACGAATCTCGCTGCTGGTAATCAACACATTGGGAGAACCGGCATTGGCAATAAAAACACCATTCTCTCCATTCTCGGCGATGACGGAGCAGGTTATGTTGACCTGGCCATCTTGAATCGTTATGCCATGTACGCTGCTATTGATGAAACGCGTACTGGTGACAATAACGCGGCTGGCGGGATCATTGACCGTGAGGTTTGTAGTTGCATACCAGACGTCAGCATGAGCCAAAGAAACCTCGCCTCCATTAACGTGAACCCCTTGCCATTGGCCGGGCGCATTATTTTGACCAGAGGTTAATAGAATGCGCTCAGTATGTGTGCCTTCTGCTTGCAGTCGGCCGGCAACAACAATTGCATCTTGTTCGTTATACATCGAAGACATTAATGTCACACCGGGAGCAAGGGTTAACGTAATTCCCGCCGGAATCTGCAATCCATTGGCCGATTCTATTTCATATCCTTCTAATCCAGACTGTGCGGTTAGCGTTGCATCCCCTTCCATTCTGCTTTCTGGCAGCGGCGCAGCCAGCAACAAACGGTTAAAGGCGTTGTCGGCAAAGGTCACGTAAGTCATGTCCAGTTGATGTAACGAAGAGACATATAGTTCGCCACCATAGAAATTATTTTGCAAGAAAGAATTTTGTACAGCGACTCGGCCTGCTGTCCTGCCCACAACCAAACCAACATGAGCGTGGCTGATCACCATATTTTCCAGATAGGCGCTGCCTGTACCGGGTTGTTCATCCGACACGTCGCCAATGAGCAAACCAAACCAGGGTTCATTGTTGTTTACGGCCGTTACCGTTACAGGCAGCGTCGGCGTTCCAGAGGCATATAAATGACCCAAGACCTGAACCTGGGAATTGTCTGGCAACAGCAGGCTGGTCCCGGCCATCATCGTCAACGTGATTCCCGCCGGCACAATGAAGGCGTCCTGCACATCGTAACGGATAAATTCGTAGCCCTCTAAACCGGGCTGGCTGGTCAGAGTCGTGTTTGCCGCTAATTCAGGATCGGTTTCAGGCCACGGAAACAGGTCAATACGATTACGGCCGTTGTCATAAAAAGTAACGTCGTGCAGTTGCAGCCGGTGAAGGGCATTCATCGTAGCCCACATCGGCGACAGGTTTTGCGCAAAGGTACTGTGAACAATTTGCACATCCTTAGCGGACTGATCTTCAACACCTAAGCCCGAATTGGAAAAACGCATGACCACATGTTCCAAATAAGCCGTACCGGTGGCAAAAATGGCGAGGCCAGCCCATCGTTCTGAGGCATTATCAGAAGCAGAAGTAAATGTGATAGGCCATGACGTAGCGCCAGTGGCGTCTAAATGCCCTTCCACATCAATACGGCCAAACTCAGGCATCATCAAAGTCGTGCCAGGGTCAAGCGTCAAGGTTATGCCATTTGGAACCAAGAGTGTGTACTCATGATTGTCGTTATCGCCAAGTTCGTAGCCTTCTAGACCAGGCTGTGGTCTTAAGCGCGCCGGGGCGGTTAAAGAAGCTTGCGGCCAATTCGTATAAATGAAAACACGCTCAATCCCATTGCTGCTAAAGGTCGTGTTCGTCATGACCAATCTGGATAAAGAGACAAGATTTGTCTCCAGCGGGTAAGAAGAGCTGTTGTGAATCATGCTATCTTCAATAACAACCATTCCATTCCCTTGGTGGTGATTGACGCCAAGTCCATACGCAGCATTTTGTATAAGGACGTGTTGCAATACGGCCGTCCCCACACCCTGGCTTCCCCCAATTCCCAGAGCATCCCATTCTCCGGAGCCATCATTGACGGCCGAGGTAAAGGTAATAGGCTGTGAAATCGTACCTTGCGCCTCAAGGTGCCCGTCTACAAGGATTAGTCCATTTTGTGGCGACATAATCGTCACTCCTGGCTCCAGAGTTAGCGTAATACCAACTGGCACAATGAGTTGCGGATATGGATCATCACTATCAATTTCAAACCCTTCCAGGCCAGGCTGCGCTTGAAGCGTTGTGCTGGCAACCAACGCCTGAATTGGCTGCACAAGTTCAATGATCACACGGTTTGTATTGTTGCTGCTAAATACCGTCTGCGTCATACCCAGACGATGCAAAGATGGCGCTGTCACAATGACACTCAAGTCGTTGTTCACAATACGGCTGTCAACCAATTGTACCGGATTTGCCGATGCGCCATAAACAGACAAGCCCACACCGGCATAACGAATCGTGCTGTGGGCAAAAGAGGCAAACCCACTATCACTGATGGCAACACCCTGCCACTCGCCGGGGCTTGTTTCGGTGGTCGAGGTGAACGTGATGGGTTGTGCGGGTGTCCCTAAGGCCAACAACGTACCGTTGACAACGATGGCCGTGTCTGGCTGCGCTTGTATTTCTACTCCGGCCTCGATAGTCAGCGTGACGCCAGGTTGAATGGAAACAACATCTACCATCGTGTACGGACTGCCGGCCAGCGTCCAGGTGGTATCGGCGTCAATCACGCCGCCTATATCGTCAGCCTTAGCAATAGGTGTAAAGAGGGAGAATAAAGAGGATACGGCCGTAACAGCCACAAATAGTATCAGGAATATTGTTAATCGTCTCATTGTAAAAACTCCACCTTGCGGAATAAATTCACCGGCTCTGATCTGCACAATGACATTAGCCAACAAATTATACTTGATCAAGGTGGATACTGAGAAGGCCATTATTATTTAACGAGGGCTGCACCTGCATAGCGACCAGATCGTCACCAACCTGACCCTCAGGTCGCTTGCCGAACTGCTGGACGAAGATGCGCCGCGCCAACTACGCCGCGATGTGCGCCAACGACCGACCACCTGGAGCGCATTCACCCTCTACTTGGGGCTGGACGCCAACCGTTTCCGGCACGCCGCGGTCGAGGGCATATTGGCGCATCG
>JACSRF010000553.1 GCA_014879875.1 Anaerolinea sp.
TTTAGGATTGGTCTCTTTAACCATTATCCACCCGTGGGGCTACCGTCAAAATATCATTTACACACCCATTCATCATGGTTTCTTCCATCAGCGTACCTGGGCGCGGAGTTCGTCGAGGAGGGTGGCGACATCGTAGTCGGGGTAGAGGAAGAGAAGGTCGAACAGTTCAACGGCCGTCCGCACCACACTACGCATGGAGAAACGGCCGTTGCGCACCCCCATCGCCAGATGTTCCGCCGCCCCACGCCGTACCTGGCCTTGTCGCTCGCCCGCTTCATAACCAAATGCCTGCATGTGGTAAGCCAGAACACGCTGCAAAAATTGCCCCACTTCCTGCGGGTCAACGTCGGGTTCCAGGTGGAAGATGTCATCGGCCGTCAGCCAATCCTGCAGAGGCAGGCGGTTGTCGCTGCGGGTGACAGTGAAGAGGAAAAAGAGCGACTGCCCCTGGTCGTAAGCGAGCGGATAATCACGCCAGCGATGCTGCGGGAACTGCGCTTCGGCAATTTTGCTCTGACCATTGCGCAGCGCCGCGTAAATGATAGCTTGAAAGAAAAGGCTTGCTTTAGGGCGTTGGTACGGCTTGAGCAGAGAGTAGCTCTCAGCCTCGTCCACCAGCACGCACAGGCCGCTGTAATTGCCCAGCCGCGCCAGCACCGAGACGCCGGTGAACAGGTAGGCGATTTGCCGCGCATTGGCGCCGACGGTGTAGATGGACGGGAACTTAACGCCGCGCGGCATGGCCTTGTTCATCTGGGTGACGCGACGGCCGCCCATGAGCCAGTTTTGCCACGCCTGCCGTTGGCGCGAGGAGGCGGTGGCGGCGATGGCCTGCAAAGCGACGCTGAGGGGGTCGTTTTCAATCGGCGTCAGGGATTGTAGCTGGCTGAGGGTGTGGGGCAGAACGGCCGTTTTCCCCAGCAGCGGCCCCAACCCCCGTTCGTCACCATCCGGGTAACGCAAATGACGCATCGCTTCGCGGTAAATATCAAACGCGCGGTGCGGCGGCAGCTCTTGCAAATCGAGGCTGATGGTCGCCACTAAAAAATTGCGCGCCAACGCTTCCTGCGTCGCCAATTCAACCATGTGGCTCTTGCCATAGCCATACTCACCGACCACAGCGCGTACCGCTCCGCCTTGCTGATGCGCCTGGTTGAGGGCGCGCGCCAGGCTTTCCCGTTCCGGCCGTAGATTCATGGTCAGTTCGGCAACGTGCTGTACTGGGGCAATGCCCACGCGCAACGACTCGATGAGGCGGCGCGCCTCCAGTTGGCTTTGGGGCATAGGCGGGGCCTGGTAAGTTGCGGCAAATGTTGGTTTCGACTCGGCAATAACCTGCCCGTCACCCCCAAATTCACGACTGGGACGGCGGAAGCGCAGCCCATTGGCAAAGCGAACTAACCATTCGGCGCCGTTACGATAGACGGCCGTTACCTGTCCTGGTCCAAATTGTGGATGTTCAACGTGTTGTCCGATCATAATCTGTGATTCAATGGATAATCAAATCTTCTGCAGAACAAAGCCGGGCTATTTTCCCCTGACCAATTTCATAGTCAACGGCTCGTGCCATGACTTCATCCTCATATCCTGGCAACGCTAAAGATATATCAATAGGGCATCCATCCAATGCTGTACGGCCATTCCGCCAATGATCACATAGGGTATATTCATCTGGGTAATAAACTGGTGGATTTCCCACACGGCCGTTTCGCGTGAATTCATACCAATCCCTTTTCTTCTGCCAGTCTGAGAAATGCAATGCGCACAACCAACGTTGTTTCCAACCGCCAGCGATCCAATCTGTCTAATCCCCGTTCGCTTTTAACGACGCTTTCCCACCCTTCAACCAATTCGTTAAAAATCGCTTGTGATTCTTTGACGGCCATAGACGCCAACCGCGCTATACGTTCCTGTTCGATAAAAGCATTGCCTCGGCTATATCTTTGAAGGATCGTGACTATTTGCTCGTTCATATATGTCTTGTCAACTCTAATACGGTGGCGTCTCCCCACCGGCGAGTTCATCAATCTGGCCGCGCAGAATGGCCTGTGCTTCCGCCTCAGTGATGGTATGCTGCGCGCCGTGATGCTGGCGGCTTAACTCCACGACAAAAGATTTGACAAAGAGGCGACGGTGGCTGATGTCCAGGAAAATGTCGCGGGCGACGTTGGCTAAGATGACGGCGTTGGCGCGTTGAATGGTGTGGTCTAGCTGCGCATCGAAAGCGGCTTCGTAAATGGGGATGAGTTTTTCGCCAATCGCCAGCATCAAGTCATCTTCATTCAGGTCGAGTTTGTCCAGGCTGATGAGCGGGCTGAAATGGTTGACGCGGCTGAAATGGCCGGGGGCGCGCACCCGCTGCTGGAGGGCTGGGTATTTGGGCACAATGTCGTTGATGAACTGCGGCGGCACGGCATAGACAAACATCGCACCGGGCAAATCTTCGCGAGTGCGGTCTATCACCTCGCGCAGGGTATCGGTCGCCAGCTTTTCCGCCTTGCCACCGACAGAGGCCATGCGGTCTACTTCGTCGAAGAGCAGGATGAGGCCGCTGTAGCTGAGGGCGCGGATGATCTGGCAAAGGGAGCGCAACATGCGGAAGGCGTTGGGTTTGTTGATCTTGCCGGTGACGCCCACTTCGCGCAGGATTTTGGTGTCGTCGGGGCTGGTTGTCTCGCCCATCAGCCAGCGGGAGAGGGAGTCGAGACGCTCTTCGTTGTCACGGATGAGGGCGTCAAAATAGGCAATAACGGCCGTCTGGTAAGCCGGGCTATCCACCACACTGGCTTCCAACGTATCTACCAGGCCACGATAAAGTGGGTTGGTCAGGGTTTCCAGGCTCAATATGCCCACAACCCGTTCTAATGTCCCCTGCAAGAAGCGAGTCAGACCGGTCTCGTCGCTAAAGGATGTGTCCCCTTCGTGCCAGATGATATTGTTGGCGACGGCTTCGTACACTTTTTTTTGGTCGTTGTAGGGCGTCTCCACCGGGCTGAGGTCTACTTTGGCGACGGCAAAATTGCGCGCCCAGGCCACGTCGCGCAAACAGTAGAGGAAGTGGGATTTACCACTGCCATAATCGCCGATAACCATTTTGTACGCCGCGCCCCCATCTTGCAAGTAGGAGGAGAGGTAGAATTCATCCAGCGCATTGAGCAAGGATTGGTTGCCGACGTTGAAATGCTGCACGCCGCGCGTCGGCGGCGTGCCAAAACTACCGAGGGTCTCAATGATGTGGCGCGCGAGGGGCTTGGGGATGGTTATCTCGTTCATAGTCTGTGTGTGGAGATGGTGTGTAGAGATAGCGTGTAGAACTTCTCTATCTCTACACGCTACACGCTAATCAAAGGTGATGTCACTGTAATATTGTCCATCTACGGCCGTTTCTGGCAGCCAGATGGAGCGGTTAGCCTGTTCGGCCTGGTTTTTGGTGGCGGCGCCAAGGCGGAAGGGGGGCGCGCCAGCCGCCAATGCTAATGCCAGATCGCGTACAAACAGGCTGCGTTCGTAATCTTTGAACGTGCTGCGCGAAGGAGCATTCAAGAAGCGCGGGCTTTGCCGGTTCATGGTAAGTTTGCTGTACACTTCTACGACATTGACACGCCCGCCCCCCGGCCGTTGCTTGCGCTTATCCAAACAATCCTGCCACGCCTTTTGCAGATCCGCCACAAAGCCTTCCTCCAGCGTGCGGTTGACAATCCGCTTCACTTGCTGGTCATACGCTTTTAAGATGCCGGTGAGGGAGAGGGGAATGGGGTTGGTGAGCGGTTCGCGGCCATAGAGCCATTGCCCTTTACGACCGGCAATGTTCATGGAAAATGTCAGCAGCCCCACGTTGAGCAGGGGCGGACGGCCGTCTACTGTTTCACCCCGCTTGGCAAATTCATCGCGCAAATCTTTAGCAAAATCGTAAGCCAGGTTATCCAGGGCAGCTTGGGTGGTCCCGGCAAAGGCAGCGACGGCCGTTGCCAGCGTTGCATTATCTACGCCAGCAGCGGCCGTTTCCAACTTCGCCAGCGCCTTGTGCATCGGCAGCGCGTCCGCCTTCTCGGCATTGGCCAGGGCGACGGCCGTTTTCAGCGCCCCCATCACCCCCCGCAAAGCCTTAAACTGTGGCTCCAACTCCGCCTGAGCCGCTTCCAGTTGCAGCAAAACATTTTCCATAATCACATCCACATCCTTATTTGTTGGTTAGTTCATTGGTTTGTTGGCTGGCAACCGAACCAGCCAACAGACCAACAAAATTTTAGAGGAGAACGATCAGTGCAGCAATCAGGCAGCGCTAATCAAACTGATAATCCCAGCCAAAATCAACATTCAGCCGTTCCACGCCAGCGGCCAATGTCACGGTCAACGCGCCAACGCCACGCGCCGGGAAGGTCCAATCACCCGGTATCAGCAAATTAATATTTTCCGTGGCAAACGCATTGATCCAGACACAGTAAACGCCGGCGTTTAATCCCGTGAAGCGGTAAAGTCCTTCGGCGTCTGTCGTCGTCGTAGATAGCGCTGTGGTCGGATTCGTCCCATCGGCCGGGCAGACGCCACTGCTCAAAGAAATCGTCAGGTCGGTAATCGGCGACTCGTAAGTGTTGTACGTGCCATTGGCAATGTAAATGCCAGAGCCAGATTCCGTCTCAACACAACCAAATGAGGGGGAGCCATTATTTTGCACCACGCAGTAATCGGCCCAGACAACGCCACCAATAACGGCCGAATTGGGCACAGGCGTTGCTATCGTCGCCCCTTCAGCAACAATGATACGCAAGTAAATGGCGTCTTCAATGAACCCGCCCACGCCAAAGCGTGCCCCGGCTGCATCTGTCATTTGCCAATTGCTGCGATAGGTACCGGGAGCAGTGGGAGCAATCAGGTTAACAGAAATGTCTACAGTTTGGCCGGGGGCAACGGCCGTCGCCAACGCCACTTCCGTATCACCCGCCAACCGTTCCTCATCTATCGCCACAAATTTATAATCCGTCGTCCAGGGGCAAGTTCCTCCGTTGCGCAGCCGCCACGTCTTTACAAACTCTGTGCCCGGAGCCATTTCCGTATCATCGGGGATGGTGACATCGGTCACAAAAAGTATGATATTGGTACAGGTAGCCGGGTCTACTTCGGGAATGGGCAAAAACTGGTGATCCCAGCCCAGATTTACATCAGCGGCCGTCACCCCGGCCTCCACCGTCACCGTCACGCTGCCCAACTCGGCGCCGGCGCCCGTCCACTCGCCGGGAACCAGCAGCGGCTCATTTTGTTCCGCCAGCGGATTCACCGAGACACAGTAAGCGGCCGCCGCTAAATCGGCAAACGTGAAGTTCCCATTGGCATCGGTGGTTGTGCTGTCCAGGCCAACAGAAGGACAGGCGCCGGCGCCCAATTCCACGAGAATACCAGCAATCCCTGGTTCACCCGCATCCAACACGCCATTGGCGCGGAAACCGCCGGCCGGGTCAGCAATACAACCCGTTCCCGGTACGATTTCACCACCGCCCTCACCGCCGGCAACGGCGCATACATCATGCCACACACGGCCGCTAATGTTTCCGTTTTCAGGAACGGCCGTTGCAGCGGCTGTTCCGGTTGACGTGGTAAGGGTATTGTCAACCGCCAACGTAAAAGAGCCGGTATTCCCATTCACCTGCACGGTATACGTTCCCGCTGCTAGCCCAATCACGTCCAAAGGAATCGTTTCCGTAAAGGGAACAATGGCCTGTGTACACATCCGATCCGCAGGACGCAAGGTCGTGACGACAATTTGGAAGGTCGTGTCAGTGCGCTGCTGGATCACGTTTTCAACCTGCGTGCAGCCATCAGGCAAACTACCCCGCGCAATGACGTTGACTTGCACCGGAAAGCTTTCTAAGATTTCCACTTCGATACTATCCACGACAGCCTGACCACGTATGATCTCACCACTGGGAATGTCCGTTGGGGTAGGCAACGCTATCGTATTTGTGGGCGTCGGAGCCATCGTAGCCGGCGGCTCCTCGGTAACGTTCCCCCGACACGCAGCTAAAAGCAATAAAAATAAAAGTAATAAGCTAAATCTGTGCAACTGTTTCATCTCGCCCTCTCTTTAGAAATTATAGCTTTTAAGAAAAAAAATTGGCGTTTTACGAAGCCTTGTCCAGAGTGACAATAATCGTAAATCTAAAATCGTAAATCGTAAATGCTATAGGTGATTGGGTACTAGCTGAGCAAATAAGCGGCAATGAGCCTCGCCGTTTGCTCTAAGCTGTCGTGATGGGTGCGTTCGTAATGATGCGACGCATCCACGCCTGGGCCAATCAGCCCTACGCGCACATCAGCGCCAGCACGCCAATACGCTTCCCCATCTGAGCCATAGAAGGGGTAAATATCGGTATGGTAAGGAATATTATAGGCAGCAGCTAATGCTTCCAGTTCCCGCCGCAAGCCCAAATGATACGGCCCGGCCGAATCTTTGGCGCAAATCGTTACCGAATATTCATCGGAAGTTTGTTTGGGGGCCACCACGGCCATGTCCACCGTAAGTAAATCATGCAGGTCGGTGGGGAAGCCGGCCGCCGCCCCATGCCCCACTTCTTCATAATTGCTGATGTGGATGATGGTACGTTGGGTAGGCGACAAACCGGCGGCAACAAGGGCGTCAATCGCGCCAAAAATGGTGGCAACGCTCGCTTTATCGTCCAGGTGGCGCGAACGGACAAACCCGGTCGGCGACAGTTCGACGCGAGGGTCAAAGGCGATGATGTCGCCGACGCGAATGCCCAACGCCAGCGTCTCATCGTCGGAACTGGTGCGGGCGTCTATGCGTACTTCCATATTGTCCTCTTCGCGCAGCACGTTGCGATCTTTGGCGGCATGGGCATGGATGGAGGCGGTGGTGGGGAGAATGGATCCGCGATAGGCACGGCCGTTGCTGGCAAAAATAGTCACCCCCTCCCCTTCAACCGAGTTCCACATCCAGCCACCGAGTTGTGTCATACGCAGACGGCCGTTCTCCTTAATCTCCCGCACCATCGCCCCCAGCGTGTCCACGTGCGCCGTCAGGGCACGCGGCTTGTCGTCATGGACGCCGGGCCAGGTTCCCACCAGAAAGCCCTTCGGCGCCTGCTGCATGGCAAAGGGAAAAGCAGCAAAAGCGTCTTGCACATAGGCAATGGCGCGGTCTGTATCGCCGGTCGGGCTGGGCGTATTCAACAGCCCTACCAGAAAGTCTACCATTTTGTCTACGTTAATCGTTAAGTCCATCATCTCATCCTCTGTAAATCGAGCATCCTTGCTCGATGCCCGAACAAGGATGTTCGGGCTACAAGCCCTCTGTAAAT
>JACSRF010000636.1 GCA_014879875.1 Anaerolinea sp.
TTTTGTTCTGGCTGTTAGTCTTAACCAGTTTATTTCATTGTTAAAGTAAGGTGGCAACTTGAGTTAATTAGGAATGCTAATCCCGATTCGCAGGGCGGCAGCTTTCAGTAAATTTGGGGGAACCGACGTTTCCCGTCATAAGATGCTCCTTTGGACGGGAATACCCTGCGCTACAACTGTTTGGTCATGTAATAGCGCGTATGCCCCGGCGGGAAATCTTTGAGCTCGCCAAAGACCCGGTAGCCATGTTGTTTATAAAATTCCGGGGCCTGGAAGCTAAAGGTGTCGAAAAAGACATTTTTTGCGCTGCGCTGTCGCGCTTCTGCTTCGGCCTGGGTCAGCAATTGATGCCCGTAACCCTGTCCGCGCAAGTCTTCCTTGATGAACAACAGGTTAATATAAAACCAACCCCAGTAGATTTCGCCGATCAGTCCGCCGACGACCTTCCCATCAGGTGCGTAAAGGGCGAAACAAAGATGTTGGAAGCCATCCGGTCCGCCATGCTGTTTGTTGTAATGGCTGATGCCGCCGCCAATGACTTCCCACATTTCATCGGTGGGCTTTTGGATAGGGAGAATGTGATAGTCTGTATTCATAATTGAATGGTATTCCTTTTTGGTGAGTTGGGCTCCACCACATTAGATTATCCTATTCAGCCGGGTCTGTCATCACCCAAGCTGGGGGGGACGCCCGTTAAGTGATGCTGAGTAACGCGAAGCGCCCATAACGCACAGTCACACAGAAAACAGCCGTTGTCTTGGCGCGGCTGATATGGCCTATGCGCTCCATAACGGCCGTTTCCATCGGACCAAGGGCGAGATGGCCTATCAGGTTTTCTTCTTGCACAAAACCCCATCAGCTTCTGCATAATTTTTGCAGATTCCCCCGCTAAAATTCTCAATTGAAACTGCACAGCAACAATACGGGCAACTTCTTTGACCGTTGTTTGCAAACACAAAAGGAAATGACTATGCACAAAAACAAGAACAAACCCCTGGCCTGGTTTGGCGGCGTACTGCTTGTTGTAGCCCTCATCGCCGCCTTCGTCATCACACGCAACCGCAGCCAGGCACAAACCACCACCCCCGCAGGCGAAGTCGTCACCGCCTTCATCGGCGACCTCTCCGCCGAGGCCACAGCCAGCGGCGCCGTGCAGGCCAAACGGCACGCCAGCCTCGCCGCGCAAACACCGGGATTGGTTACGGCCGTTCCCGTCCACGTCGGCGATATGGTGCAGGCCGGCGACCTGCTCGTCCAGCTAGACGACAACGAACTGGCGCTCAACATCGCCAACGCCGCGCAAACTGTGCGCCTGCGCCAGGCCAACCTGGACAACCTGCGCCAACCCGCCCACAAAGCCGACATCGCCGCCGCAGAAGCGGCCGTTGCCAGCGCCCAGGCCAACCTCGATGACGTAATCGCCGGGCCAACCGCAACCGAAATCGCCATTGGCGAAGCCGGCGTGCGCACCTCCCAGGCATCCCTCTACGCCTCCTTCGCCGAACTCGCCAGAGTCCAAAGCAGCATCGCCGCTTCCCAGATAACTGCCGCCCAGGCCGCCCTGCTCGCCGCGCAAGCAACCCTCGACAATGCCCGCGAAGTCAACGAAGACGGCCCCACCGCCGCAAACCACCAGGCCATGCTGGAAGCAGAACAGTCCGTCGCCAACGCTCAGGCGCAGCTTGACGATCTGCTTGCCGGGCCAAACGCCAACGCCGAGCAAAGCAGCGTCGCCGCTGCCAATGCCCGCGTAGATGGCAGCGAAGCAGACCTCAATAAGCTGCTGGTCGGGCCAACCGAGACAGAAATCATCAGCGCCCAACTGCAACTCGCCCAAGCCCAAGCCTCCCTCGCCGCGCTGCTGGCAGGCGCTTCGGAAACCGATATCGCCACGGCCACAGCAGAAGTGGAACAGGCGCGGCTGTCATTAGCCGACGCCGAAGAAGCATTAACCAAAGCCGCCATTACCGCGCCTTTTGCCGGAATAGTTACGGCTGTCCATGTTAGCGAAGGTGAAATCGCCAGCGGCATCGTCGTCGAATTGGTAGACACAACCAATCTGGAAGTCGTGCTGCAAGTAGACGAAATAGACATCGGCACTGTTATCGCCGGGCAGCAGGCCGTCATCGCCCTGGAAACCTGGCCCGACGTGGCGATCAACAGCGGCGTCGCGGCCATCGCCCCCGGCGCGCAAACCAGTATCGGCACGACCCTCGTCACCTACGACGTGCATCTCACGCTTGGCGCCACCGACCTGCCCATGCGCGTGGGCATGACAGCCAACGCCAACCTGATCACCGCCCAAAAAGAAGACGTGCTGCTCGTCCCCAACCGCGCCATCAACGTAGACCGCAGCGCCGGCACATACAGCGTCAACCGCATCATCGGCGAAACCACCGAGGTCGTCGAAGTTGCCATCGGCCTGCGCGATGGGCAACACACGCAAATCCTCCACGGCCTCAACGCCGGCGACGAACTGCTCGTCACCAACGGCGTCCCTGTGCAAAACTTTGGCCCCGGCCCTGGGGGCAACAACAGCCCCTTCGGAGACTAAGGCTGGTGTTCATTACCGCCATAGAAACCAAGTTTTTTGTAAAAACTCGGTTTCTCGGAAAACAGCCAAAAACAGGAAGCAAACCACATGAGTAACACCAAAAAACCACCCACCAAAAAACGACGCTGGCTCATCGGCAGCGCGATCATACTGCTGGTCGCTGCCATTGGCGCACTATTCATTTTGCGCCAGGGGCAGAGCCAGCAAACAACTGTCGAGGCCAGCGACATCGTAACTGCCTTTATCGGCGACCTCTCTCCCGAAGCCACCGCCAGCGGGCAGGTCGTCACCCAACGCGACGCCCGCATCGCCCCGCTCACCGCTGGCGTCGTCGCCAAAATTTACGTCGGCGTCGGCGATCAGGTGGAGGCAGGAGACGTGCTGCTGGAACTGGAAACGGCCGCTCTCCAACGCGCCCTTCTCTCCGCCCAACAAGCCCTGCTCGTCCAGGAAAACAACCTGGCGGCGCTGCTCGAACCCACCGCCGCCGCCGACATCGCCGCCGCCGAAGCTGCCGTGGCCAGCGCCCAGGCCACGCTGGCCAGCCTGCAAGTCGGCCCCACCCCAGAAGAGATCGCCGGGGCCGAGGCCGATGTGCGCGCCGCCAATGCCGACATTGCCGCTGCCGGCGCCCGCCTTAACAACATCACGGCCGTTCCCGGCCCCGACGCCCTCTACGCTGCCCAAATCGAACTGGAACTGGCGCAAACGGCCGCTACCCAGGCAGCCGAACAGCACAGCACCATTCTCGTCACCGCACCCAACGAATTCCTCAGCGCAGAGCGGCTGGCCGAGATGGAGCTTGCGCTGCGCACCCAGGCATTACAAGCCAACGCGCAGTTATCCTCCGCCCAAGAATCGCTCAACAAACTGCAAAACGGGGACCCCAATTCCACCGCCGCCGCGCAGGCCAGCCTGTCGGCCTCTGTGGCGCAGCGCGACCTGGCGCAGTTACAACTTGAGCAACTGCTGGCCGGCGCATCTGACGCGCAAATCGCCGCCGCCGCATCGAGTCTGGCGCAGGCGCAAGCCAACCTGGACGCCCTCCAGCGCGGCCCAACCGACGCCCAAATTATCGCCGCCGAAGTCGCCATTGAACAGGCGCGCATCGGCGTGCAGCGCGCCGAGATGAACCTGGCACGCGCCACCTTGACCGCGCCCTTTGCCGGGACGGTTACGGCCGTCACCATCAACGAAGGGGAAATTGCCAGCGGCGTCGTCATGGAACTGGTAGACAGCCACAACCTGGAAGTGCTGCTCAGCGTGGACGAAATAGACCTGGCCGACCTTTCTGTGGGGCAGACGGCCACCATCACCCTGGAAACCTGGCCCGACGACGAACTGCAAGGGCGCATCACGGCCATCGCGCCCACCGCCGCCAGCGACAACAGCGCCCTCGTCACCTACGACGTTTACCTCTCCTTGGGCGACACCGATCTGCCCATCCTCGTCGGCATGACGAGCAACGCCGACATCGTAACGCGCCGCAGCGAAGGGGTGCTGCTGCTGCCCAACGCGGCCATCAACATAGACCGCAGCGCCGGAACCTACAGCGTCCACAAAGTCACGCGCAACGGCGACCAGCCGCCGACCGTCACCGAAACGGCCGTCACCATTGGGCTGCGCGATGGGCAGTACACGCAAATCACCTCTGGTTTGCAAGCCGGCGACGAGGCGCTGATCGGCAACGTGCTCCCCGTGTTTAACTTTAGCCCTGGTAATGGCAACCGCACCGGTGGCGGTAGCCCCTTCGGCGGAGGGCAGTAGGCATGATTCAGATGCGCAATGTCACCAAATCATATGAAATGGGCACGCAGGTTGTCCACGCGCTGCGCGGGGTTGACCTGAACATCGCCGCCGGGGAATTTGTCGCCGTTATGGGGCCGTCCGGCTCCGGCAAAAGCACGCTGATGAACATGATTGGCTGCCTGGATGTGCCTAACAGCGGCACGTACACGCTGGACGGCGTGGACGTGAGTCAGATGAATGACGACGAGCAAGCGCGCGTACGCAACAAGCGGGTGGGCTTTGTGTTCCAACAGTTTAACCTGCTGCCGCGCACGACGGCCCTGAAACAAGTGGCGCTGCCGTTGATGTATGCAGGATACGGCCGTGCCGAACGCCTGGAACGCGCCCAAGAAGCCCTGCGCAAAGTTGGCCTGGGCGACCGCATGGACCACAAACCAGACGAACTCTCCGGCGGGCAGCAGCAGCGCGTCGCCATTGCCCGCGCCCTCGCCGTCAACCCCAACATCATCCTGGCCGACGAGCCAACCGGCGCGCTCGACAGCCGGACCGGAACCGAAATTCTTGACCTGTTCGCGGAATTGAACGTGCAGGGCATCACTATCATCATGATCACGCACGACCCGGAAGTGGCCGACCGCGCCCGGCGCACCATCTGGATTCGTGATGGAGTCATCGCCCACAAGGAAACCGATGAATCTCACTGAAAGCTTTCTCACCGCTCTCGACAGCCTGTTGGCAAATAAACTGCGCTCGGTGCTGACCATGCTCGGCGTGATCATTGGCGTGGCCGCCGTCATCGCCCTGCTCTCCATCGGCAACGGCGTCAGCGATTCGATCACCGGCGAAATCAACGCCATTGGCACAAACCTGATCATCATCTCCACCGATTTTGACAACAGCGACGGCTATCCGGCGCTCAGCCTGGCGGACGTGACCGCCCTGTCTGATGCGCTGCGCGCCCCGGCCATCAGCGATGTGGCCGGGATTGTGCAAGGGAGTCAGGAGGTGGTTAGCAGCGGCCGTTCTACCAATGCGGCCGTCGCCGGCGTCACGCCCAACTACTTCACCATCTACAACATGACCGAATTCCAGGGCGGCGACGGCCTGACACAAACAGACGTAGACACGCGAGCGCGCGTTGCCGTGCTGGGCGCAACGGCCGCCGAAGACCTTTTCCCTGACGAGTATGCGGTGGGGCAAAGCGTGAAAATCAACGGCGTCAGCTACGAAGTCGTCGGTGTGCTGGTCGAATCCGGCAGCGCCATCAACAACAGCGATGGCAACGTCTACATCCCACTCTCCACAGCGCAAAGCCGCCTCTACACAACACGCACGCGCAGCGGCGACAAGGCGGTGAACTCGATCACGGCACAGGCTGCCAGCGCCGAGGAGACGAACGCCGCGCTGGAACAAATCACCGACATCCTACGCGCCGAACACAGCATCACCTACGCCGCCGAAGATGATTTCACCCTGATCAGCCAGGGGGATTTGCTGGAGACGTTCAACACCATTACGGCCACCCTGACGGCCTTCCTGGGAGCCATTGCCGGTATCTCGCTGGTGGTGGGCGGCATCGGCATCATGAACATCATGCTCGTCAGCGTCACCGAGCGCACCCGCGAAATTGGCATTCGCAAGGCGGTGGGCGCGCTCAAGCGGGACATTCTGGCGCAATTCTTGCTGGAATCCATCGTCCTCAGCCTGATTGGCGGGACATTGGGCATGACGCTGGGCTGGTTGATCTCGCTGGTGGCGGGCAATGCGCTGGATGTGCCTACTGTCGTAGACGCGGGGACGGTGGCGCTGGCGACTGGCTTTGCGGCGGCCATCGGTCTTGTCTTTGGCATTTACCCGGCGTGGCGGGCGGCCGGGCTGCGACCGATTGAGGCGTTGCGGTATGAGTAACAAGACCCGGCGTCAGGCAGATGATGGCGCATACCTTTGGCTGGTTTTGTTCACGCTGGTTGTCGTGGGCGGGTTGGTGATTGCGTTGGTTTATGGGACAATGGCTTTGCTAACGGCCGTGCCCATCTTGCTGTGTGGCGCGGCATTGATTGCGGTTCCGTGGGGGGTGTTAACGCTCATCGAAAAGTGGCGGAACCGACTGGAATGAACATTTGACGGTTCCATCAGCGAACAACATACTAAAATCTGTAACGCGATTTGCCAAATCGCCCTACATTTTGCGGTAGGTATTGATGTTAAAACAGCGAATCCTGATCGTAGACGACGACAAAGAAGTGGTGCGCCTGATGCGGGCGTATCTGGAGCGGGCGGGGTATGGGGCGCTGGTGGCGTATGATGGGCGCACGGCCGTTGCCACTCTCCGCCACGAAAAACCAGACCTGCTGCTGCTCGACCTGATGCTGCCCGACCAGGACGGGCTGGACATCACCCGCCTGGTGCGCGGCGACGCGACGCTGGCGCACATCCCCATCATCATGCTCAGCGCGCGCGTGGAAGACACAGACAAAATCGTCGGCCTGGAAATGGGCGCGGACGATTACGTCACCAAGCCGTACAATCCGCGCGAGGTTGTAGCACGGGTACGGGCGCGGCTACGGGCACAGCCTGTTTACCTGCCGCAGCTTTTGCAGGTGGGCGATCTGACGCTGGATTTGGGACGGCGGGAGGTGCAGGTGAACGGCCGTACCATTGACCTGACCCCCACTGAGTTCAACCTGCTGCGCGCCCTGATGGAACAGGCCGGTTACGTCTACACGCGCAGCGAGCTGATCGAAAAAGGGTTGGGCGCGGACTACGATGGCATAGACCGCACCCTGGACAGCCACATCCGCAACCTGCGCCAAAAAGTCGAACCCGATCCCAAAAACCCCACCTACATTCACACCGTTTATGGCATTGGCTACCGTATGGAGGAAGTGCGATAGTGAACACTACGACACTATCGCACTATCACATAAACAAACTAAGGGTTCGTTCAGCAATAACTTTGGAGTTTACAGATTGGGCCAATCTTGGAGATTGGCCCAATCTC
>JACSRF010000637.1 GCA_014879875.1 Anaerolinea sp.
AGATAATGTTTTGGTTTGTAGTAACCGCTTTAGCGGTGCATTGAACGACTAAAGTCGTTACTACAAACCGCACATGTTTTTCTGAACATCTATAGCACAATTTTTTAATGGCGTGAAACGTGACCGGCGCATCACGGCTTACTGATGGACACCTTTTCCCAGACCACAACGGCCATCTCCGCAAACCCCTCGCCGATGAGGCCCAACCGGGTAGGGACAGTCTCTATTGTACCCGACCAGAGCCATTCTCGGTTGAGGCGCACGGTGACGGCCGTCTGTGTGACGGCCGTCTGCTGCACGTCAATCCAGATTTCATTGACCCCGGCGCGGGCGTGCGGCCAGAGCTGGTAAGGGAACAGGTCTTGATCACCGGCGCGGATGGCGACGTAGCCGGAGGGGGAGACCAGCACGTCCACAGTTTGGTCAGCGTCGGCCAGCCGCAGCCCGTAGCGCGCGTCGGTTGCGCCTTGTTGGAAAACGGCCGTTGCCTGCACGGTGAAAGACGCGCCTGGGGCCGGCGCATCCAGCCATTCGATCACCTGTTCTTGTGCCGGAATGGTGCGCGCGCCGGGCGTCGTTTGCCACTGCACAACGCCGATGGGCTTGGGGTCGGTGACGCCGGCGGCGATGAGGAGGATGAGGATAAGGGCCGGTATGCTCAACAGCAACAGACCCCTACGCAGTACGCGCCGCGCCATACGCTATTCCGGGCGCGCCGCGCCGATGACGGCGCTGACGGCGCGCAGCCAGCTATCCGCCTCGCTGCCGAAGCCTTCGCCGCGAAAGCGGTAATCGTTTTTGCGCAGCAGTTCGCTGAGTTCCGCTTGCAGCGCCAGCAGTTTGGTGGTGGTGAGAGTGAGGAGGGTGGCGACGGCCGTTTCTGAGCGTGTGAGGGCCAATGCCTGGCGCAGGTGGGGCACGCAGAGGCCGTCTGAGTCGCGCAGCGCCTGTTCCATCACCGCATCTCCTTTGCCCAGGGCGTCGGTCAGGGTGATCAGGAAGAGGTCGGTCATTTTGTCACGTTCGGCGCAGGCCAGGCAGTTGTAGCCCGGTACAAGCTGCTGCACAATGGGTTCGGTGGCGCTGCTGGGGCGGGTGCGGTTCAATTTTTCGCGCAGGCGGGCGAGGAGGGATGGCGACGGCCGTTCCCCCTGGGCTGTTTGCAGCAGTTTGGTGATGGCGTTGAGCATGTCACGGTAAATGAAGGCGACGCCAACGGCCGTGCCATCTCCTGTTTGCGTCAACTGCCAGGCGTGGGGATAGCAGTAACCGAACGATTCGCGCAGCCGCGCCCGCGTGGGTGGGTCATTGACGCTATCGTAGATCACCCGATCCAAATGGCGCTGCACGGTACGCTCCGCCAGGCGGCACAAGGGGCATCCCGGTTGGGCGCAGGCGTCGGTGATTTCGTGGTAGCTAAGGGGAAGCATAGTGGTGTCGGTAATCGGTGGTCGGTAATCGGTGGTCGGTAATCGGTGGTCGGTAATCGATAGGGCGCTAACTCTGGTAATTATTCAGTTACACGGAGTTACACAGAGAAGACAAAGAGGCGCACGGAGAGGAAGAGGAGGAAAATCATCGCTCATAAGGATGTCATGGCTTCCCGGTGGATGACGGCCGGTTCTTCCGGGTTTGCTTCTTCTGGGCTGCTTTCCAGAGCCTCTTTTTCCAGGTTGGCAATGGTGTGGGCGACGTTTTCAATGGCGACGCGCTGTTTGCGGTACAGGTCTGATTCGCTCATTGCCAACCGCCGCGCCACGTCGCGCACGCGGCCGCCTTGAATGAATTTTAGCTCCAGGATGTTATACAACAGCCATTCGGCGCGCGTCAGGTTGCGCTCCCCTTCCGGTTTTTGCAGTTCAATGGCGCTGGCCAGAATGGCGCGCAGGGCATTGGCCGGGGTGTCGTGCTCGGTCATTGCCCGCTGCACAATTTGCAGCCGCAGCAGGGGGCTTTGCGTTAATTTTGGCCCGCCCCAATAATGGGTGAGGGCGTCGCGTACCAGGTTGCTGAACTCCTCCGCATCGGCCAGCAGCGCCGGCGTGGGGCCGTCGGCGCCGGTTAACACGGGCAGCCCGCCAAATGTGGCTGCGCGCCGCCGTTCTTGCAGTGCTGTGACGCCGGGCAGCAAGCCTTCAACGGCGCGGAAAACTTCTTGCTGCAAAATACGGTCTTCTAACGCTTCGGATGCCTGGGCGATCAATTTTTCCAGCATTGCCTGTTCATCGGCGTTCAGGTCCGGGACGGCCGCGCGCGCCCAAATGCCGAGAATGCCGAGGACGACATCCCCTTTGCGACTGTATAACGGCCGTATCCAAAAATTTTGCCAGACAATGAACGTGCCCATCGTTTGCAGTTGTGCGGCCGTTGTGTCATTTTCCGCTTCGGGCGGCGTGAGGGCGTACCAATCTGCTTCGTGCCAGATCGCTTCCGGTTCGGTGAGCGGACCGACTACCGCTTCTAACTGGGGGCCATCGCGGGTGATGGCGGCCACAAACGCCGTAGGCGTGCGTAATGCTTCACAGGTTGCCGCCAAAATACTCTCCAACAATTGGTGCAAATCGCCTGTTGTTAAGATGCGCTCGCCCAACTCCTGGATACGGCGCACGTCGGGGTCGTCATTTAATTGGAAGAGGCGTTCTAACGGCCGTTTGAACACATGCACCGCCCATTCTACCAGCATCACTGTTGCGACCAGTGTAAACCCCAACGCCGTTTCGGCGGGCAATCCGAGCAGGCGGCTGCTGCGGTTGACCAGCACATACACCAAGAGCACAATCGTACCGGCCAGCGGAACCCGCGCCATATACTTGTACAGCCGCACCCGTACCACCCGGTCTGGCGACGCGGCGTCAAAGTAGATGAGGTTCGAGGTGAGTAGGGCAAACATGATGCCCACAACCAGATTGCCAATGATCAGCACGGGCCACAAAATGAACGGCACATCCTGACGGGCGTCGCCGCTGGTGACCAGGTAAGGAAACACGGCCAGCGGGGCGGCCATAAACGCCAGGAATGTGGTCGTCATGCGCCGCCGCGTGGTGCTGGTGATGCAGCGTTGGCGCGCGCGCCACACGTTGTAGATGCTGGTAATGGAAACTGACCAGAAGTAAAAGGTGAACAGGGGGAATAACGGCCCGGCTAACAGGTGGAAGGTTTGCGCCAACTGCACAACGTGGCCGGCGACTAAATTGGTCCACAACACCAGGAAGAGAAAGGCAATGCTGATGACATAGCCGACGACGACAAAATGTTTGCGCCGTTGTGGCGGCGCGCCCGTCATGGACAGCAGTGCATCGGACAAATGGTACTGTGTGGCCGGCACCATGGCGATGCCCACCCATTCCAGGCGCAGCCACGTTTCCGCGGAGTTGGAGATAATGGCGCGGCTGACGAGCAGTTCGGTTAAATAGGCAATGACGACAAAGGTGATCAGGGCGGAAAAGGCGCTGGTGATTTGCGAACGGAACCCGCGCCCCACGTTGTAGAGAACGACGGCCGATCCGAAAATGACGATGACCGCCTGTAAGACGTCATTGATCAGGGCTAATACGTCTGGTAGAGTCATGCTGCTGCTATCTAAGGAATGGCGCTTAAATAACTTATCACTTGGAGTCGAGGCTTTAGCCGGTCAAATGTTCAAGTTATTTAATTCCCGTTTCTAAGCGGGCGAGGGCGCCGGTGGCATTTCTAAAGAAGGTGGTTTCCAGTCGGCGGCCGTATGACCTGTTTCTGCCTGTGGCGCTGCTGTTGCTTTACTGCTGCTTGGCGGCGGTGATGGCGGCAAATCTTTACCTTCCATGAGCGCCACGAATTCGGCCGCTTCTAACGTTTCCCGTTCGAGCAGGGTTTTGGCGATTAACGCTAATTTATCCCGATGGGCCATGAGCAGGGTTTTGGCCTGTGCATAGGCGGCGTCAATGATGGAGCGGACTTCCTCATCAATTTTTTGGGCAATAGCATCAGAATAGTCACGTTGTTCGCTAATTTCACGCCCCAGGAAAACAAGCTCTTGCTTTTCGCCATAGACGCGCGGTCCCAGTTCGTCGCTCATGCCGTACTGGGTGACCATGGAGCGCGCCAGTCTGGTGACTTGTTGTAAATCATTGCTGGCGCCGGTGGTGATTTCACCGAAGATGATCTCCTCGGCAATACGGCCGCCGAGGGCGCTGGCAATGAGCGCCTTGAACTTGGAGCGGCTGAAGAAGAAGCCGTCATCTTCCATGTACCAGGTGAGGCCGCCGGCCATGCCGCGCGGGATGATGGTGATTTTGCGCACCGTTTGCGCGTGGGGCAGCAGGTGGCTGACGATGGCGTGCCCTGCCTCGTGGTAGGCGGTGATTTCGCGCTCGGCGGGGCTGATGACGCGGCTTTTGCGCTCTGGCCCTAGCTGCACGCGCTCAATAGCTTCGTGTAGTTCGGCCATGCCAATGCTTTTCTTGTTGCGGCGCGCGGCCAGCAGCGCCGCCTCGTTGACGGTGTTTTCGATGTCGGCGCCGACAAAGCCTGGGGTGGATTTTGCCAGGGCGGTGACGTCTACGTTGGCAGCAATCGGTTTGCCGCGGATGTGGACGTTGAAGATTTCTTCACGGCCGCGCACGTCTGGCCGGTCTAACACGACGCGGCGGTCAAAACGGCCGGGGCGCATCAATGCCGGGTCGAGGATGTCGGGGCGGTTGGTGGCGGCCAGAATGATGACGTGGGTGTCGGTGTCGAACCCATCCATTTCCACCAAAATCTGGTTTAAGGTTTGTTCTCGTTCGTCGTGAGAGCCGCCCAAACCTGCGCCGCGTTGGCGGCCAACGGCGTCAATTTCGTCCACAAAGACGATGCACGGGCTGTTGCGTTTGGCCTGTTCAAACAGGTCACGCACGCGGCTGGCGCCTACGCCGACAAACATTTCCACAAATTCGGAGCCGGCGATGGAGAAGAAGGGGACGCCGGCTTCGCCAGAGACGGCTTTGGCGAGCAAGGTTTTGCCGGTGCCGGGGCTGCCGACCAGCAGCACCCCTTTGGGGATGCGCGCGCCAAAGGTGACGAATTTGCCCGGTTCTTTCAAAAATTCGACAATTTCGGCTAACTCTTGTTTGGACTCGTCGGCGCCGGCTACGTCGGCAAAGGTGACGGTGGGGTGATCGCCGGTGAACATGCGCGCGCGGCTTTTGCCGAAGGAGATGGCCTGGTTGTTGTTGCCCTGCGCCTGGCGGAAGATGAAGTAGATGAAGGCGATGATCAGGATGGCGGGGAGGAAGATGCCGACGAGGTTGAGCCAGCCGTTGAGTTGGCTCGGCCGTGCGTAGGTGATGGTGAGACGGCCGTCCTGGTAATCTTCGCTGGTGATGCCATAATTTGCCAACACTTCTTCAACGGAGCTGACCCCGCTGATCTGTGACTGCGCCGGGGGGCGGTTGGCGTCGGCATAGACAATGACCAACTGCCGCCCATTGCCAGACACTTCTATGTCTTTGACTTCGCTGTTGCGAATTTCTTGCGCAAGTTTGGTGATGGAAATTTCGGTGCGGACAGGTGGTGTCGTATTATAGCTCCAAACAATGGCCATAATGACCATGCCCAGCAAGAGGTAGATAAACCATCTTGACGCTTTTGTTGTATTCACTCATTTACCTCCACCAATGTGGTGACTCTGATAACTTGAGTATAGCAGAAAGCGGGGGGTGGGGCGAACGGCTTAGCCGGTCCAGGCGCGATAGACAAAATACCACAGAGGGATGAGACCCATCAGGGCTAACAGGGCTGTGATGCCGAGGCTGATGGCGATCCAATCTGGTTTGTTGTCTTGCTGGGCGCGGGATGTGATGGCGATGGTTTCCGGTTCCAGGTTGGGAAGCTGCGCGGATGTTGGCGGTGTGAGGGGACGGGTTGGGATGGTGGGCGACGGCCGTTCTGTGCGTTCGGGCACGTAGTGGTGCAGCTGCGTTTTCTGTTCGGCTACCGGGACGGCGCTGTGGACGCTGGTGACGGGGTAGATCGGCCCTGTTTCGGCCTGGCTGCTCTGGCGGTAGGTGCTCAAAATACGGCCGAGCTGCCCGGCGGTGCGGTAACGGGCAACCGCTTCTTTGGCCAGCACTTTGGCGACGATTTGCTCAAGTTGGCGCGGCACAGCCGGGTTAAACGTGGTGACCGGCGGCGGCGGTTCTTGCATATGTTTCAGGGCCAGCGCGGTGTGAGATTCGGCCTGGAAGGGTAAACGGCCGCTTAACAATTCAAACAAAATGACGCCAATGGCATAAACGTCTGAGGCGGGGGTGGCCGGATAGCCGGCGGCCTGTTCCGGCGCGAAATATTGCGGCGTGCCCCAAACCTGCTTTTCCAACTGCTGGCTGGCCTCGCTGATGGCGCGGGCGATGCCAAAATCGGCCACCTTCACGCGATCATCGCGGGTGACGAGCACATTTTGCGGCTTTACGTCGCAATGGACCAGGTGGGCGCGGTGTGCATAGCCAATGCCGTTACAAATCTGGATGGTCAAATCAAGGGCGCGGTTGATAGGCATGGGCTGGCCGAGCTTGTTTTGCTCGCGGACAAGCTGCTTCAGCGTGTACCCATCCACAAACTCCATGACGATATAATGGCGGTGTTCATCTTGCCCAATGTCGTGGACGGTGACGATGTTGGAGTGGGAGAGGTTGGCGGCGGCGTGCGCCTCGCGCTGGAAGCGGGTCAGGAATCCGGTGTCGCCGGTCAGCGCTTCGTGCAGCATTTTGACGGCGACGATGCGCCCCAGAGAGAGGTCATGCGCTTTGTAGACGACGGACATGCCGCCGCTGCCAATACGTTCTAATAGTTTGTAGCGATTGTTTAAGATTGCGTATTCTTCAGGCATGTTCTGATTTTAAGGCTGAATGGGCAAAAGGTAAAGCGTATTTTGTGGTATTGACGATTTGCGATTGACGATTGACGATTTGCGATTGGCGATTGGCTGTGGAAAGTCACGCGCCGCATTCCACGTGTCCTGCTCGTATGCTACACTATGATTAGCGAAACAGACAATCCGTTGAATCTGTTGATCCCAAATTTGCCGTTCCCGGCAGCAGCGCCTTCCTGTGGGTCTGGAATCAGTGGGGGTTGGCTAGGGCTAGCCGTATCCTGGGACGCGCCGTCATGACGACCAAACCAAAGGAGGACATTTTCTCCCTTGCGGAGGAACCGCTGGCTGTACGCGGCGCGTACACCCGGCCACGTTTCAGTGACGCGGGTTGACGCTCAACAATGGGATGACTGGCTCCATCGCCGCGACACAAGC
>JACSRF010000321.1 GCA_014879875.1 Anaerolinea sp.
TGTCCATGAGTGGTTTAAGAGAGGGGGAGGATGCAGGCCGGTGTTTCGTTGCGTGGATTGTTGACGGTGGCGCTGACGGGGTAGGCGGCCATTTTTGCGGCGGGATACGGCCGTAACAGATGCTGAACCCGGTCAGAATTCGCTTCCGGCAGCAGCCACAGGTCAAAATCGGCCGCTTCGACAATAACTGGCATCCGGTCGTGAATGGGGGCCATGAGCGTATTGGGCGTGGTGGTTAGAATGGTGCAGGATTCAATGGCGCTGCCGTCGGCCCCTTCCCAGGTTTCCCACAACCCGGCAAAGGCAAAAAGATCGTCGTCTTGGGGGTGAATGTACATGGGCTGTTTGCGGCCGTTTTCTTTGCGCCATTCGTAAAAGCCGCTGGCCGGGATCAGGCAGCGCCGCCGTTTGTACGCCGCGCGAAAGGCGGGCTTTTCGGCAACTGTTTCGGCGCGGGCATTGATCAAGCGGGAACCGATGCTGATCTCTTTAGCCCAGGAGGGTATGAGTCCCCAACGGAAGAGGGTGGCTGCACGCCCGCCTGCGGCTGCTGGGCGTATTGCCAAAACGGGCTGCGTAGGGGCGATGTTGTAACGTGGCGGTAACGGTTCGGGCGCAGTTATCAACTCGAATGTAGCTGCGATAAGTTCCGCAGGGGCGAGTAATGCAAAACGACCACACATGTATGTTTATCTCCAGCTTCTAATAAACTATAGTGTATGCTATTTTGTTAAAAAATCAGCAATTCTCATATGGTTGTACAAATCACACTATCGCCTGTAAACTTATGCTCCGAAGGGGAGCGGCATCTGCCCGGTGTGAGTACCAGGCAGCAAATCTTAGGAAGATGAGAGGAATATGCGCATGTCAAAAAGAAAAGTTGCTATTGTTATAGACAGTACTGCAAATCTGCCGGATAAGCTGGTAGCGCAGCACCAGATTTATGTTGTACCGCAGATTGTGAATTGGGATGGTCAAAGTCTGTTGGATGGGATTGATATTAAAACCGAGGCGTTTTATGCCAAATTGTCCATGAGTCAGACATCCCCGACAACGTCACAGCCGTCCCCTGGCGAATTTTTGGAGCATTTTCAGCGGGTAGCGGAAACGGCCGATTCCATCGTTGGCATCTTCATTTCTGAGCACCTCAGCGGCACGCTCTCCTCGGCGCGGCAGGCGGTGTCCATGATGGGGGATTATCCTATTGAAATTGTGGATTCGCGTTCTGCCTCTATGGGCCTGGGACTGATTGCCCTGGCGGCGGCGCAGGCGGCGGCGGATGGTAAAGATTACCAGGAAATAGCGGCCATCGCGCGCCGCATTGTGCCGCACCTGCGTGTTTTGTTTGTGGTGGATACGCTGGAATATTTGCACCGGGGCGGCCGCATTGGCGGCGCGAAACGGCTCATCGGTTCTGTCTTGTCTATTAAACCGGTGCTGCATTTGGAGGGTGGCAAAATCGAACCACTGGCTTCCATTCGCACAAAGAAAAAAGCGGTTGAGCATATGCTACAGGTTTTACAGCAGGAAACGGCCGGGAAAAGCCAGATACACGCAGCCGTGATGCACGCGGCCGCAGAGGATGAAGCGCGGCGCATTGCCGACACCATTCAATCAGCCGTCCAACCGCTAGACATTGTGCAGGGTGCGCTGAGTCCGGTCATTGGGACGCATGTCGGGCCGGGCACGTTGGGCGTGGCCTATTACGCCGAATCGTAAACCGTCAATCGCCAATCGTTAATTGGCAGCTGCTGCGGCGACAAAATCAATTTCTAACAGGATGGCTTCGTCTACATTGGCAACTCCGGGCACTTCGGGGATAACCAGGGCGAAGTCGGCGCGGTTGATGGTCGTGCTGGCCGTTCCTTGTAGTTGTGTGGGCGTGGCGAGTACGGCCGTCACCGCAAATGTTACCTTTCGTGTTACATCTTTGACCGTTAAATCGCCGGTTACAGTAAACGTCACGGGAGCGCCAACGGCCGTTTGCCCCGGCAGCCCCTCAATGCGCCTGGGCACAAAGCGGATGAATTCATATTCGCCGGTAAGCAAAATGCGGCTGCCAATGGCGGTGTTGCGAAAATCATTGTCTGTTTGCAGGGTGCGCGCATTCACCAGGATTTCGCCGAGGACGGCCGTAGATAAATCATCCGGGTTGATGGCAATTTGCCCGGCGACCTGATTGGTGAAGCCCACCACGGTCGTTGGCGCGCCGCGCAGTAGTTCATTCAGCGTAAAACGCGCCTCTGAGGCCCGCGTAATTTCAAATAATGTGGCCGACGGATCGTTGGTGACGAGGGGGACGCTGCGAATGGGGCCACTGGTAATTTGCGTATCCCGCAGCACAAAAAACCAGAGCGCGACAATCGCCAGAATACCGACCCCGGTAAAAATCAACCCGCCTCGTAAGGTCTTGTCTTGCATACTCAGTTCCTTCAAAAAAGCGCGGGGATTACGGATGCATCTAAAAATCCCTTAATCCTCTAATCCCCGCCTTTCATCATATACGAATGAGGGCGCGCAAGGAGTCTGGGTCACGAATGACAATACGCCCCTGTTTCATGTGAATCCACTGCTGGTTACGGAAGTCGCGCAGGCTTTTGTTGGTGCTTTCCCGCGTGGCGCCGATCAGGCTGGCCAGGTCGGTTTGTGTCAGGCTGACGTCAATTTGCACGCCATCGGTGTCTACACGGCCGTAACTTTGCGCCAGTTCCATCAGTTTACGCGCCAGGCGCTGCGGAATGCCTAACGAGGCCAGGCTGTCCATTTGTTGGGTGTTGTAACGCACCCGCGTACTGAGCACTTTCATGAAGTTCAGAGCCAACTGCGGGCAGTGCGCCATGTGCCGCCGAAAATTTTCCCGCGTCAACAGGTAGAGGTCGGTGTCGTCCAGGGCAACGGCCGTTGCCGACCGTGGCAGCCCATCCACCACCGCCAACTCGCCAAACATGTCACCAGGACGGCCGAATAAAATCACCGACGTTTCGCCGCCATCCCACCCATTGACAAAAATACGTACCTGCCCCGCCGCCACCAGATAAACGACTTGCCCGGCATCACCCTCACGGAAAATGATATCCCCCTGTTGATAATGGCGCTGCACAATATCCCTGGCAATCTGGCCCAATTGTCCGGCGTCAAGATCGGCGAACAATGGCATTTGTTGTAGGAAGTTGACTTTATCGTTCATGGGATTATCTCCACAGTTGTTCGACCATTTATCACGCCACGTCCATTATACTATATCCGGCTCAACAGTAACCCAATCCCAATCGCCATGGCGATGCCGCATAACAGCTCGACAAGATACACAGATGCGCGTTCGTTGCCAGATACTTTGGGCCATTCCATGGCGAGGCGCGGCGCAGCCACCAGGGGAACCAGGACAAACTGCCCTAAAGCAACAAATGTCGTGATCAAAATACGTTCTAGAATGCCAATGTATTTGTTGGAACCCTCTGGAAAATTGGGCGCCGTGCCTTTGACCAACCCATAAGCGATGAACTTGGCAATGATCCAGGCGGGCATGGTGATAAATGCGTATCCAATCAAATAGTAAACCACCCGTTCACTTTGCAGCGTGTACAGCAAATCTTGTAATAGTGTTGTCAGGCTCAGAAAGCCACCGCCCACCAGCGCTACCACAATGACAATAAAATGCGCCAATTGATCCAGCAAAAAGCGCATGAGCGGGGGGATGGGCGGTTTCACATAAAGCTGACTGGCATCAATGAGGATATGCGCCACGCCAATGAAAAGAACGCCTTGCCACCAATCGGCATCATATAATAAGGAAAATAGCCACGTCACGATGAAGACAACCGATCCGTGAGCCAATACGCCGGTCAGCGCCCTGCTTTTCCAACTTGCCAGGCTGTCCCACTGTAAAATGTAATCACCAACGAGATGTGCTAAAAACATTGCGCCAACCATGATGCGCCTCCTTAGTAAGGATGAAGTGTGAAGGATGAAGGGTGAAAGTTCATCCATTACGCTGTTTGTGCATCCGATTTTTTGCGAAATCGGTTGTCTGGCAGCGATTTTTTATCTACGCATATGGTAATGTCGTTTGGCGCATCATGCTGTGAAATATGTCACAACTGGACGAAAGACCCCAAATCGAGTTTTTTTGGGAATTCAGGGGGTGGGAGTGAATGATTACTATGCAGCGAAAACTTGTTATTATCAAAAAAGTCATAAATATAGATTTTTTGCGACTAAACCTCAGTCATTTGACAAATGGCGCGGGTTCAGTTAATTTACTGCTAATGTTGAGTAAATAGGTCAACAATGTCCATGTTACAGATAAGCCGTCGTACCGATTATGCTGTGCGCATCATGATTGAATTGGGGTTATGCTCCGCAGAGGAGTGTACACCTTCGCGTAAGGTAGCCAAAAAAACGGGTGTACCCAAGGCTTTTTTGCATAAAATCACCGCAGATTTAGTGAAAGCGAATTTGGTACGCACCTTTTCCGGGCCGACCGGTGGGCTGGCGCTGGCGCAACCGGTAGAAGAGGTTACGCTGCTACAAATTGTTGAAGGCATTGAAGGCCCCATTTGCTTGAATATCTGCTTGCTGCGCCCGCATGAATGCCCGCGCGATCAATTGTGCCCGGCGCATTCGTTGTGGGGGCGGCTGCAGACGGTGGTGACAGAAGAATTGCAAGCAGTGACCTTACAGGAATTGGTGAATGAAGCGCGTAAACTGCGGCAGCGCCCGGTTCAACTTAGAGATGAGATACCTTATTTGATAAAAGGATAGGCATGTGATTGGGGATCTTGACGATTAACTCAATTGCGCTAAACAAGGGGAGAAGCTCGTGACGGCCGTTACACCATCCACACCGCAACACACCATATCTCTGACCACGCGCCTGGTGCGTGGTCTGGCGCGCTGGCTATGGATATTGCCTGTGTTGGCGTTTCTGGCGCTGGGTTATTTCATTATCGCGCGCCCGATTCAAGTGCTGCCACGCATTACCTTATCCCCTGGCTATCTGCTGTTCGACCAGCAGGGCAATCGCCTGACCAGTGAAGATATGCGCGGCAAAATTACCCTGTATACCTTTACGCATACCGCCTGCCAGCCCCCTTGCGTGGCGACAAGCCCATTTTTGCAAACGTTGCAAGCGCGCCTGCCAGAATTAGAGCCGAGCGACATGCCCATCGAATTTGTGACCATTTCCATTGATCCGGAGCGCGACACGCCAGAGGTGTTAGCCGCTTATGCCCGTGACCTGGGGGCAGACTTGGAGACCTGGCATTTTGTGACGGGAACGCCGGAACGGTTGAAATGGGTCATTGGCGGCGGCTTTGGTGTGTATTATGACCGGCGGGATGATGGGACGTTGGCGCTGGATACGGCCGTTATGCTCGTAGATTGGACCGGGACCCTGCGCGCAGAATACCGACGTTCCCTGCCAGATATAGAGATTGTGCTGCGCGATTTGCGTCTGTTGCAGCAAGAGTTGAACAATGCTGAGGGCGCCGGGCGGTTGGCTTATGAAGCCGCACACCTGTTTGCCTGTTATCCACGTTAAGAGGGGTGAGCTATGACAACGACATCAGAGTTAGCGACAACGGCAGCAACAGAGCCGCGTAAGCGCGTGAAACTGTGGCTGGCTATTGGTGGATTACTGTTCGGATTGATTTTAGGCGCTGTGCTGTTGCTGGCTACCGGCGTCTGGCGTTTGGGGCCGCCGCAGCTACATGGTTTTGTGATGCAATCGCCGCACCCCGTTGCCAACTTCACGCTAATGGGCGCCGAGGGCAAAGCGGTCAGCTTGCGCGATTTTCGTGGTCAGGTAGTGCTGCTTTATTTTGGCTACACTTACTGCCCTGACGTTTGCCCGGCCACGCTGGTCGAGTTAAAGCAGGCTGTGCAGGCATTAGACAAAGACGCCGCAGAGGTACAGATGATCATGGTTTCGGTAGACCCGGAACGGGATACGCCAGAATCATTGCAGGAATATGTCAGCTATTTCCATCCCTCTTTTATCGGCCTGACGGGGACGGAGAGTGAGGTGTTGGCAGCGGCGACCCCCTTGGGGGTGTTTTTTGAGAAGAGTGAGGGAACGGCCGCTACCGGCTATCTTATTGATCACACGGCGACTGTATTGTTGATTGATAAAAAAGGGTATTTGCGCCTGGTTTACCCGTTTGGAATAACCGGGGCTGAGATAGCGGCCGACTTGCAGTACATCATCAAAAATTAAGGAGGTGGTGTGGATAAATTTAGGCTTCAAGTTGGGCTGGCAACATGTCAGGTTTGAATAGTTAGCAAACTCATTTAGGGATCTGCACTTACAAAGAATGAAGGAGGTTTATGTGAACAACAAGGACAAAAAACACAAAACGCCGCAGGGAACCATAGCTATCATGGTCATTTTTGTGATCACAATTATTGCTTTGTGGGGTAGCGCCTACCTGACGCTGCTCTCACGAGGACTCACGGTGGTGCCATAATGCATATCGATCGTCATGAAAGAATATTCTTTATCGCCAGCGCCTTACTAATGGTGGTTTTTGCATTAGCTGTTGGTATTAGCGGGTTTGTCTATGGCATTCAAGTGCCGCAGCCCGTTGGTCTGGTAGATCCACGCACGGTTGCTACGCCGGGCGCGTCAGAGTTTCCGTTTGGCGATTCGCCCGAAGATCGGATTCGCGAGTTGTCTCCGGGTCGCTACGAGGTCTACATATTAGCGCAAATGTGGAAATTCTCGCCAGGCTCCATTAACTATGGTGAAAAACCAATTACAGTTCCAGCCGGTTCTACGGTGACGTTTTACGTGACCAGCAAAGACGTGCAGCACGGTATCAAATTGCAAGGGACCAATGTCAGCATGATGGTACTGCCCGGACAGGTTTCCAGATTGACGGCCACGTTTGACGTGCCCGGCGAATATGATTTTATTTGCCACGAATATTGTGGCGCGGCGCACCAGACGATGTACGGCCGTCTTGTCGTTGAACCATAACCAAACCGGAAGGAGAGAATAGGATGTTAGCAAGTGAAAAATTATCTACCGATAAACTGGCCGGCTGGAACATTGGCGTAGCCATGGCCGCGCTGGCAATTGGCGGCTCCATGGGCTTTTTCCAAAAAATGGAACATGCCGGCGTCAACTTATATAACGCACTCAATTCGATAGGCATTGCCAGCTATTACCAGGGATTGACGCTGCACGCCGTTTTGAATGCCCTCGTCTGGACCACATTTTTCATTGTCGGCTTTTTCACCTTCGCCATTCCGCGCAGTCTGAAAATGGAGTTAAAGTACCCCAAATTGAACTGGGTGGCTTTCGCGCTGATGATGATTGGCCTGGTGATGGCCGCCATTCCCATTTTGATGAATCTGGCGACTGTCCTTTACACCTTTTACCCACCGATGAAAGCGAATCCCTTCTTTTACATCGGCCTGGTACTAGTTGTCGTGGGGTCCTGGGTTGCCGGTTATGGCTTTTACTTCACCTATGGCGATTGGCGCAAGGCAAATAAGGGAACCCAAACCCCCTTCATCGCCCTGGCATCGTTGATTACGATGGTCATGTGGCAAATTGCCACGCTTGGCGTCGCCATTGAACTGCTCTGGCTGATCATTCCCTGGTCATTTGGCCTGGTGGCAGGCACAGATCCGCAGTTGGCGCGTACCTTCTTCTGGTTCTTTGGCCACCCGCTGGTTTACTTTTGGCTGCTGCCCGCCTACATTTCCTGGTACGGGATGCTGCCCAAGCAAGCCGGTGGCAAATTGTTCAGCGAACCGTTGGCGCGGTTAGTCTTTTGGCTGTTCCTGGCGCTCTCCGTTCCCGTCGGGCTGCATCATCAATATGTAGACCCTGGCATCTCCGCTGGCTGGAAAGTGCTGCACGCCGTTCTCACCTATTCATTGTTCCTGCCCAGTATGATGACGGCCTTTACCGTGGTCGCGTCGCTGGAAATTGCCGGGCGCGCGCGCGGAGGAACTGGGCTGCTCGGCTGGGTGCGTAAACTACCCTGGGGTGATCCCTCATTTGCCGCGCAAAATCTGGCGATGATCTTGTTTGCTTTTGGTGGTATTGGCGGCCTGACCAACGCTTCTTACAATTTGAACCTGGCCGTCCACAATACCATTTGGGTGCCGGGACATTTTCACCTGACGCTCGGTTCGGCCGTTACGCTCACCTTCTTTGGCGTTTCCTACTGGTTGGTTCCCAAGCTGAGCGGCAAACAGTTGTTTAGCCCTAAACTGGGCGTATGGCAGGCGTGGACCTGGTTTGTGGGGATGCTGCTGATGTCCAATTCGCTGCACATCTTGGGGCTGAACTTTGGCGTGCCCCGGCGCACCATGTTGGGCGCGGCTCCCTATGCGCAGGCGTCCTGGAACCCATTGTTCATTGAAGCCCTGATTGGCGGCATCGTCTTGACCATTAGCGCCACCTTGTTTTATATCGTGATGGTGGGCACGGTCTTTTCCAAGAAAACGCTGCAAAAACCGATTGAGATGCCCGTTGCCGAAGCGGTTGATCCCACGCCTGGCCCGATCTGGCTGGATACATGGCGGCCGTGGATCGTCCTGACCATTGCTTTGATTATCATTGCCTATGGGCCGGTTTTGTTCAGTTTGATTTCCAACTTGAACATGACCTCGCCGCCGATTACGATTCGGTAAGGCGCTTGGTAAATGTTCACCCCCCTGTCGGTTGAGCCTGTCGAAACCGATCCCCCTTCGACAAGACTTCGGCGTGAGCTCAGTCGAATGCTCAGGGGGCGGGGGTGAATGATTACGGCGCTTGTTTACCCGTGAAACGTGACCGGCTTTCATCACGTTTCACGTTTCATTCGCTTATACGCTTTTTCTTTGTCACAATAAGTTAGTATAATTCGTGATATATGCAACAGGCGGATAACGTGATAGGGGTGGGTGTGGTAAATGCAAACGGGAGCCAAGCCCAATTTGCTGGTTTGAATGCTTGCTGATCACGCTGTCTGTTCCATCACTTTCCGCCTACTGTTTTGAACGGAGGTTAATTTTAATGCGTAAAACAATGATCATTCTGTTAGTTGTATTGTCTATGCTGCTCCTGGTGGCCTGTGGTGGCGGTGGTTCGGAAACGGCCGATACTGGTTCTTCTGTCGGGAACGTTGCCAATGGCAAAAAACTGTTCGAGCAGGCGACCATCGGCTCGGCCAACGCGGCCGGCTGTGTCACCTGCCATTCGTTGGAACCGGGCGTCACCCTCACCGGCCCGTCGCAATCTGACGTGGCTGTGCGCGCTGCCGGCCGCGTGCCCGGCATGTCCGCCGAAGATTATATTCATCAATCCATTGTCGAACCCAATGCGTACATCGTTGAAGGGTTTGACGCCGGCGTCATGCCCCAAACTTATGGCGCGGAATTGACTGATACCCAGATTAACGACCTGGTTGCTTATTTCCTGACGTTAGACGGTAAATAAGTCTGAGTTGGGTTGTTGACGCGAAGCAGCGCAAGTCGTATCGGAAAATTGGGTACGACTTGCGCTCTTTTTTAGGTGTATGGTGGGTTGGGGTCGCTGGTTTTTATTGCTGTTGTTTTTATGGGGGTTGGCTGCCTGTGCGGATGCAGGTGATACGGCCGTTCCCCTCCCCACCGTCCCTGCCCATCCCCCTGCGGAGTTAACCGGCGATGCAGACCGCGGTGAAGTGTTGTACCAGCGGCGTGTGCTGGGCAGCCAGGGCGCGCCCGGCTGTGTGACCTGCCATTCGCTGGCGCCCAACGTTGTCCTCGTTGGCCCTTCCCATTACGGGTTGGCTGACCGCGCGGCGGCGGCCGTTCCCGATCAACCCGCCGCCATCTATTTGTGGGTCGCCATCGTTGACCCCAACGCTCACCTGACAGATGGCTACGAAGCCAATGCTATGTATGGGCAATACGCGGCCGAACTCAGCGCCCAAGACGTTGCCGACCTCGTCGCTTACATGCTAACCTTACACGAATAACAGCTATGGCCTTCAAGAAAACACAAGAACCCGAAGTACTCCCTGGCGCTGACCCGGAGACAGATTGCCAGACAACGGAACCCGCCCTGGTAGAAACGGCTGATCATGAAGAAGAACATGAACATGAGGTGAGTTGGGCGTTGGGCGATGGGACGTCGGGAAGAGGCCGGAGCGAGGAGGGGCTGGATGCGTGGCGGCTGCCGCGTCATCGCTGGTCAGTTTTGCTGGAGAAAGCAGCGCTGTGGGTGGAACGGCCGGTTAACAAACTCATCGGCGCGCCGCAGCTCAACCCGTTTTACCATACCGGCCCGATTGCCACCTACTTGCTGGTCATCGTCGGTTTAACCGGTCTCTACCTCTTCTTGTTCTTCCAATATGGCTTCGACGCCTCATATGAGGCGGTAGCGCGGATGGAAGCGCAGTTCATCGCTCGTCTCGTACGCGCCATTCATCGCTACGCTTCCGGTGCGTTGGTTATCACCACGCTGCTGCACGCTTACCGCACCCTGTTCATGGAGCGGTTTCGCGGCGCGCGTTGGCTGGCCTGGGTCAGCGGTTTTGCGTTGACGGCGCTGGTATGGGGCGCGGGCGTCACCGGCTACTGGCTGATTTGGGACGAGCGGGCGCAGCTCATCAATGACGGCTTTCTCAATTTATTGCGCCAAACGACCCCCTTTGCGCCCCAACTGATCGCCTACATGGCGCGTGTGGAAGGGACGCAAGCCAGTTGGCCCTTCTTGCTGATCATCTTCGGCGTTCATTTGCTGCTCTTTTTGATTGCGGGCGGCTTTTTCTGGCTGCACATCATGCGCCTGAAACGGCCGCGTTGGTATCCTGAGCTGCATTGGGTGGTCGGTCTCGGCGTCGTCCTGGTGTTGGTGTCTGCTTTCTTCCCGGTCGGCATGTTACCCAAAGCAAACCTGGCGCAGCTGCCGGAATGGATCACCTTCGACCCCTTTTTCCTATTCTATCTACCCTTTAGCGGCACGCCCGCCGCTGCCGTGTTATGGGGTGGGTTGTTGCTGCTGACGGCTGGGCTGACCTTGCTGCCCTGGTTATCGCGGGCTAAACGGCCGTCAACCATCACCCTACCGCCGCCCAAAGCGAGAATCATCAACGACCGCTGCACCGGCTGCACCAAATGCGCCCTCGACTGTCCCTACGGCGCATTGGAAATGGTGGAGCGGCACGATGGCAAACCACACAAATATATCGCCATTGCCGACCCTGATTTGTGCATCGGCTGCGGCATTTGCGTCGGCTCCTGTGATGGCGTGGCCGTGACGTTGGGCAGCACGCCGCCGGAACTGCTGTGGGATGTGGTGGTGGGCAAACTGGCGCTGGCGCAAGCCAAAGCGCCGCCGGCAGGCGTCAAACTGATTTTCACCTGTGAACGACACGCCGCGCATGGGGCGCAGCCCTATTTGGCGGGCGTGATGCAGCAGGACATGGCAGTCGAAGTGGTGACGCTGCCCTGCGTGGGCGCAGCGCCGCCCGATTTGCTGACGCGCGCCCTGGCCGCCGGCGCGGCCGAAGTGCAGATCGTCGGCTGCCCCCCGGCCGACTGCGTGAACCGTGAAGGCAATGTGTGGGCGGAGCAGCGCCTTGTGCGCGAGCGTGTGCCCCGCCTGAAACGGGCTTACGCCAATGCGCCGGTGACGGCCCTCTGGCTGGCTCCGGACAGTTTTGCGCAGGCCGTCGCCCCGACGCCCCTTATACCAGAGGAAGAGCGGTTGGAGCGCCGCCGCATGAATGTGCCGTTTAGCGGCAAGAATCTGGCGGTGGCGTTTGCACTGCTGGCGCTGGTGATGGTGGTACAGGCGCTGCTGACTGATTTGCCGCTGCGCCCGTATGCCGATCTGCCGTCCGTCGTACAGGTGGTGATGGCGAACCCGTCGCTGCCCCTGAGCCGCTTTGAGGGGGAAACGGCCGTGACCACACCCATCGCCCTCACCTTGACCATTGATGGCGAACCGGCCGTCACCCAAACCATTGACCCTGCCCGGCTGCGCCCCTCCGATTCACAGCCCATTGTTCTGGAACAACCCCTTGTCCCTGGCGAGCATCATCTCACCCTCACGTTTACCACTGCGGACATGTCCTTCACCCTCTTTGACCGCGCGCTGACGTTGGCGCCGGGGCAGGTGCTGCGCGTGGATTATGATCCCGGCCGCACCGGAGATTGTTATGGGGACGCATGCTTGAAGCGCATCAATAAAGACATGGCCGGTTCCTGAAAACCGGCCATGGTTGAGAAGGTCGCGCATTACTGTTCCGCCGAGATGGACAAATACACGTTGCCGATGGACTGCGGATCGGCGGTGAACATGCGCCCGCCAGTGGCGTCGGCAATGCGCTGCAAGATGGTTTTATCCGCATCGGCGCCAAAGGCGATGGGGAAAATTTTGATGCCATCCGCTTCGGCGTTGGCGGGCAGGCAGGTGGCGAGCATCTGATTTTCTGTGACACGCCCCACCGTATCTTCGCCATCGGAGAGCAGCACAATGCCATACAGCCGCGACTCACCTGCCTCCAGGTCTGCTTCTTGCAGGTTGCCGACCGTTTCCACGGCCTGGCAAACCGCTGCGTAGAGCGCCGTATTGCCCGAAGCCAGCAGGCCATTAACGCGCTGGGCTAACCCTTCGACGACATCGCCAACGCGGGCGGGCGGTTCGAGCAAGGTCACGATATCGCTGAAAATCATCACGCCTACTTCGTCATTGGCGTCCAGGCGCGTGAGGAATTCGGCCGTGGCGCTGCGCGCGGTGCGAATTTTTTCCCCTTCCATACTGCCAGAAACATCAATGACCAACAGCATCGTCGCCTTGCGTTTGTTGATGGTGAAAATGTCTATAACGGCCGTGCTGATGTCTGCATTCGGGCTGGGCAGCGGCGGCACGGTGGCCGGGCTGACGCGCGGGTCGGTTCCGTTTTCCAGGGTGAGCGGGGTGTGTAGGGGAATGCTGGTGTCCAGCGGGCGCAGATAATTGTCAATCGCCAATTCTTGCTGTTCGCGGGCGAGCAGGTAATCGCGGAAAATGGCGGCCGCTTCTGCTTCTTCCGTATCTACCCAGTCGGCGTTGTCGAGAATACAGTAGGGATGGTCGCCCCAAATTGTGCCATCGGCCGGGAAGATGAAGACGAGCGGGAAAGTCAGTTCGCTGCCCCGTTCAATATTGAAGCGCAGCACGTCAGATTCGGGAGCGGCGGCGGCGTGCAGGTAGCTGGTTCCCTGGCGCGCCATCAGGTCGAGCAGGGCGGGGGCCTGACGGCCGTATCTGGACGTGTTTTGCTCCAATTCGCGCAGCGCCGTTTGCACCGGGTCGCTGTAGATGTCCGCCGGGGTCAGGTTGTCGGTCTTGCCGGCGATGCCGTAGACAAAGCTGGTCATGGCGAGCAGGCCGGAGTTGGCATAGGCGGGGTGGGAGTGGCCGAAGCGAAATTGTCCCCATTCGGGACGGCCGTAACGCCCCCATCCTTCCGGGTCAGACGCTAATTCGACAATCGTGTCCCAACCGATGGGCGTGTCTGGCCAGCCAAGCTGTTCGGCCATTGGCCGCCACATGGCAAAGCCGAGTGGGGCGTAAATGGTGGGCTGGCAGGTTGCGCTGGCGATGGGTTTGTTGACGCGCAGCCGCCAGGCGTCGTTGGCCTGCTCCACCCACGATTGGTCGCCAGGACTCCAGGCGACCGGCTGTGACGCGCCGTCGAGGATGGCGTTGAGGGAGCCGCCAGAGGTGACGTGGCTGACTTCAACGACGATGGCCTGGCCGGAACGGGTTGTCTGTCCGGCGGCGTTGAAATTTGCCACCACCTGATCCAGCCAGCTTTCTTTGGTATTCGAGGAGGCGAGGGTGACGAGGACAGTGCCTTCGGGAACGGCCGTTGCCGCTGGTGTGTCGCTGCTGCCGGTGACGGTACGGCCGTCGCTCAGGCTGCGAATCGCCTGTGTCAGCACAATTGCGCCAATGGCGAGAAACGTTATCAAAATAATAATGGCAAAGATAATGCGAGTTCGGGACATGTTCTTCTCCTTTGAGTTTAGGAACCGCGTTCCTGCTGAGGAACGCGGTTCCTGGTTTGGTTGTGAGTCAATGACAGCATTGTAACGCAATACATTCTACGGCAGCAGCGTCAGTAGCAGTTGGGCGAACAAAATCTTAACAATGGTGGCGATGGGGAAAATGAGCGCATAGCCAATATTCGGCAGCTCATTTTCTGACTGCTCCAGGGCGAAGCCCAGCACGGCCGGCTGTGTTTGCAGCGCCGCCAACATGCCCGTCAACATGCCATATGGGATGTGCAGCACTTTGTACCCAATCCAGAGAGTGACAAAGGCGGTGATGCCGGTGACGGCCGTACCCGCCAGGAAAATGGTAATGCCGCCGCTCTGGGCAAAGGTGGTAAAAAAGGTGTAGCCAGAGCGAATGCCAATGCCTGCCAGCAGAAAAATCAGGCCGATTTGCCGCAGCGTCAGGTTGGCGCTGTACGGCAGGCTCCAGACAATGGAGCCGGTGCGCCCCACCGCGCCCAAAATCAGGGCGACGATCAACGGGCCACCGGCAAAACCGAGTTTGAACACCACGCCTCCCGGCAGGGGAATGGGAACCAGCCCCAACAGCAAGCCGAGCGTCATGCCCAGGCCAAAGGAGAGCAGATTCAATTCGCTGAGCGCCTTGTAGGAATCGCCAAACAAACGGCTCAACTCGCTCAAATCTTTACGCCGCGACACCACGCGCACGCGGTCGCCCAATTCCAGCATCGTGTCGCCATCCGCCAGCAGGTCAATGTCACCGCGACGCACGCGGGTCACAATCGCCCCATGCTCTTGCGGCAGGCGCAGTTCAGAGAGGCGACGGCCGACGACAGCCGGATTAGAAACGAACATGCGCCGGTAATCATATTGGCTGCGGTCAAATTCCAGGTGGATGTCCATCAGTTCGCCTAAGACGGGCACGGCCGTTTGCACATCATCGGGCGTGCCAACAATACTGAGCATATCGTTGAATTGTAGCGCCGTGTCGCCCGTTGCCAGCATGATTTCATTGCCGCGTTGCAAACGGCCAAACACCACATGCCAGTTGTACTGATGGCGCAGTTCCCGCAGCGACAATCCCACCGTTTCTGGTTTCGTGATGCGCACTGTTTGCGAGTACAAATCTTGCTCTACCAGATGGAACCCGCGCATATTTTTTGCTTCGGCGGCGTAATCAATCTTGAAGACGCGCTGCATGATGGCGACGGCCAGAATCATGCCCAGCACGCCCATTGGGTAAGCGACCGAGTAGCCGATAACCGGCTCAGACAGCAGTTGATCCAATTGGGCGGCGGGGGCTGTGCTGCGAATGGTGTCCAGTAGCCCGGCCAGCGCCGGGGTATTGGTCAGGCTGCCGGCAAACATACCGGCCGTCACCGCCGCGCGCAGGTCCAAGATGAAATGGGAGGCAATAGTGACCAGCGCCGCGACGACCAACATGCTGACGATAAACAAATTGTCGCGCAGCCCCTTGCGCCGAAATGAGGCAAAAAAGCCAGGGCCACTGCTGAGGCCAATGGTATAGACGAAGATGATCAGCCCGATTAAAAAGACAATATCGGGTAGTTCCAGGTCAGGGTGCAGTGCGCCGGCGGCCAACCCTACAAACAGCACGGCCGCAACCCCCAGGCTGCTCCCCTTGATCTTGATGCGGCCGATGGCGTAGCCGACAGCGGCGACGATGAATAACAGCAAGAGTGGATTATCAATCAGAATTTGAATCATAAGCTCCCTTGAGAGTGGGGATTGAGGGATCCTGAATCCTCTAATCCTCGCATCACCCTTCGTTTTGTGCGAAGAAATCCAGGACGCGCTGCCGGAAGAGGTCGTCTGTCGCGCCGGTGAAGTAGTGGGGTTGGCTGGTGTAGGTGTAACAAGTCACGCCTTTTTGCAGCGCGCGCAGCTGTTCACATAAATCGGACGACCAGGCGAAGGGTACCTGGGTATCGGCCGTGCCGTGATGAATGCTGATGGCCGCGGTGATGTCTGCCAGGTAGTTGATAGGAGCGATGCGCGCCATGTCAGACGGGGGAATGGCGAGTTCTTCTTGCCCGGAACGGCCGTCTGTCCATTCAAATATCTTCTCGTAATTCAGATACTCATCCGCGCTCATGGAACCATACAAGACGGCCGTGCGCACGTCTGGGCTGACAACGAGCACGCGCAGGGCAACGCCGCCCCCCATGCTGTGTCCCCATAGATTGATGTCTGTCGGGTCGGCCAGTTGTAATGGGCCAACCTGCCCCCCCTGCTTTTGCACCAGCGCCATCAGGTTGAGCACATCAATGGCAAAGCCGGCGCGAAATGGGTTGCTGCCTGTGTCGGAAGGGGGATGGTTGCGGTAATTGGGGTGGATGACCAGATAGCCCGCATCGGCCAGAGAGTCGGCGTGTGACGTGGTGTATGCCTTCACGTTATAGGTGGCGGGGTTGACGTAACCATGCAGCAGCAGGACTACTGGCAGCGGCGTGGCGCTGTTTTTGGGCACGTTCATGAAGCCGTAGATGGTGAGATCGTCGCTGGGGTAGCTGACCAGATAACGGGTGAACCGCGGCCGTTCTTCCATGACTTCGACGATTTGCAAAGCGCCATCGCCATACCTGCGCGCGCGCAAATCGGCGATGGTGTACCCGGCGTAAGGGTCAGGAGTGGGGCTGATGGTGGGAGTGGCGGTCAGTGTGGGGACAGCCGTATTTACCGGAACGGCCGTCCCCGTTGGCACGGCCGTCTCCGTAGGCGGCAGCATGGGCGTGGGGCTGGCTGGCGCCGTTATGAGCTGCGGGAACTCCGCCACCGGCATCAGCGTGGGCAAAACAAGGTCTTGCGGAGTGGTAGTAAGGGGAATACAGGCAGTTAACAGCATGTAAACTGCCTGCAAGACCACAAGCCACGTCGCTTTGCGCAATGGGTAAGACACCATTGTAATCGTATTGCATATTGCGTATTGCGTATTAACCTCTGGTTACGCAATACGCAATACGCATCATTTCACTTAAGACTCAGGCGCTATTATCAGCGGCAGGTATAACCAATTTGTGCTCGCGCCGCTTTGCGTTTGCAGCGTTACCGTCGTGGCGACCGTCGGATCAAACGTGGAGGTCAATGTAATCGTCACGCTGTCCGCCAGGCCCGCGCCAATGAGTACCGTCACGGTCATGACGCCGCTTGCGCCGGGCGCTAATGGCGGCAGCGACCCGGCCGTCACCACCCATGCCGCTTCGCCCACGCTCACCGTGAAGGTGTCGGTCACGCTGCCCGTATTGGTGACGTGGAGGGTGTAGGTGATCGTTTCACCAGCGAAGCCTGTCCCGGTGATGTTACCGGTGATGGTGATCCCGGCCGTACCAGAAACGGCCGTTGTCCCCACGCCTTGCCCACTCAACGATGGCTCCATCTGCGAGGTTGCCGTTACCGTGAACACATCCGTGTCTACCAACACCGCTTCCGCCGGAATCGAGACCAACACGTCTACCGTTGCCGTCATGCCCATCGTCAGGCTGATGGGGGATGCCGTCAGCAGCGTAGCCGGCCAATTACCGGGCGTCAGCGACAGTGTGTAGGCGTCATCCAATGTGCCCGTATTGGTCACAATCAGGGTGTGTAACACGTCGCTGCCGGGCGCGCCGCTGGCCGCGCTGTCGCCAACGCTGAGGTCATGCCCGGAAGCGGTTGTTGCCCCCACACCCTGCCCACTAGCCGACGAGTATGCTTGCGAGACGGCCGTTACCCTAAACACATCTGTGTCTCCCAACGGCGCATTTGCCGGGATAGAGACTAACACGTCTACCGTTGCCGTCATGCCCGCAGTCACGCTGATTGGGGATGCCGTCAGCAGCGTGGTCGGCCAATTGCCGGGCGTCAGCGACAGTGTGTAAGCGTCATCCAGCGTGCCCGTATTGGTCACAATCAGGGTGTGCAGCACGTTGCTGTCGCGCTCACCGCTGGCCGCGCTGTCACTCATGCTGACGCCATACGGCGCCAGTGGCAGCGGCCATGCATAAGCGCCGCGCGACCGCGTGAACACGGCCAATGTGGTCGCGCCATAATCGGCGCGCAGTTCCCAAATCATCGCATTGGGCAGCCCGGCCGTGAACTTCTCCCAGGTGGGGGACGCTTGCGTGATGTCGTCGGTGAAGTAAAGGCCCCAATCGCTGCCCGCAAACACCTGCTGCGGCCAGTTGGGATTGACGATAATGGCGTTAACCGGGATATTCGGCAGGTTCCCGGATTTGTTGACCCAGGTAAACTGGCTGCATTGTCCCGTACACGTCACCTGATAGACGTGCCCTGGCTGCGCCGGGGTGTTCTCGTCAAAACCGCCCAGCGCCGCGTAGCCAATGGTGGGCACGATGGGATCGGTTGTCACGTCCATCACCGGACGATTGGGCAGCGTCGTATTGCCGCCGGTGACGTTGATCCAGTTCGCGGAGTTGGCGACGCCTTGCCCCAGGTTGAAGCCGTAATAGACGTTGCCATCCAGCGTGCCGACAATGGCAATGGTCTCATCGCTGCGTGCATAGCGCAATTGCTGGATGAAGGAGCGGTCGCCCAATGTCCCTTTGGTCAGGTCGGGGCTGTTGGCGTACCAACTGGAGGTTGGGATGGCGCCTTGTATCGTCTCCCAAACCCGGTACGAACCGGCGATCATGTGCGTGCAGCCGGTAGCCGGGCAGTTAGCCCAGGCCATGTCATACGGGAAGATGAAACTGCGCCGGTCGCCCGTCCAACCGCCGGTCGCTGAAGTGAAGAAGCCAAAGGGGCCGGACGTAGAGACCTTGACGCTGCCGTTTTGGCTTTCCTGATACCAACGCTGCCCCAAAATTGGCTCAATGCGCGCAAACATGCCATCGCCGCCCGTACGCAACTGCCACATTGCCACGCCGGGGTCGCCGTTCCACACGTAAACGGCCGAACCGTTATCTTGCGCGCCGGCATTAATGCCCGGATTGGATGACGTGGCGAAATTCGCCGTGATGTCGCCGCCGTAAAACTCAATCGTGCCCAATGTGCCGTTCAGATTGGTGAAGGCGACATTGTTCGGGTCGGGGGCGTTGGCATTGAAGGTGACGTAAGCGCCGCCATCGCTGCCCACCAGCAGCGTGCTGGAACTGCCACCGACAAAGGCGCGCGCGTGGTTGTCTACGTGAACGTCTGTGCCGCCATTGTAGCCGCAGGTGAGGTTGTTGAACGTATCCGCGCCATTGGTGGAGCGGTACAGGTCAATCATGCTCAGGAAAACCACGTCCGGGTTGTTGGGGTCTACGCTGAGGCCGGCGTTGTACCAGGTTTGCCCGATGCCGCTGGTGCAGGCGAGAAAGTCAGAAGGCGTGGCCTGCTGTGTCCAGGTGTCGCCGCCGTCGGTGGTGCGCCAGACGCCAAGTGTGCCGCTGGAGTTGGTATTGTTGGCGACCTGCGCATACAGTACATCCGGGTTGCTGGGGGAGATTGCCAGGTCAATCCGGCCGACTTGATCATTGCCGGGAACGCCATCGCCGGTTCCGGCCGGCCAGCCGTTATTCAGCAAATCCCATGAGGCGGGGCAGCCGTCGGCGGGGACGGTGGTGCGATAGACGGCGTTGGCCCCGGTGTTGTTCAGGTCAGGCTGGACGGTGGTGGCAAAACCGCGCGTGCCAATGGCCGCATAGAGAATGGTTTCGCTGCCTGTGTCGTGTACCAGCAGGCCGGTTGTGTCCTGGCGCTGATTGAGGAAACTGTTGGTGTAGCAGGGGCCTTCCCAATTGTCCCCGGCGTCGTAGGAGAAGTAGATGCCCGTTTTTGTGCCGACGATGAGGGTATCGCTGTCACGCGGGTCTACCTGCACTTTGCCAATGGCCTGGTACTGCGGGAAGCCGCCGGGCGCTTGCGGGTAAACAGGTGAAAAAACGTCGGCGCCCTTGATTTCCCAGGTCGCGCCACCATCGCCGCTTTTCAGCAAGCCGGCGCTGCCAAAGGACCAGGAACCATAGCGCAGGTCGCCGGTGCCGGCGTAAATGGTGTTGTGATCATTCGGGTCGAGGATCAGGTCGCCAATGGCGATGGAATTGAGCAGTGGATCGTCCGTGATGGGCGTCCAGACCGTATCAGCGCCGCAGCAGTTCGTTGTTTTCCAGACGCCGCCGCCATCGGAACCGGCATAGGCGATGGTGGGGGAGATGGGGTCGCTGATGATGACGTTGGTGCGGCCGGCAGCCCAGCCATAGGCAAAGCAGCTTTGGCAGCCATCCATTTGCAGCGGCTCTGGACCGAGGTAGGTGAATTGATTGGGGTCCAGGGTCAGCGGAGATTGCGATGACCGACTGTAGGTGACTTGACCGGCGGGTATACCTTGCGGCAAGGTTTTGTCGGCGACGGCCGCTTGCAGCAGCCACCGTTGGTCAAACTCGCCGGTTGGGTAACTGGCGCGAATGGCGAAGAGGTCGCCCACGGCCTGGTGCATCTCGAATTCAGCTGCCGCTTCCGAGATATACAAGTCCCGTTCTGGGCCGGTAAGCCCAACCAGGTCGGCGCGCGCTTGCCGCGCCAGTTGGCTTTCATCTTTGAGGGATGCGGGCGCAAGCAGTAAGGCAATGCCTAATAAAGCAAGCCCAAACAGCAGCGCCAGACTGATCGTCAATCGTCTGATAGGTATGTGCATCTCAATTCTCCTTCGTGTAGCGAATATAAAATCATGTCCACAAAACACAACCCAGATAGGCCGCACGGTATTGTATACGCGATGCTGGTAAATTAGAAAATAATGCCATCGTGGATGAAAACATGTAGCCCGAACACCCTAGTACAGGCTGGCGCAAATGCTTGTGCAAGTGTTCTCTGTCATAGTGGGGAAATCGCTGGCTAAAGTTGCACACAGACTTGAGCCAGGCAATACTAGGCTCAATCCACATCCTATATAATGTCAATACGTGCCAAGAGATTGACGTTTGTTGTCAGGGGGAACGGCCGTTGCACCCGGTGGCACGGGTTCTTACTGAACACGCGTACTGCTCCCATCCTCACCTCAACAAGTCATTGACGGTTACACCCTGGCCCCATACAGGCTTCCGCGTGTAGATGCTCTGCGTTTCACGCTGTCTGTTCTGGGATGTCAGGCTGAACCACCACCTCTGTCAGCGGCCCCGATGCCGGCGATAGACGCTCAAAGGCAAAACGAGCGATCACTTTCAGCGTTGCCAGCACAGGCACAACTAGCAATGCCCCCAGGAGGCCGCCAAGCGCCAGCCCGGCAATCAGCCCCACAAAAATGACGCCCGGATGCAATTTCAGCGCGTGGCCCATCAACTGTGGTCGCAACCATAGATTGTCCACCTGCTGAATAGCTGCGTACATACCCACCAGCAGCAGCGCCAGACCAATAGGTGAAAGAGGCAGCCAGCCCCGGTGAAACAACCAGAGAATGAGGGCAGTGCTGCTACCAACTAGCACCGCCAGCACAGCGAAGATGAAAAGCTGTACACGCAAAAAGAGGCCCCACACAGCGTCAATCTTCCCCAGCAAATGCCGGGCGTCAGCCTGATAAGGGGATGGGACGTGTGCCAGCAGCCAGGGCGCTATTAAGTGACCATCTTTTAAGAGATAATAGAGGCTGACCAACACGACAAACGCCCAAAGTAGATTGCTGGTAATACCGGAAAGCAATCCTCCTTCGCCCAAAGTAAGCGAGGAGAGTGCATTGCTGCCGGCCACGCGCAAGTTTTCCCAAACGGCTTCGGGATAGATGACAAACTCAAAGAAAGGAAATGGCTGGGTCAGCCAGCCACGCATCACCGTCAGCGCCTTACCCAATTCTTCCTGGATGAGCGGCAAGCGATCCACCAAAAGGACGATCAGCAAACTTAACGGCCCAATCACCAGCGTCAGCGCCAGGACATAGACGAGCAGGGCAGCCAACGACCGTTTGCCCCCTAATCGCTTTGTCATCTGCTCCACGGGCGGATTCAGCAAATAAGCCAGCAGGGCGGCGACGCTCAGCGCCACCAGTAAGGGCTGCATCAAGACTAATAGCCAGATCAACAGCGCCAGCAGCGCCAAGCCGGCCAGCAATAACAGAATTTGTTTCGTATCCAACGACATCATGCCTCCCGGCGGCGCAGCCACGCCTTTTCCCATTCAAGCAGCAGCAGCGTTAAGCCGCCCAATCCGACGCAGAGCAGCAGTTCCGGCGCACTCAAAGGCGTGACCTGAAAGAATTGGTCGAGAAAGGGCATGTAGATGACGGTTAGCTGCAAAACGGCCGTTAGCCCCACCAGCCCCAACAACACCGGATTCGAGCGCAAGCCCAGCGAGACGAGGGATTCCCGCGTCGAGCGCGAGCCGAGCGCCTGCCCCATTTGCATGAACGCCAGCGCGGTGAAGATCATCGTTTGCCAACGGCCGTCGGTGGGGTTGGCCGGGTCGTAGAACAACGCCCCAACACCCAGAGCCAGCAGGCCAATCGTCAGCCCCACCCAGATGACGTGCTGCGCCATCCCGCCGCTGAAGAGGCTCTCCTGCGAGGCGCGCGGCGGCCGTTTCATCGTCTCCGGTTCGGCCGGTTCCACGCCCAACCCCAGCCCCAACAGACCATCGGTGAGCAGGTTCAGCCAGAGCAGTTGCAGCGGCAGCAGGGCCACGCTGATGCCCAGCAGCGGGGCCAGCAGCATCACCAGCACTTTGCCCACGTTCCCAGCAATCGAGAACTTCACGAAGCGGCGGATGTTGTCGTAGATCGCCCGTCCTTCTTCCACCGCTGAGACAATTGTGGCGAAATTGTCGTCCAGCAGCACCATCTCCGACGCCTCTTTCGACACGTCGGTGCCGGTGATGCCCATGGCAATGCCGATGTCCGCCTTGCGCAGCGCCGGCGAATCGTTGACGCCATCGCCGGTCATCGCCACCACCTGCCCCTGGCCTTGCAGCGCTTCGACAATACGCAGTTTATGCTCCGGCGTCACCCGCGCATAGACCGACACCTCCCGCACCACTTCCGCCAGCTCATCCGGCGACATCCGGCTCAAATCTTGCCCTGTTTTTACCCGCAGGTTGTCGGTGATGCCCAGGTCGTGGGCGATGAAGCGGGCGGTCAGGGGGTGGTCGCCGGTGATCATGATGGGGCGAATGCCGGCCGCTTTGCAGGTGGCCACGGCCGTTTTCACTTCCCGGCGCGGCGGGTCAATCATGCCGGTTAGTCCGATGAAAATTAGGTCATCCTCTACCGGCGTAGCGTCTGTTTGCCAACGCAGGGCCAACCCTAAAACGCGCATCCCGTTTTGCGCCATCTGGGTGTTGGCGGCGTCAATGCGCTGCCGCCATTGGGCATTTAGCGACACGGCCGCGCCATTGAGCCAGATTTGGTGGCAGAGCGGCAGCAGCCCATCCACCGCCCCTTTGCTGAAGGCGACAAACGGGGCGGGCGCGGCAGACAGGGCGCGCAGGGCCAGCGGCAGCCCGGTCAGATCATCTGGCAGACGGTGGACGGTGGTCATCCGTTTGCGGTCGGCGTCGAAGGGGAGTTCACCCACGCGCGGCGTGATGCTTTCCAGGTCGCTTTTGCGTAAATTGACCTGGGAGGCAGCCACCAGCAGTGCCCCTTCGGTGGGATCGCCCAGAGCCAGATAGCGGCCGGTTTGCGGATCGGGGCGCAGCGAAGCGTCGTTGCACAAGGCGCCGGCGGCCAGCGCCAGGCCAATCTCCGGCGGCTGTCCGGCAAGAAAATCAGGGCTGGCGTCCGCCAGATGTAGGGCGGCAGCCGGATGGCGCGCCGTGCCTTGCAGTTCCAGGAAGTGTCCGGCCACATCTATGACGGTGACGGTCATGCGGTTTTCCGTCAGCGTGCCAGTCTTGTCGGAACAAATGGTGGTGACGGAGCCGAGGGTTTCCACGGCGGGCAACTTGCGGATGAGGGCGCGACGGCGCAACATACGCTGCGCGCCTAACGCCAGGGTGACGGTGACGACGGCGGGCAATCCTTCGGGCACGACGGCGACGGCGACGGAGACGGCCGTTAAGAACATCTCCTCCAGCCCTTCGCCGCGCAGCAGGCCAATCAGTAGCACTAGGGCGGCGACGATGATGCCGCCCACAGCCAACTGCTTGCCCACCTGGTCCAATCGCTCCTGCAAGGGCGTCTGGCCTGATTCTACCCCTTGCAGCAGGGCGGCGATGTTGCCCAGTTCGGTGTTCATGCCCGTGCCGGTGACCACGGCCGTACCCCGACCGTAGGTCACCACTGTGCCCATGTAGGTCATATTGCGCCGGTCGCCCAGGGGGACATCCGCGTGTGGCAGCGACGCTGTGTGCTTCTCCACCGGCTCCGATTCCCCCGTCAGCGCCGCTTCTTGAATGCGCAAGTTGACGCTTTCCACCAGGCGCATGTCGGCCGGCACGGCGTTGCCCGCCTCCAGCAGCACCACGTCGCCGGGGACCAGATCTTTGGCGGAAAGCTCCTGCAAGTCGCCATTGCGCCGGACGCGCACCAGGGGGACGGCCAGCCGCTTCAGGGCGGCCATCGCCTGCTCGGCGCGGTATTCCTGGAAGAAGCCGAGCAGGGCGAAGAGGATGACGATGGCGGCGATGGCCGCCGTCTCTGTTACTTTACCCAGAAAGCCGGAGACAACGGCGGCGGCGATGAGGATGAGGACCATCGTGTTGCTGAATTGGGTCAGCAGCAGTCGCAGTGGGGAAACGCCCCCGCTTTCTTGCAGTTCGTTGGGGCCGTATTGGGTTTGGCGGGCGGCGACTTCTGCCTGACTCAGGCCGGTTTCGGGATTGGTTTGCAGCTCTTGTGGCAGGTCGGCAACGGCCGTTGTGTGCCAGGGTAGTTGGTTCATGCATTACTTGACCTTTTTGGCAGCAAAGACTTGCTGAATAGGATATAATCTATACAATATAGTTTATAATCTTTATTCTATAGATTGTCAAGAAAGAGAAAGCAGAGGATGAGCGTTGAAAAAACGGCGTATACTGAACCGGGAAACAGTCGTGGAAACGGCCGTTATCATGGCCAACGAAGCAAACAGTTATGAAGCCGTCACCCTCATGGCTTTAGCCAGGCAGCTTGGCGTGCGGATGCCCTCGCTCTACAGCCACATCATCAACCTGGATGATTTGCGACAGGCAATGGCCATTTACGGCCTGCGCAAATTGCTCCGCGTAACACGCGAAGCGGCTGCCGGGCTGGTAGGGCAGGCGGCGCTGTTGGCGATGGCTGATGCTTATCGCCAATTTGCGCTTCAATACCCCGGCGTTTACCCCTTAACGGTCAAAGCTCCAGAAGCTGATGACCCTGCTCTGGTTGCTCTGGCGCAGGAGTTCACCCAGATACTTCTGCTTGTCTTCGCCTCTTTCGGACTGGGAGGTGAGATGGCATTTCATGCTATGCGCGGTTATCGGGCGATGTTGCATGGTTTCGTTTTATTGGAAGCGAACAGCGGCTATCGATTGCCATTGAGCAAGGATGAGAGCTTTCAGGAGCTGCTTTCAACTTACCTGGCAGGTCTGACAATCCGGCATTTAGAAGCCACGCCAACAGGTTCCAATCTATCGTAATGCAATCAACAGGGTTCAGCCTTGTTGATGCGCCCGCGCACCACAAGGCGACAGACTCCTCTGAATCTGGTGGACAGACAGGGGAGGGGTGAGTCTGGCCTATATGATTTACGATTAACGATTTGCGATTGGCCTGCCCCTGGCAAGCTATGAGAAAACCCCAAATCTTTTTCTTAATATCTATAGTAGAGGCTGGCGCAAATGCTTGTGCAAGTGTTCTCTGCAATAGTGGGGAAATCACTGGCTAAAGTTGCACACAGACTTGAGCTAGGCAATACTAGTTCGGGCATCGTGACGGCCGATCTACGAGGTAGGGGCCAACAAAAAGCCCCGGCAAGTTGCTTTGCCGGGGCCGTTATTGAGCGAGAGTGATCATTCACTCCCACCCCCTGAACGTTCGACTGAGATCACGCCGAAGTCCTGTCGAGGGGCGCCGGTTTCGACAAGCTCAACCGGCGGGGGGTGAATGGTTACAAACTTTAATATCGCTTTGGGGGGATGATCAGCCAGAGTAGTATGTAAGGTAAAAGGCCGGGCAGCCCGCCGGGCAGCAGCAAGATGACGAAGAGGAGCCGGAACCAGAAGGCGCTAATGCCGAAGAATGCTGCCAGACCACCACACACGCCAGCAACGACGCCGTTTTGTCGTCGTAGTTTGTTTTCTTTTGCAATCATTTTATGTATACCTCCAGCGAAAGGGAAACGGCCGTCGGCGCCTTTCCCACTATCCATTACAATCTTGTTTTCTGGGCAGCATTACGCGACGATGGGCAAATAGTTGCATGGAAAGAATCTGTGGCATTTCTGCAGAAAGTTGGTAAACTTGCTCCTTGTAGGTATTCAAGCACTTTAACCCAAGAAGGGGGTGAAAACACTGCCGAAGGTTGTCATACGTTCAAGTGAATCGCCAGAGCAACTGCTGCGCCGCTTCAACAAAGAAGTGACAAAGAGTAAGGTTTTGGCGGATGTGCGTCGGAAACGTTGGTTCGTCTCGAAGAGTGAACTGCGACGGATTGAAAAGAAGAAGGCTGTACGTCGTTCGCGCCGGGGTCCACGGCCGGTGCTGTAAGGCCCACAATCTATTTGTGATATAAATGCCCCAGGCGTTTGGCAAGATTGTTGTCAATCGTCTGGGGTTTTTATTTAGACGTAACCGATTACTGATTGATGAAGAACGTGGCGCGTATACTGGCTGGTTTAGCGGCGCTGCTGCTGCTGTTGGGGTGGGGTGGATACGCCTGGTTGTTTGCGGATTTGCCATCACCGCAGGCAATTGGCGATTCGCTGCCGCTGCCCCGTATGCGCATTACAGACCGCAACGGCCGTCTGCTTTATGATGTGGTGGACAGTGAGTACGGCCGTCACGTCAACCTCCCTCTCAACGCCATCCCCCTGACTTTGCAGCAGGCGACCATCGCCACCGAAGATAAAAATTTCTATACCAACCCCGGCGTGGACGTGCAAGGCATTTTGCGCGCCTTTTGGATCAATCTGCGCGGCGGCGAGGTGTTGGCGGGGGGCAGCACCATCACGCAGCAGGTGGCGCGTAATTTGCTGTTGACGGCCGATGAACGGGCCGAGCGCACGGTACGGCGCAAGCTGCGCGAGAGTTGGCTGGCGTGGCGCGTCGCCCGTTCCTTTGCTAAGGATGAGATTTTAGCCCTTTACCTGAACCAGATGTATTACGGGGCGATGGCTTATGGGGTGGAAGCGGCGGCGAACACTTACTTTGGCAAAGGGGTGGCTGACCTGACGCTGGCCGAAAGTGCCCTTATTGCCGGGCTGACGCAGGCGCCGGCCGTCTATAACCCATTCACCGACCCCGAAGCGGCGCAGGCGCGGCAGCAGGTGGTGTTGGCCTTGATGTTAGCGGAGGGGTATGTGACAGAGGAGGCGCATATGCTGACGCTGCGCGAACCGCTGCGTTATGCGGCCACGCCCTATCCCGTCAACGCGCCCCATTTTGTGATGATGGTGCAGGCGGAATTAGACCAGCTTTTCAGCCGACAGCAGGTGTATGAGAGCGGCGGGTTGACGGTGCGCACCACGCTTGACCTGGATTGGCAGCGGCACGCGGAGGCCATTACCGCCGAGCAGTTGGCGCGGTTGAATGCGCCGGCCGATGGCGCGCCCAGCCACAATGCGCACAACGCGGCGCTGGTGGCCTTGCACCCAGGCACAGGGCAGATTTGGGCGTTAGTGGGCAGTCCCGATTATTTTGACAGCGGCAGCAGCGGCGCGATTAATATGGCTTTGCAGCCGCGACAGCCCGGCTCGGCGTTGAAGCCGCTTATTTATGCGGCGGCCTTGACGCCCGCGTCATCCCCGGCGTGGACGGCGGCGACGATGCTGCCGGACGTGCGCACGGTGTTTCTGACGCACGAGGGGGCGTCGTATGTGCCGGTGAATTTCAGCCGCGATGAGCGTGGGCCGGTGCGTTTGCGGCAGGCGCTTGCTTCCTCATTAAATATCCCGGCGGTGTTGGCGCTGGATGCGGTGGGCGTGGCGCGAGCGGTCTCTTTTGCCGGTGAGTTGGGGATACGCACGTTGGGCGACCCGGATACGTATGATTTGTCGTTCGCTTTGGGCGGGGGGCCGGTGCGCCTGTTGGACCTGACGGCCGCTTACGCCGCCTTTGCCAATGGAGGGTATCGGGTGACGCCCAATCTGATCCTGGACGTGACGGATGTGCGTGGGGAGGTGGTGTATACGGCCGTTTCCCCCGACCTGTTGCGCGTGATGGATGCGCGCGTGGCCTGGCTGATCAGCGACATCCTCAGCGACGACGAGGCGCGCGCGCCTGGCTTTGGGCGCAACAGTTTGCTGAATATTGACCGCGTGGCGGCCGTTAAAACAGGCACGACCAACGATTTTCACGACAACTGGACGGTTGGCTACACCCCAGATTTGGTGGTGGGGGTGTGGGTGGGCAATGCCAGCAATGAACCGATGCGCGCGGTGACGGGTCTGAGCGGCGCGGGGCCGATCTGGCATTATTTTATGCGCGCGGTGTTGGCCGGGCAGCCGGATGCTGTCTTTGCGCAGCCGCCAGGGCTGGCGCAGGTGGAGGTGTGCGCGCTCTCTGGCCTGCTGCCGACGGCCGATTGCCCGTATCGCGTGCGCGAATGGTTCCTGGAGGGTACGGCGCCGCAGGAAATGGACACATTTTACCGGCAGGTGGTGGTGGACAGCACCACCGGGCTGCTGGCGACGGGCAGCACGCCGCCAGCAAACCGGACGGTGACGCTGGCGCTGGATTTGCCCCCGCTGTTCCAGCCGTGGGCGCGGGCGCAGGGGTTGACGTTGTTGGATGATTTGCTGCGGGCGAGTGGAGAGGAAGAGACGGCCGTCGCCGCCTCCGCCGCCATCACGCCGACCTTGTCCGCCCTGCGCGTGCTCTCCCCAGACCCGAACACCATTTACCGCCTGTCGCCGACGCTGCCGACGGCCGCGCAGCAGGTTCCCCTGACGGCCGTGGCGACGGCAGACGTGGTTGAAGTTGCGTTTTGGCTAGATGACATTCACCTGGGCACGCTGACCGCGCCCCCTTATGAACTGTGGTGGCCGCTGACGCCGGGTGCGCATTGGGTGTGGGTGGAGGGGGTGTGGGGAGACGGCCGTGTCGTGCGCAGCGAGCCGGTCCCTTTTGTCGTTCGTGACGCTGTGGAGCCTTGATAAATACCTGCCAGTTATCAGCGTTTAGAAGTAACTACTTTGACAATGTTAAATTCAAGAGTTGAGAGCCTTTCTAAGTCGGGACTTGCGCGAGCGCGTCCGATTATCCAGGTGCTTAATGACTAATTGAGCTGCTTGAAGCGGTGTTAATTGGGGTAACGGCATGGCCGCTCGCAATAGCTCGCGTATATTAGCCACAGATAATGTGGGCAAAACATCAGTTTTGTACTTTTCCAACAAATCTGGGTCACGTTCATATTTATCAGCCCAATCCAGCCTGGTTTGGACAATAAACCAACTGGTCATAATGGTCAGGGCAAGGTTATGTTGCCAAGAGCGATATTTAAGGGCTTGGAACTCGTCCCATCCATAATCTGATTTGGCCTCCTGGTTAGAACGCTCCACGAAATAACGCTGTGATTTACGACAGGCCATGGTCGTTATGTTTTGGTTCAATGTCAAATGGACACGGCCCTGCAAAAAAGTGAGAGTCTCAATGGTCAAAAGCCACC
>JACSRF010000528.1 GCA_014879875.1 Anaerolinea sp.
TGATGTACAAGAATTTTTAACGCAAAGGGGCAAAGGAAGAAAGGCGCAAAGGATTTTCTTCTTCTTTGTTTCTTTGCCTCTTTGAGCTGATTGCACAAACTCATTCTGGCATATTCTCACACAATAATTCCTGGCAAACCGTTACGTCGTTAAAGGAGTGGAGGGCCGAAGCTTCCCCGTTCCATGTCACCATTCGGCGTAGGCGGTGATGGTGGCAGTGTGAACGGCCGTAAATAGGCTTTGCCTGGCCCCTGTAAAAGTGCGTTTATGCCCGAATAAGCAAGCTCCGGGAATTGCTGGGAATCTGTATCCAAAAATTCTTTTTCCGACAAGCTGCCAGGCTGGCGGATGGGCAAAATCGCCCATAACCCTGAAGCCATTCATTTGGGATGAGGGTGGATGATCTCATCGCTGCCCACCAGCTCAGCTACCAAAGCGTTGGCAGGCTGCTGGCGTATTTGTTGTGGCGTATCGAGTTGTAAAAGACGGCCGTCAGCAATCACCGCCATTTTTTCCCCCAGCAGAAAGGCTTCCGCCAGATCATGCGTCACGAAGATCACCGGCACACGATATTCTTGCTGCAGGCGCTGCAAATCCTGGCGCAGCCGCAGCCGCGTCGGACTGTCCAACGCCGAAAACGGCTCATCCAGCAGCAGCGCCTGGGGGCGGATGACCAGGGCGCGAGCCAAAGCGACCCGCTGCTGCTGGCCGCCGCTTAGTTCACGCGGTCGCTGCCGCGCCAACTGTTCCAATCCCATCCAGGCTAATGCCTCCTGAACAATCACTTCCCGCTCCTGGCGGGTATGCTTGATCAGGCCAAAAGCCACATTTTGGAAGACGGTAAGATGGGGAAAGAGGAGATAATCCTGCGTGACATACCCCACCCGGCGCTGCTGTGGCGACAGGTTAATCCGCTGCTGATGATCGTAGAAAATAGTCCCATTGACTGCAATACGCCCCGTGTCCGGCGTGGACAGGCCGGCGATACAGGCCAGCATCATGCTTTTGCCCGCCCCCGAACGACCGAACAGCACCGTTATGCCCGCCGCGGTCGCCAGATTCACATCCAAAGGAAAGTCGCGCAGCTGCTTTTTTATTTCAATTTGCAACATGCCTGCCTGCTTACCGCAGCATTCGCCGCGTCAGCGCCTGCGACCCCACGAACAAAAGTAAGGCCAACACGCTGATTACCAGGGCCATCGCGCCTGCCTCATCGCGCCGATTGGCCTGTAACAAGTCGTAAATGTAAAGGGAAGCCGTTTGGGTGCGACCGGGGATGTTGCCGGCGACCATCAGCGTCGCCCCAAAGTCTCCCAGCGCGCGAGCAAAGGCCAGGGCTGTACCGGCCAACAGGCTGGGCCAGGCCAGCGGCAGCGTCACCCGCCAGAAGATGTCTAGATTAGAGCGCCCCAGGGTGCGGGCCATGGCTTCCAGCCGCCGGTCTACCGCCTCAAAACCGGCCCGCGCCGTTTGCGCCATGAGGGGAAAGGAGGTAACGGCCGCCGCCACCACCGCTCCCCGCCAGGTAAAAACCAACGGCCAGCCAATCGAATTCAACCAGCGTCCCAGTGGACTTTGTTGTCCCAACAGCACCAGCAGATAATAGCCCAAGACCGTTGGCGGCAGTACCAGAGGCAGCGAGGTCAGCCCACTGAGCAGCTCTTTGCCCCGGAACTCATGGCGGGCCAACAGCCAGGCCAGGGGCACGGCCGTTATAAATACCAACAGCGTCGCCAACAGGGAGACACGAAATGACAGCCACAAGGGCGACCAGTCGAGAGATGGCACTAAAACTCTCCCGGCAGCAAGAAGCCATAGCGCTTCATAATTTCCCGACCTTGCGGGCTGTTGACAAACGTTATAAAAGCGCGGGCAGCCGCCTCACGGGGTGTACTTTTAATGACAGCCAGGGCTTGATTAATCGGCTCATGCATCTCGGCCGGTAATAATGTGCCAGTCACTTCCGGTACGTTGGCAATGGAGAGGGCCACAATGCCCACTGGCGCGTCGCCCGTTTGCACAAATTGCAGGGTTTGCGATACGTTTTCGCCCAGCACTAATTTTCCTTGGATGGCCTCCCAGACACCGGCGCTTTGCAGGGCTTCGCGGGCCGCCTGCCCATACGGAGCATGGTCCGGGTTGGCGATGGCGATGTACGTAATGGCTGGGTCTAACAAATCCTCCAGGCTGACGACCTGTAGGCCTGAGTCCCGGTTGACGACCAGGACGATACGCCCCTGGGCATATAGCTGCTGCGTTTCGGGGAGGGTCAGGCCTTGTGCCGTCAGGCGGTCTACAAAGGAGACGTTGGCGGCGGCCAGGATGTCGAAAGGTGCGCCGTTTTCGATCTGGGTGGTCAGGTTGCCGGTGGAGCCGAAGGTGAACGTTACTTTTTGGCCGGTTTCTGCCTCATATCGTTCGCCGATTTCGGTAAAGGCAAATTGCAGATCGGAAGCGGCGGCGACCAGCAATGGCTCTGCGGAGGTGGGTTGGGCCTGGGTCTGGCGACAAGCTGGAACCAGCCCGATTACCATGAACAGGAAGAGTAACCATCTAAATTTCATGTCACGAACTCTCCCCGTTTTCTGACTTTTTGGGCCTTTGGGGAGAGGTGGCAAAAGCGCGCTGTGTTTCGGCGAAGGTGATGAGGCAGGCTGTGACACGGCCGTTGATGCTCTGTGGCGGGTAGTTTCCTTGCTCGTCAGCGGTTCCGGCGGGTAGGCCGGTGAGCAGTTCAATGCCTTCGTCTACGTGGGAGATGGGGTAAATGGCAAACTGACCCGCGTGGACCGCTTCGATGACGTCCTGGCGCAGCATCAGGTGGGGTATGTTGGCCTGGGGAATGAGCACGCCCTGAATTCCCGTTAGCCCGCGCGCGCGGCAGAGGTCAAAAAAGCCTTCAATTTTTTCGTTGACGCCGCCAATGGCCTGCACCCGACCGTGTTGGTTAACGGAACCGGTGACGGCCAGCGCTTGTTGGATCGGCGCATCGGCCAGGGCAGAGAGCAGCGCGTACAATTCGGCGGAGGAGGCGCTGTCGCCCTCCACGCCGCTGTAAGATTGTTCAAAGACGAGGGTGGCGGAGAGGGAAAACGGCCGTTCCACCGCATACCGCGCTCCCAGGAACCCGACCAAAATCATCACCCCTTTGGAATGAATGGGGCCGCCCATTTCCACCTGGCGTTCGATGTCTATGACTTCCCCTTTGCCCAGGCGGACGCGCGCGGTGATGCGATTGGGCTTGCCAAAGCTGTTCTGTGGCCCCAGGCTGTAGACGGCCAACCCATTGATTTGCCCAACTTGCGCTCCTTCGGTATCAATGAGAATCGTCTCGCGCAGCATGGATTCCTGAATTAGCTCGCGGATGCGGCCGGCGCGGCGCTGTTGGGCGTCCAGCGCCTTTTGCACGTCAGCCACCGTCACCAATTCGTGCCTGTCCTGGCTGGCCCAGTAATTGGCTTCGCGCAGCAAGTCGCTGATGCTTTGCATGTGGGTGGTCAGCTTGCTGGCGTCGCCGGCCAGGCGGGCGCTGTGCTCGATGATGCGGGCAACGGCCGTCTTGTGGAAATGCTTCAAATTTTCCTTGCGCGCCAGGTCGCCAATAAGGCGGGCATAGGCCATGTTGCTGCTTTCGTTCCGCTCCATCTGATCTTCAAAATCGGCGGCAACCTTAAACAGCTCGCTGAAATCTGGATCATATTGTGTCAGCAGGTAGTAAAGCAGTCGTTCGCCGAGCAAGATGATTTTGACATCCAGGGGGATGGGTTCTGGCTCCAGGGTAACGGTGCTGATCATGCTGTAAAGCTGCCCCAACGATTCGATGCTGATTTGTTTGGCGCGCAGGGCTTGCTTGATCGCCTCCCAGGCAAAGGGTTCTAGCAGCAGGCGGCGGCAGTCGAGAATAAGGTAACCACCATTGGCGCGGTGCAGGCTGCCCGGCTTGATCAGCGTGAAGTTGGTAAACAAATTGCCCATTTGGGAGACGTGCTCAATACGGCCGATCAGGTTGAGGTAGGCTGGCTTGTCTTCGTAGATGACCGGAGCGCCTTGCGTCTCGCTGTGGTCAACCATCACGTTGACCTGATAGCGGGAAAATGTTTTCTTGGCGGCGCTGTTTTCGTGCCCCAGCCCGCCAGGCACAGCCGGGGGCGTTTCATGATCATCTAAGAATTGGCCGAAATTTTCGATGATGTCCGTTTCGATGACGGTCAGGTGGGCGAGAACGGCCGGCTGCTCTGTGTATGTTTGTCGTAGTTCGGCCAGTAAGGGGGTGATGGCGTAGCGGGTAACTTCTTGATTAAGCTGTTTGATCTTGTTTTGCGTTTCTCGCTGCCATTGCAGAACTTGCTCCATGATGTGCTGCAAAGCGTCTTGTAATGTTTTGACTTCGGTTTCGATAGCTTGCTGCTCTTGTGGCGACAGTTTGACAAACTCGTCAGGTTTGAGCACTTCTCCCTCTTTGAGAGGAGCAAAAGCAAAACCGGCCGGGGTGCGGATGAGGGCAATATGCTGCTTGAGGGCGGCCTGATTTAGCTCCTCAAGCGCCTGCGTCTGTTTTTCTTTTAGTTCTTCTTCAATTGCTTTTTGCTGCGCCTGATATTCGTCGCCGGCGAAAGCGGCGGGGATGATGATTAGCAGGTCTTCAACAAGCCGTTTCATGCCGTCGCGGAGAATGGCAGCCTGCCCGGCGGGCAGGCGCAGGGCTTGTGGTTTGTGGGGCTGATCGAAATTGTTGACGTAGCACCAATCGTCGGGGGTCGCTTCAGTGGGGGCTTTTTGGCTGAGAAATTGGGTAACGGCCGTATACTTTCCCGTGCCATTTGGCCCCAACGCAAACAAATTGAAGCCGTCGTGGTGAATGCCGATGCCAAACTGGATCGCTTCCAGGGCGCGTTCCTGGCCGATGATGTCGGCTAACTGGTCTAGTTCGGCCGTTGTCTCGAAGAGAAGCTGCTCCGGTTCGCAATGACGGTACAACGCTTCTGCTGACAAAGGGGTTATGGTTGCCATCATTTAACTCCTTCAAAAATAGCGCGCGATTTGCCAAATCGTGTTACAGCTTGCCTATCCCCTTTTCGCGCACGACTAAAGTGGCGCAGTTGGCGCCGCGCAGTACTTTTTCGGCGACGCTGCCATAGAGCCAGCGGCCGATCCCGGAACGGCCGTGACTGGACATGACGATCAAATCTGCCCCCTGTGTGTCGGCAAAATCAATGATAGTGTCAGCGCTGGGGCCTTTGCGCAGGGCGTTGGTGATGGGGATGGTGGTGGTTGGCAGACGGCCGTGTACCTGCTGCAAATATGTTTCTGCTTCGCTCTGGTCGTGGCTTTCCAGGTAGTCAGCTTGTTGTTTCATGGTTGGGGTTTCCGCCTGGAGGTGCGCATCTGTGACCACGCGCAGCAAAGTGAGCTGTCCGGAGATGGCTGTGGCGATGGCGAGGGCTGGCGCCAACGCCTTTTCGGCTAATTGGGAACCATCCAGGGGAACGAGAATGTGCCTGGTCGTAAAGACCTCTGTTTCCACCTGGGCGCGAATGATGAGCGCGCTGCAGCAAGCGCCGCGCAGCACCTTTTCGGCAACACTGCCATAGACCCACCGTCCTGGCCCGGAACGGCCGTGACTGGACATGATCACCAGGTCACAGCCTTGTTCCTGGGCTACCTGAATAATGGTGGCGGCCGGCGACCCATTGACCATCAGGCTTTGCACTTCGCTGGCGCTGTCCGCCAGGCTTGCCTGCACCTGATGCAAATAGGCAATGGCCGCGTCTTCACTTTGCCGGCTGATCTGGGCATACAGTTGAGGGTCTACGGTTAACATGATCGGGGGCACAACTTGCAGCAGGATGAGGGCAGCCGACATAGATTGGGCAATAGTGATAGCTGGTAGGAGCGCGCGTTCAGCCAGTTTGGAACCATCCAGGGGAACCAGGATTTTTTGATATAGTGACATCGTGATCCTCCTTGTGTCAGTAACGGTAGGTAATCAGGTGATTAGACATTATCGGAAATAAACATTTATCCGCATTTCTTTGACATAACGTTAACCCCGATAATGTTTATTGAATTATACTGATACCGAATCATGGCACAACGGCCGCTCGTTGTATAGTGCGTAATGTCATTTGTCTGTTAGATAAAACTCACCTGCTGCAAGATTGAGAAGTTACGTTGGTTGATTCTTATGAGAAAAGTTATACTTAATGCCATGTCTCGATTACGAATTATGCTTGTTGATGATCATGAGGTTGTGCGCCTGGGGCTGCGCAGTTTGTTGGAGCGCCATTCTAGTTTTGAAGTTGTCGCCGAGGCCGATACGGAAACGGACGCCATCGAACAGGCCGTTATCCATGAACCTGATATTATCCTGATGGATATTCGCCTGGCAGGTGGCAGTGGGGTGATGGCGACGGAAGCCATTATGCAAAGATTGCCGCAGACAAAAATCATCATCTTGACATCCTATGCGGAAGATGACATGCTGTTTTCAGCGATTCGGGCTGGCGCAATTGGGTACGTGCTCAAACAGGTAGGGAGCAGCGATCTATTACGAGCCATTGAAGCGTCCGCGCGTGGGGAATCAACCATTGATCCATCGCTGACGCAGCGCGTGTTTTCTGAAGTCCGTCGTTCGATCCAACGTGAGGAAGCGGCCGCGTTTGGCGATTTGACGCCACAGGAAATGCACGTGTTGGCGTTGATTGCTGAAGGGCGCACGAACCGGGAGATTGCGGATGCGCTTTTTCTGAGTGAGGGCACGGTGCGCAACTACGTCAGCAGTATTTTATCGAAGCTGAGCGTTTCTAACCGGGCGGAAGCGGCCGCTTATGCCATTCAACATCATCTGAAGGATTATTTATAGCTTACATGACCATAGATGACAAGCTGCTCGCTGCCTCTGCAAAAATTTATAGCACGATGTTGTCTGTTGCTGCGGCAGAATCGCCGGAGATGGTTTTACAGCAGGCAGCGGCGGCGGCTGTTGCCTTGGTGGATGGGGCGCGGGCGCTGGTTGTGGCCGCAGCGGGAACGCCGGTTGTCGTGCATCCAGCTATGGCCGATGTTGGCTCATTGCAACCGGTGGCGACCTGGTTGTTGGCGTCTCTGTTGCAGCAGCCAGATTTGCCTGAATTGGAGGCGGCGTCTATACCGGATGCGCTTGCTTCGCCTTCATTTTCTGATCCTGGTTTCTCTTTTGTTAATTTGCTGGCTGTGCCCATGCGTGCAGAAAAGGAGCTGTATGGGGCGTTGGCCATATTCAACCGGGAAGGTGGCGCTGCGTTCACGGCCGTTGAACGGGATTGGCTGCAGGTGTTGGCGGCGTATACGGCCGTTTCCCTGCGTAAAGCACATCTGTTACAGTTGCGCAAAACACACAGCGAGCAGTTAGAGGAGCGTAATCGGCAGCTTGCCTCCTTTAGCCACGCCGCGCGTAACATTGCCGGCGAACTGGCTCTGGATAAAGTGCTGCAACAAATTGTAGATTCGGCGCGCGAGTTGGTGCGGGCTGAGTACGTGGCGATGGGCGTTCCCAACAATGAAGGTATGCTCGATATGTTTATTCATAGCGGGATGAGTGCGGCGCAGATTGCCCAAATACCGCATTTACCACGAGGGCATGGGTTGTTAGGCGCTATTATTCAGGAAAAACGACCGATTCGCATTCCCTCTATCCGCCGCGATCCGCGCGCCGTTGGTTTTCCTGAAGGGCACCCCACTATGGAAAGTTTCCTCGGCGTACCTGTGATGGCGGGAGGGGAAACGTTGGGCAACCTATACCTGACGAACAAAACTGGGGCGAGCGAGTTTTCTAGTGATGATCAAAAAGTGGTCGAGTTGTTGGCTGCACATGCGGCCGTTGCCATTCAGAATGCGCGCCTGTACGAGCAGGTGGGGCGATTGGTCATCGTTGAAGAGCGCACCCGCATCGGTATGGACTTGCATGATGGCATCATTCAATCTATTTACGCTGTTGGCCTGACGTTGGAATCAACCCGGTTATCACTGAACGATGGCGCTTTAGAGGATGCCGACCGGCTGTTAGAAGTTGCTATTAAAGGTCTAAACGAGACGATTCGTGACATCCGTAATTTTATTCTGGATTTGCGACCCTATCGGTTCAAGGGTAATCTGTATGATGGATTGTCAAAATTGGTGCGCGAATTCCAGGTAAACACGATGGTTGAGGTAAACCTGATAACGACAACGGAGATGTTGGCGGATTTACGCACACCGTTGGCTCGCGCTATCTTTCTCACCACGCAAGAGGCTTTGGCCAATGTGGCGCGACACGCGCGCGCCAAACATGTGGAAATCAGCGTCATCCGTACAGAAACCATGGTGCAGTTGACCGTTAGCGACAATGGCAGGGGGTTTGATACCATGGAGCATCTCAAAGCAACCGTTGGGCATGGGTTGTCAAACATGCGGGCGCGCGCTGAGGAGCTGAAAGGGACGTTTCATTTGCATTCGGTATTGGGACAGGGCACACGCATTGTTTTGATGATTCCCCTGGTGCGGTAATCAGTAGTATTCGGTATTGTTCATGAACTGTAAGGGAGAATGTAAGGCGGGAACGGCATAGTAGGAAGTGTGCTTTTCCCCTTTCTATCTTCTTCCACAACAAAGCCCCTTTTGAGGGGCTTTGTTGTTTTTAGCGCATAGGTTCCCTATTCTTTCATGTATAATCTGCAAACAGAAACCGCGTCCCTCAGCAGGAACGCAGTTCGAAATTCTTTGTGAGGGAGTTAGATGATGAATCGTTATGACACGGCCGTTTCTGACCTGATCGCGTTGTGCAGTCAGTTTGATGGCGAGATTGGCTTCCATGTGCTCAATTTGCAAACAGATGAGGAAATTGCCCACCATGCTGACGATATGTTCCCCACCGCCAGCGTTATCAAGCTGGCGGTCCTGGCTGCCCTGATGCAGCAGGTAGAAGATGGGGCGTATAGTCTGCATGATCCGCTGATGCTGCGTCGCGCCGATCACATTGAAGGCAGCGGTATTTTGCGCCACCTGACCCCCGGCCTGGCGCTGCCTGTCCGTGATTGGGCCTTTCTGATGATGAACATCTCCGACAATGTGGCGACCAATGTACTCATTGACCACGTCGGGTTGGCGCAGGTGGCCGCATGGCTGGCAGAACATGAGTTTGCTGACGTGCATTTGCATCATAAACTGGAATTGGCGGCCGCGCGTGGAGACCAGACCCATTTTGGCGCGGCGTCGCCACGGGGGTTGTCGCGGTTGCTGACGGCCGTTTTCCGTCACGAAATTATCTCCCCGACCGCCTGCGACGAGATGCTGCGCATGATGGACAAAGTAGGGCAAGACCGCGTGGGGCGCTATTTGCCCTGGGAACCATGGGAAGCGGCCGATCCACCAGGTGGCAAACTGCGCCTGGCCGGGAAAACGGGGTCCTTTGTGGGCACGCGGGCGCAAACGGCCGTTATCTGGCGCGGCGACCGGCAAGAACAACGCGGCTTTACCCTGACGATGATGAGCCGGGGCAATCCGCAGCCAGAAACCTGGAGCGTGGATGCGCCGGGCGTGTTGAGCAACGGCCGGCTGGCGCGGCGCGTGTATGATTGGGTCTTTGCCGATGAGTGAAACGCCGCCACCGGCTAGAACGTTGTCACGGACGCAGGCCTGGGTCTTGATCCTGGCGCTTGTGCTGCTTTCCCTCGTCTGGATTGCCATTGATTGGCGCAACCAGGCATTGGCGGAACGGCCGCGTTATGAATTGGCGGCGCTGCCATCAACGCTACAAGCATTGGCGGTCATCGAAGATGTCACCCTGGATTTGCCACCCGTGTTAGGGGGAGATCGGGTCGTGTTTGTGGGGCGGTTGGGCGCGGCTGAGGAGTCGGCGCTGCTGGCGCTGGACGTGATGAGCGGGGCGCAGCAGTGGCAGTGGGATGTGAGAACGTTGACTGTGCCCAATGGTTGGCCGGAAACGTGGCCCTGGTCGCCACCGGTTGCCTGGCGTTGGAGCGGTCTGGAGGTGGCGGATGGGGTGGTGTATGCGGTGAATGCGTATGTGCTGCAAACGGCCGTGCGCGCCTACGACATCAACAGCGGCCAACAGCAGTGGCTGCGCCACCTGGGAACCCTGAATGGCAGCGACGCCGACACCATGCTGTTGACGGAAAATCGCATCGGCATTCGCATTAGCGAAGGGGATTTCAACGCCTTTTACGTGCTTAACCAGGAAAATGGATATTTATTGCAACAGCGCCGCCGCGACGCTCGTTACATTTTCTGGGTAGATGAAACGCCGCTGCGCATCTATGAAGCGTCGGCGGATACCATTAATGTAAGCCAGTTTGCCTCCTGGCAGCGTAGGGTAGGGGGCTGCGGCCTGACGCCACAATTAGCCGATACGGTGCTGATTGTTTACGCACAGGGCTGCGACATGGCGCCCAACCGGGTATTGGCATTGGATCGCAGCACCGGCGCCGTGGTGTGGACGTATGAGCGGGGTGTGGTGAGTAATGTGGCGGTAAACGGCCGTCTCACGGCCTTTCTTTCCACCACCGGTCAGTTGTTATTGATTGATACCGCTACCGGGCAGGATATTGCCGTGCTCTCTTTTTTGCACAACATAACCAACATTCCCCCTGATAGTAAATTTTTCGTCGCTGTCCAGGAAGATTTATTGGCCGTCTACTTTGGTGACAGTCACCAACTTTTCCTGTTTCGCCTGGTGTAATGTCAGAAGTTGGGCGTTGGGCGTTGAATGGCCCCAACGCCCAACGTCCGCTGGCTATTTATCAACAGTCCAGCCCAGCTTTTCAGTGGCTGCTACATCCGCTTCCGCTATCTGCGCGCGATAGTGCAAACTGGTTGGACAACTGCACGCTTCGCACACCATCAGATTAACGGACATCTGCGCGACGACCTCGATTCCCGCCTGGCTTAGAGGCGCAACGGCCGCTTCCAACGTGTCATAATCCAGTCCATCGCCACATTGCAGCCCAGAGGGGCGTATGATCCAGACAAAACCGGCGGCTGCCGGGTATGGGGCATTAGCTGCGCCCAAATCGGGACCGACGTACCCTTCTGGATACGGCGTTAAGGTGGGTGGCGCCGGGTAACCGCTGGTATCGTCAGATGTGGCGCCGGCGGGGGTTACTGTGGCGCGCGGGGCTGTGCCCGGTTGTGGTAGGGCAGTGGATGGCAAGGTCGTTGGCGTTGGGGCCGTTTCTGTGGCTGCGCCGCAAGCCGTCAGCATCAACAAAATCAGACTTATGAGTAAAATGGTTCTTATCTTTAACAACACGGTGTTCTCCTTCATATGTTTGCCGTGGCCGATCTACTTCGGCTTTGCTGAGTACAAGCCTGACCGCGCCACTTACAACTACAATTGCTAATCGCTATCTCGTTAAACGGTTTTTGATTTTACAAGGTTCCCCTTTATCGTGGTAGAATGCCAGCCCATTCGTATGAATATGGTATGCTTGTTCTCATTAGAACTTAATGCCATGAAAGGAGATATTGATGAAGAACCTGTTTGCTTTATTGTTTGTGCTGTTGTTGACAGCCTGTGGCGGGGCCGTATCGTCGCCAACGTCGTTGGCAACGGCCGTAGCTACCCCGGCAGGAACAACGGCCGTCGTTTCCGCTGCGGCGGGGATAACGCCAGCCACAACGCCGGCCGAAGCAAGTGTCATCCGTGGCCGTGATTGGGCGCAAGGGGCGTCTGCCCCGCTCGTTACCATTATCGAATATGGCGATTTCCAGTGACCGGGCTGCGCAGGGTTCGCCCCCCTGCTCAAGCGTCTGGTAGACGCTTACCCGGATCACGTACAAATTGCTTATCGCCACTATCCCCTCAATGACATTCATCCCAATGCGCAAAAGTCGGCCGAGGCATCTGAAGCAGCTGGCAGCCAGGGCGCATTTTGGGAATATCACGATCTCCTCTTTGAGCGCCAGTCTGCATGGTCTGGTTTAAGCCAGGAAGAGGCGCGCCGCTATTTCCTTGATCTGGCTGCCGAATTGAACCTGGATGCGGCGCAGTTTACGGCCGAATTGGATGGCGACGTTCATGCTGCTTACGTGGCCGCGTCGGAGCAAGAAGCCGTTAATCTCGGTTTACCAGGCACACCCGCAGCGATCATCAATGGGGAGGTAGCTGCCAGTCAAGGGCTGCCGCGTGACTATGCCATTTGGGATTCCTTTGTCAGTTCGCAAATTGCTGTCGCTGCCTTGCAAGAACGCCAATACGATGCGCCACCGCAAATGAGTATTAATTTGGAAGCGCAATATCTGGCGACGGTAGAAATGGAAACAGGGGGCAGCTTTGTTATCGAACTGCTGCCCAAATCTGCGCCGCAGACGGTCAACAGCTTCGTGTTTCTGGCGCAAAACGGTTGGTTTGATGGCGTTAGTTTTCATCGCGTACTGCCCGGTTTTGTGGCGCAAACGGGCGACCCCAGCGGCACCGGGCAGGGCGGGCCGGGATATACAATTCCCAACGAAGTTGACTCGAATTTGTCGCATAGCGAGCCAGGCATAGTGGCTATGGCGAATGCCGGGCCAGATACAAATGGCAGCCAGTGGTACATTACCCTGGCCGATGCTCGCCAGCTTGATGGCGGTTACACGATTTTTGGTCGGGTGATTAGCGGGATGGATATCGTTCAGGCCATTACGCCGCGCGATCCGGCCACAAACCCTTCTGCGCCTACCGGTGACTTGATCCGGCAAATTACCGTCGAAGTGATTGAACCCTGACCGATGAATCGGATACACTACGGGGAAGCATGAAATGTGGTAATCCGTAAATCGTGATCTGACTACGGATTACGGCATGGTTCAAAAAGCAGAAGCTGTCCTTTACAAATTAATCCGCGATTTGTCATTCCTTCGACAGACTCAGGACAGGTCTGAGCGGAGTCTTCGGCCCTGAGCGGAGTCGAACGGGGAAGAATCCCTACGGTTCAGTCAGGTGAACGGGATGCTTCACTCCGAAGACTTCGTTCAGCATGACGCTTTTCGTTCAGCATGACGCTTTTCATTTGTAAAGGACATTTTAACAGCATTGAACCATGTCCGGATTACGGATCACCGATTACCGACGGGGTGGTTATTATGAAACAAAACTGGTGGGTTCCTGGTTTTTGGCTGCTGTTAGTTGTGGCGTCGCTGGCGTGTGTGGTTCCTGGTACGGATCCACCTGCGCCGGCGGCGACGCCAACACCGTTGGGTGATACGCTCTCCTTTAAGATCCCTGCTTATACGTATAGCCTGGCGCCGGGGGAGACCATTCCAGGGACACAATTGCGTTATGTGGAGCGCTCTGGGGATGCGTATAAAGTGACGATTGACGGCCTGGAAGCAATTAAACGCATCGGCGATTCGTTTCTGTGGGATGGGCTAATTGCGGCGGGGGTGTATGCGAATTACAATCTGCGCCTGACAACGGCCGTTTTCGGGTCGCTGCCGGCAGCCGGTTCTGTGGAGATTACGTTGTTTTTTCCGCAGCCGGTGGCCTTAGAGGCTCTGCCCAATCTGGATAACGCATTGTCGTTTCGTAACACGGTGGTCAATTACCAGGTTCCTGTTGGCTACCCAATCCCTGGCACCTCGCTGATTTATGCTGCGTTCGTGGAACAGGGGGAGGGTAATCAGACAACCCGTCTGGCGCAGCTCACCGGCCTGGCAGGATACCCTTATTTAGCGGTAGGTGATTCGCTGCTATGGCGGGGAAAGTTGCTTGATAACGTTATTGTCGAAAATAGCTTGCGTGTTATCAGTATCAATGAAGATGGGTTGCGACTGGTGGGGGGCGCCAACTTGTGGATAATGCAACCTTAGTTAGGAAGGTCACCTGTGAATCAAAATAGTTTCCGCGACGCTGCCTATGAGCCGGTCGCTATCCCGCCGATCACCGAGGCTAAAGCCCGTTTGCCCATACCGGTCCTGCCGGATCAGCCAGAATGGGTGGAGATGTATTGGCGGGCCTGGGAGATTGCCTGGGGGAATATTCGCCGACCAGGGGCAGACACAAAATTGATTGCCCCTTACCTGGATGCGACGGGTGAAAAACAGCTGCTGCTGTGGGATACGGCGTTTGCCGTGCAATTTGGCATTTACGGCCGTCGCGCCTTTAACTTTGCCCGCTTGCTGGATAATTTCTATGCACGGCAGCATGATGATGGTTTTATTTGCCGTGAATTGAATGCGGCAACGGGCGAGGATCTGTTTTGCCCTTTTGCTCCCAACAGCACCGGCCCCAATATTTTGGCCTGGGCTGAATGGCGCGTTTACCGGGCGTCTGGTGATGATGCGCGCCTGGCGCAGGTTTTTTGGCCGCTGCTGGCATACCATCGCTGGCTGCAAGATAACCGCACCTGGCAAAATGGGCTGTATTGGGCGACCGGGGTGAGCAGCGGGATGCGTAATCAGCCGCGCGTCCCCGATAGCATGTCCCATCACCGGCATTGGTCTTGGGTGGATGCCAGTATGCAGGCGGTGTTGAATTGCGCGATTCTGACGGAGATGGCAGCGCGTTTGCAGCAGGAGGAATTGGCGGCCTCGTTGACGGCCGAACGCGCCAGCCTGGCGCAGTTGGTCAATAAACAGATGTGGAACCTGGAACAAAATTACTATCAGGATGTGGACCGCGACGGCCGTTTCAGTCGCGTAAAAAGTATTGCTGCTTATTGGGGATTGGTTGATAAAGAGTTTGTACCCGAAGATCGTCTGGTTCCCTTTGTCCAGCATTTGCGTGACAACTGGTCGTTTAACCTGCCGCATCGTGTGCCCAGCCAGGCGGCGGACAGCGAAGGGTATAATGCGCAAAGTGGCAACTATTGGCGTGGCGCTGTCTGGCCGTCCACGACGTTTATGGTGTTGAAGGGGCTGCGCACAGTGGGTCGGCATAAATTGGCGCATGAGATTGCCGTGAACCACATACAAAATGTGTGTGACGTCTACCGGCGTACCGATACGTTTTGGGAAAATTACGCCCCGGAAACGGCCGTTCCGGGTGACCCGTCGCGTCCTAATTTTGTGGGCGCTTCTGGTGTGACGCCTATCGCCATCTTGCTGGAAGATGTCATTGGTTTGCACGTTGATTGGCCGCTGCGCCGGGTTTCCTGGGACCGCCAACTGGACAGCGCCGGCGCTTATGGCGTGCTTAATTTGCCCATCGGCCCGGAAGGGACGCTGAACCTGACCGGCGATAAAGAGAAACTAACCATTCAGACGGATACGCCGTTTACGTTGCACATTCGTGAAGATGGGCAGTTGGTGCAGGCAGCCGTGTCTGTGGGTGTGACAGAAATTGATTTAACCTGATGTGCCATGACGACGCTGCGTGTTGCTACCATTAACTTACGCAATCACTCTGACCGCTGGCTGGAGCGCCGCCATTTATTGGTATCGCAGTTGGTAGATGCCGCTCCGGATTTGATCAGCTTGCAAGAAGTATATTTTCCGATTGGGCAGGGGAACTGGCTGCGTCATCAATTGAACAATCGTATATCAGGAAGCTCGAAACGGCCGTATCACCTCATCCAGCAGCGTAAAAAACACCTGATTCATGGCTATTTTGAAGGAATTGGCATTCTCAGCCGCCTGCCGACTTTGTACCACAGCGCCCTTTCCCTGGGTTATGGTGGCCGCGTGGCTCTGCGCGCCAATGTCGAACTCCCTTCACGGCAGGTATTAGATTTTGTTGCCGTACACTTGCACCATGTCGCTCATGACAAAGAGGCGCGCGCGGAACAGGCCATGCGCCTGACCAGTTGGTTGCAGACACAGCGCTGGGTGGCGCGGCAAATCATCGCCGGCGACTTTAACGAGACCCCAGATGGTCCGGCGATTCAATTCATGCGCCAGGGGTACCGTTCTGCTTTTGCCACGGCCTGGGGACGCGACCCACTGGCTACCTTTCCGACAGCATTGGTTCCCACCGACGGTTGGGCAGCCTGTCTCGACTACATTTTCCTCTCCCCTGCTGTTTCATCTGTGCAAGAGGCGCGCATCATTTGCCAACGGCCGCACAGTGAGGATGATACCCTGTACCCCTCCGACCATGTTGGGTTGTTGGCGTCACTCTCTGTCTAAATGATGCTTTTCCCTGTAAGACGTGTATAAAAGGTCGTCATGAATACGAAACCGACTATTTCAATTATTGCTCCTGTTTACAACGAAGAACCGGTCCTGCCGGAATTGTACAGGCGGGTGAGCGCCATTATGGATGAATTGGGCGAACCGTGGGAACTGGTCCTGGTTGATGATGGCAGCCGTGATCGTTCGGCGGCCATTATCGCCGAACTACACGCCGCTGATCCGCGCGTCAGGGGCATCAGCTTTTCCCGGAATTTTGGCTTTCAGGAAGCGGTTACGGCCGGGCTAGATTATGCTCAGGGTGATGCTGTTATTCTCACCGATGCCGACCTGCAAGACCCGCCCGAAGTGATCCCGGAGATGATCGCCAAATGGCGTGAAGGGTATGACGTGGTTTATGGCGTGCGCGAGAGCCGCGAGGGAGAAACCTGGTTCAAATTGGTGACGGCGAAGCTGTTTTACCGCATCATTCACCGCATTACCAGTGTCAATATACCGCTGGATACGGGAGATTTCCGCCTGATGGATCGGCGCGTGGTGAATGCGCTGTGCCAAATGCGTGAGCGCAACCGCTTTTTGCGTGGCATGGTTCCCTGGGTGGGCTACCGGCAAACGGGCGTTTATTTTAACCGCGCGCCCCGTTTCGCTGGGGAAGCAAAATACAGCTCGTTCCGGCGCATGTTTAAGTTTGCTATGAACGCTGTTACCAGCTTCTCTTATCTGCCGCTGCAAATTGCCACGTATCTGGGCTTTCTTATGGCCGCCATTAGTGGGCTGGCGATTGTAATTGTCATTTTATTGCGTCTGTATGCGCCGCATGAATTGACCGGGCAGGCGACGACGCTGGTGGCGGTGCTGTTCCTGGGTGGTGTCCAGCTCATTAGCCTGGGGATTATTGGCGAATATTTGGGGCGGATTTATGATGAGGTGAAAGGACGGCCGTTGTACCTGATAAATAAGACTTGGGGAGTTGTTAGTGAGGATGAAGGATGATCGCGCCGTCTCGCTCTACCAAACAACGTCGCTGCATTTAGAATTGCTGGACATTCCCTCGTCCTATTGCCAATACCAGTGAACACAGTATAATTCAACAAAACCCACCATTGCCGATTATTGAAGGGGGTATTACAAGTTGGCAACTATTTCTGATCGAATGGGAGTTGGTGAAACAAGCCACCCCATGAATTTTTTACTAGAAGAAGAGCTTAATCTGCCCACAGCCGGAGAAATACGGCATGGTTGGGTCGTCAATCAGCATGGTAACGACATATTGGTTGACATTGGCGCCAAATCTGAAGGCATCATTCCCAATCAAGAAGTAGAAAAGCTGGATAAAGAAACACGCGAGCTTCTGTCTCCAGGCAGCGAGGTGTTTGTTTACGTCGTTGACCCGGAAGACCAAAATGGCAATGTGATTCTTTCGTATGTCAGAGCCGCTCAAGAACAAGATTGGCAACTGGCTGAAAGCCTCATGAGCAGCCAGGATGTGTACGAAGGGACTATTGTTGGCTTCAACAAAGGTGGCTTGCTGGTACGTGTTGGTCAACTGCGCGGCTTTGTGCCCAATTCCCAACTCGAGTTGGAACGGTTCAACGGCCGTCAGATCACGCCGCCACAATTGCAAAAAATGGTGGGCAAGTCATTGTCCGCCAAAGTGATTGAAGTCAGCAGAGAACGCAATCGTCTGATCCTGTCGGAGCGCGCGGCCGGTAAAGAATTACGTGAAGCCAAACGGAATCGCTTGCTAGATTCTATGCAAGATGGCTCCACATTCGAAGGGCGCGTGGTCAATCTGACTGAATATGGCGCGTTTGTGGATATTGGCGGCATCGAAGGGTTAGTACACGTTTCCGAGTTAAGTTGGAAGCGTATCAAAAAACCGGCCGACATATTGCAGGTTGGCGACAAAGTAAACGTTGCCGTAATCAACGTGGATCAGGACAAACAGCGCATTGCGTTGAGCATGAAACGCCTTGAAGCGGATCCGTGGACAGAAGTGGAGCAGCTCTATCAAGAAGGGCAACTGATAGAAGCAACCATTACGAAGCTGACCAAATTTGGCGCTTTTGCCCGCCTCAACGATGATTACGAACTGGAAGGGCTGATTCACATTTCCGAGTTGTCGGCAGACCACGTGGAGCATCCACGCGAACTGCTTAAACCCGGTGATGTGGTCATGGTGCGCATTATTCGCATTGCTGCTGATCAGCGACAGCTTGGCCTGAGTATTAAAGAGGTCTCATCCGCTAAATATATTGAAGCGGACATGGCTATTCTGGCGACAAATTAGAACACCTGCATCTCGTAAAGACCCCACTAAACGCAGCCTGGAGATGCTGATGCTTTCCTTAGCGTTTAGTGGGGTTGTTTTGTATAGTGGGCAAAGTAACGATAATTGTAGAGTAAGCAACTTCGCATTTTCAGGTCTTTAAGGTTAATCAGCTCATGCTCATCACAGCATCATCGCCGTAACTGCGTCTGAGGACAACCTTGCTGACACCTAATCATACCGAGGTGAGAACCGGTGAACTCTAAGAATTGGGAACGATTTACGCAACGCGCCCGGCGCGTCCTCAGTTTAGCGCAAGAAGAGGCTGAACGGCTCAATCACAGCTATATCGGCAGCGAACATGTTCTGATTGGCTTATTACGTGAAGAAGGTGGCGTTGCCGGGCGTGTGTTACGGGAGTTAGGCCTGGACTTGAACCGTGTTCAGGCAATGGTTGAACGTTTGTCCGGGGGACCGGGTACGCGCACGCCCTTTACAAAAATCGAACTTTCCCCTAGCACAAAACGAGTGCTGGAATTGGCCGTCGAAGAAGCGCGGCGCATGGGACAACATTACATCAGCACCGAGCATTTGCTGCTTGGGTTGGCGCGCCAAAATGAAGGGCTGGCCATTGACGTGCTGCGCAAATTTGGCATCAGCGCCGAGCAGATTCGCCGCCAGACACGGCGGATGTTGAAAGAAAGCCCGGTAGCCGCCGCCGAGACAGAATCCGCATCGTCACGCCGCCGCAGCACCGCGAAAAAAGAAAAGAGTAAAACGCCAATGGTGGATCAATTAGCCACCGATTTGACGATCCTGGCGGAAGAAGGGAAATTGGATCCGGTGATTGGCCGGCAAACAGAAATCGAGCGCGTCATTCAAATCCTGGCGCGGCGCACGAAAAACAACCCGGCGCTGATTGGACAGCCAGGCGTTGGCAAGACGGCGATCATTGAGGGGTTGGCGCAGCGTATTGTGGATGGTAAGGTGCCAGACATTTTACACAATAAGCGGGTATTGCAACTGGACGTTGGCAGCCTGGTGGCCGGGACGATGTATCGTGGTCAGTTTGAGGAACGGCTAAAGCGGGTTATCGAAGAGCTAAAATCGAGCGATTCGATTTTGTTTATTGATGAAGTTCATATGTTGGTTGGCGCCGGTTCGGCCGGCAGTTCGGTGGATGCGGCCAACATTTTGAAGCCGTCGCTGGCGCGTGGGGAATTGCAATGTATTGGGGCGACCACGCTGGATGAATATCGCAAGTATATTGAGAGTGACGCCGCGTTGGAACGGCGCTTCCAGCCGGTTTATGTGGATGAGCCATCGCCAGATGAGGCGGTGCAAATCTTGAAAGGCATTAAAACGGCTTACGAGAAGCACCACAATTTGTTTATCACGGATGAAGCGATTGAAGCGGCCGTTCATTTATCAACCCGTTACGTTACTGAACGCTTCTTACCGGACAAAGCCATTGACCTGATTGATGAAAGTGCGTCACGGGTACGTATGTACCGCATCCCCCAACCGGCCGATATTCGTGAAGCGTATGAAGAACTGCGCGACATCCGTGATGAACGGGATACGGCCGTTGAAAAAGGGGAGTATGAATACGCCAATGAATTACGGGAGCGTGAAGAAGAGATCCAACGCAAACTGGATCAACTGCGCGCCGGTGGCTCAACGCCCGCCGCGGAAACAAGCGTGACGGCCGAAGACATTGCCGAGGTGTTGGCGATGTGGACGGGGATTCCCGTCTATCAGTTCACGCAAGAAGAATCGGCGCGGCTCTTGCGCATGGAAGATGAGTTGAGAAATTACATCGTCGGTCAAAGCGAAGCGATTCAGGCCATTTCCAAAGCAGTGCGGCGCGCGCGCGCCGGGTTGAAAGACCCACGCCGGCCGATCGGCTCGTTTATCTTTTTGGGGCCAACAGGGGTGGGCAAAACGGAGTTGACAAAGGCTCTGGCAATGTTTCTCTTTGGCAGCGAAGATTCCTTGATCCAACTGGATATGTCGGAATTTATGGAACGGCACAGTATTGCGCGCCTGGTTGGTTCCCCGCCCGGATACGTGGGTTATGATGATGCCGGGCAGCTTACGGAGGCGATTCGCCGACGGCCGTATTCTATTGTCGTCTTTGATGAAATTGAAAAAGCGCACCCGGAAGCGTTCAACATCTTGCTGCAAATCATGGAAGAAGGGCATCTGTCGGACGCTAAAGGGCAAAAAGTTGACTTCCGCAATGCGATTATCATCATGACCTCTAACGTTGGCGCAGATACCATCAAACGCGGCCCCAACCTCGGTTTTGCTTTCCAAAAAGATGCGGCTATCGCCGAAGAGCAAGATTATAAGGAAATGCACAAGAAGTTGATGGATGAACTCAAGCGCAACTTCCGCCCTGAATTCATTAACCGCGTAGACAGCATCATCGTCTTCCGCCAACTGGCGCAGATAGATATTCGCAAAATCGTGGACATCATCTTGCGTGAGGTCAATGAACGGTTGGTTGATTACGAACTCGATCTACAAGCCACGCCCAATGCCCGTGATTGGTTGGCGCAGCATGGGTATGATCCGGAATTTGGCGCACGGCCGTTACGCCGTCTCATTCAAACTGAAGTAGAGGATTTGTTATCGGATGCAGTTCTGGCTGGCAAATTCACTACCGGGGAAACGGTTCTGGTTGATGTTGACCCTGAACAAGACAAAATTGTCTTACTGCCTCCCCCCATCCTGGAAACAGCCATTATCACCAACCCGCAAGACCTGCAAGAAACAGTGTCTACCGGGTTGAATTAAACCCAATAAACCCAAGTGCATATAAAAAGACCCGCTCACGAGCGGGTCTTTTTGATTTAGCCATAAAACCCCCACCAGTTAACGAATGCCATGAGCCTTTTTCGTTGCGTGCCCTTGACAATTTGGTATAATTATACTAAATTAGTACGTATATACTAAATTTGGTAAAACGATGACATCTCGAACTTACAAAACTTCACAGCAAACCCAAAACAGCATCCTGCAAAAGGCAGTTGAGCTATTTAACGAATCTGGCGCTGCCTCAATTTCAATGAGCGCGTTGGCCGAGGCGGTTGGCATCAGCGCGGGTAATCTGCAATATCACTACAAAAACAAAGAAGAACTGATTCGCGCCATCATGGAAAGGATGTACCAGGAGTATGACGTGTTGTTCGCACCCATTGAAAAACCGTTTACCCTGGATACGCTGCGCCATCTCATGCGGCTAAAATTTGATATTGGCTGGCAATATCGCTTTTTTTACCGTGAATTTGCTGTCTTACTGCGCAATGATGAACGCCTGGCCCGCCGTTACCGGGAGATTCAAGAACAAAGAGTGGCTGCCCTGGAAGAGATTTTGCGACAACTGATCGCTTCAGGCGCTATGCGTGGCGACTTGTCCTCTGCAGAGCTGCACAATATCGTATTGATTACTCTGGTTTTGAGCAGCACCTGGCTGTCATACATTGAAAGCGCTGGATGGGAAATTACGCCTGCGGAAAGGGAACGATCCGTGGCGGTGATGGTGCAGCATTTCAAGCCTTATTTAACGGAAAACGTTGAGCCGTAGCAAGGCGCTATTTTGGAACACGGAGATCCACGGAGGAATGATAAGCGGTTCTCCGCGTTCCCATCTGTATAGTTACAAGGGATTTTCGACATGGCAAATAACAAAGTAGAAAAGGTCATCATTATTGGCGGCGGGGTTGGTGGGTTGTGTACGGCGATTGCCCTGCGGCAAATTGGAATTGAAACAACTGTCTACGAAAGAGCCGACCAGTTTGGCGACGTTGGTTCTGGGTTGAGCATTTGGGCCAACGCTGTGAGCGCCTTGCGGCGGCTGGGAGTGGCTGATGAAGCGATTGCCGCCGGCGCAAAAATTCAGCGTGGGCAAATTCGTGCCCGCACAGGCAAGGTGCTGGCGACAACTGAGCCGGGCGAATTGGAGAGAATGTTTGGCGAACCGTCCATTGTTATCCACCGCACGGTCTTGCATCAGGTTTTACTGAATGCCTTACCAACCGAAACTGTCCATTTGGGCGCAGCCTGCACCCGTGTGGAACAGGATGGGACGGGGGTAACGGCTACCTTTGCCGACGGCCGTCAGGCGCGGGCCGATATGCTTGTTGGCGCGGATGGCGTTCGCTCAGTCATTCGCCAACAGCTATTTCCCGCAATCAAACTCCGTTACTCAGGCTACACGGCCTGGCGCGGCGTAGTACGGACCGCTGATGAAATTGCCCTGGGTATCACTTCTGAATCGTGGGGACGCGGCAACCGGTTCGGTATTTTACGGCTGGATGCGGCACGCGTGTACTGGTTTGCCACGGCGAACAGCACGCCTGACAAAACATACACGCCTGATGAGCGCAAAGCTCTACTGCAAACTACCTTCCAGGGGTGGCATCATCCTGTGTCTCACCTTATTGCGCAAACGCCGGCCGAAGCCATTTTGCATAACGATATTTACGACGTGAAGCCAATGGAACGGTGGAGCCAGGGGCGCGTGACCTTGCTGGGTGACGCGGCCCACCCGACCACGCCCAATATGGGGCAAGGCGCGTGTATGGCTGTAGAAAGCGCTGTGACCCTGGCGCAATGCCTCTCACAAAACGGCGACCTGGAAGCGGCCCTGAGTGATTATGAACGCCGCCGCCAGCCGCGCACCGCGCGAGTCACAAATCAATCCTGGCAAATTGGCCGTGTTGGCCAATTGGAAAATCGTTTAGCCTGCGCTGTGCGCGATACTCTGTTCAGCGTTCTGCCCCGCAGTATCCTGAAAGGGCAAATGGCAAAGGTCGTAGGCAACAGCCAGTAACAACCAGGAAGTTGAACCTTTAAAACCCCAAAATCTCATGAAAAAATTGATAGTAGGAGTACCCTTGTTGTGGGTGTTATTAACGGCCGTGCCCACCAGCCGCGCCGCAAAGAATGAAATCATCTGGCAGCCATGCGAGATAACGCTAAACGGTGAAAAAGTGACCGCCGACTGCGCCACGCTAACCGTTCCTGAAAATCGGCAAAATCCCACTGCACGCCAGATTTCGCTGCCGGTAATGCGCATTCGCGCCACCGGGTCAAACCCGGCCGAACCGATTTTTTATCTAACCGGTGGCCCTGACCTGAGCAATATGAAGTTTCGCCCGCCGGCCGCGCTGCTGGCGAAGCATGACGTTGTTTTAGTTGGCTATCGGGGCGTGGACGGCTCGGTAAAGCTGGATTGCCCGGAAGTGGTAACGGCGATTAAAGGCCAAAACCGCGACCTTTTCAGCGCCGAATCTCAAGCAGGCATGGCGGCGGCCATCGCCAACTGTGGGCAGCGCTTGCGACAAGAAGGCGTGGACCTCGATGGCTACACAGTGCTGGAAGTGGTCGAAGATATGGAAACAGCGCGGCAGGCATTGGGTTACGGCCGTATCCATCTACTCAGCGAAAGCTACGGCACTCGTATCGCGCAGCTGTATGCCTGGCGCTACCCTGACAGCCTTTTCCGGTCGGCTATGGTTAGCGTCAATCCGCCCGGCCGTTTCGTCTGGGAGGCGGAGATGATTGACGCCCAACTGCGCCAATATGCCGACCTGTATGCCCAGGACGAGACGCGCCAGCGCACGCCTGACCTGGCGGAAACAATCCGCCAGGTGAATGCTAACATGCCTGATCACTGGCTATTTTTCCCCATTAACCCTGGCAAAGTGAAGGCCACCACCTTTGTCTTGCTCTTTCACCGGCAGACGGCAGCGCAGGTTTTTGACGCTTACCTGGCCGCGGCGGAGGGGGACGCCAGCGGTCTGGCGTTGATGTCGCTGGCCTATGACTTCGTATTTCCGCAAATGTTTGTCTGGGGAGACCTTCTGGCGAAGGGATACAGCGCTGACTTTGAGGCGCAGCGAGATTACAGTCAGTTGGCCGCGCCGGACGGTATCATGGGGTCGCCTATTGCCCAATTGACCTGGCCGGGAGCTGCCGGTTGGGAGACGGCCGTTATCCCCGAAATATATCGCCAGGCACAGCCGTCAGATGTGGAAACGCTGCTCATCAGCGGAAGCGTGGATTTTGCCACGCCGTCCCGGTATGCCACTGAGGAGTTGCTGCCTTATTTGACGAACGGCCGTCAAATCATCCTCGCCGAAATGGGCCACGTGAGCGACGTGATGACCTTGCAGCCAGAGGCCGCCGCCCATTTGCTGGCGACCTTTTACGACACCGGCGATGTGGATGATTCACTTTTTCAATATATGCCCATGTCGTTTGCAGTGAAAATGAGCTTTCCCCAAATTGCTAAAATGATCGTCGGGGCTATCGGCTTGATTATTCCGGCAACGGCCGTTGGTCTGTGGCTGCTGGCTCGTCGAATCCGAAAAAAAGAAGGACGTGACACATGAAATATAAAGATGGTTTTGGTGAGTGGTAAACAAGGTGTGGCAGGCGGCCGTTAGTTGCCTGGGAAGGGTGACAACACGAAAATTATACGCGCATTGGGTATTGTCGCGACAATGGCCGCCTGCCAAAGATTGCAAAGCGATACCGCAATATGTAGCTACTCCCCAGTTGGTGGCAGGGGAATAATGAGCTGCTGCCCCACCTTGATCACATTAACGTTCTGAATATTGTTAATACGCGCCAGGTCGGCGACGCTCACACCATATTGCGTTGCAATTTTGCCCAACGTGTCGCCACGCTGCACCGTATACAAAAAACGGGTTCCACTCACGGCCGCCTGCCCACCTTCCCCCTGGCTGTAAATATGCCCGCCATCCACCGTCGCCTGGGGCGTCCACGTTGGCGGCAAGCCGGGGTCTGGCGTTTCCACCACACGAGGCGAATCATCAATTACAGCCAACGTGGGCAGAGGTTCAACAGCATCTGGTTCCGCAGCTGACGATCTACAAGCAACCAACCCAACAAGCAAGATAATATATAGGAAAACCTTTTTATTCATATAACCTCCTATCAATCACGACTTGCACTACCCATATTTATTCCTCATGAATTCATTATATCAAAGCCACCACACTTTTTGAAAGCAATTTCACCCTTCATCACTGCGATAGATTCAGTGCAGGCTCTTCTTCCTTCTTTCTTCGGCTGCGCCCAGGCGCGTGGCGGCTGTCGCCAGCCCAACCAGGAACCAAAACGCCGTCACCGCGTGGTGAAATTCGAGATTAAACAGGTAATGGTCAAAGACGCCGGCCACCAATCCTCCGACTAGCGCCGCATGGAGTCCTAACCAGGTTGGGTCAAGGCGTTCGTTTTCCTTAAAAAGCTGCCGGTTGAAGAAGGCATAGCCAAACAGTGTGCCCATCACCCCCAGGAAAAAGGTCAGCCCCACCAGGCCCATTATTTGGGCAATGGTGAAATAGACATTAGCCACGCCCAGATAAATGTCTAAATCTGGCGCGCCGGCAAAACCAACGCCAAAAATGGGATACCGTTGGATGAGGATCAGCGCATCCTTGTATTCGCCAAAGCGCATTTGCGTTGCCAGGTCTTGCCCTTGAATGCCTTCGACAAAGCGGGCGATGTATTCTTGCGCCACCGGCAGCAGCAAGAGCAGCAGCCCAGCGAGCAGCATGGTGGGCAGCAGCCGTCGGTAGCGCATCACGGCGATAAAACCCAACCCGGCCACCAGCCCAACCATCGCTCCGCGGGAAAAGGTGAGGATAAGCGCCAGGAAAATCGCGCCAAAGATACCAAAAACAAGCCAGCGGGGGAATAACGGCCGTTGCGCCACCACCTGCGGTCCCGCCAATGCCCCAATCATCAACAGCAGCCCGCCTAACACATTCGGGTCTACCGACGTGCCAATCGCCCGTTCAGAAAGCGCCGGGTTTTCTTCAATGTAGCGCACCACCCAACCACCGGGATAGCCTAACCGCTGCAAATAGTTGAGCAGCGTGTTGGTTGTGTCGTCCGGCAGCAGCCAAAGGCCAATTGCCAACAGGGCCGCAGCCGCCCCCGCCAGCAGCAGCGCCTTTACTAACCGCTCCAGCCGCTCCCAATCGCGGCAGTAATCAATGACGACGATGACAAATCCCAGGCTGAGCAGCAGTTCGGCAAATTTGCGCAGCAAGGTGGGTGTCAATGGCCCATTCCCCATGCCAAAAATAAAGGAAAAGAGCGCCGCTAATATGAAAATAATGAGCGGCAGGATGACGGGAGCGACCAGCACGCGCCGCTGCTGCCCGGTCACAATGCGCAAGGCCCAAATTCCGGCCGTCGCCGCCAACGCCACGTCGAGGAAGGTTGGCGTCAGGCCGATGTCTACGGGCAAGGTAGCAAAGGGGAGTAAACAGACAACGGCGATGACGCCCCAAAAGCCGACTTCAATATCGCGCAAGACAATGACGGCCGCCGCGCCGGCGACCAGAACTGCCAATGCCAGTAGGGGGCCACCATAAGCCAGCAGCAGCCCGGCGATAACGGCCGTTCCGCCAATGCCAGCCCCCAAATAAAGCGATGAACGGGGTGTGTTGCGTATTGCGTATTGCGTATTGCGTGGGGTGACGCTCATTCAATTAGCCCCTGTGCCCGCATGTAGCGGTGAGAATGGGCGACGACGGCTTCTAGCTCCGCGCCCGCCTGATAATAGTCGGCAATTTGCAGGGCGCAGCGCAGCACATCCATCACCTCTTTTGCCAGCTTTGTCTTATCCGGTTCGCCATGCTTTAGCCGCTTCACGCCGCTGTTCTCAAAATGGTTCACCTGCGCCGCCAACTCGCCGCACTCCTCCGCCAGCCGCGTCATAATTTGAAACGGGTCGCGCCCTTCGGGAAAGCGTTTGTCTAACCCCTGATTAATTTGCCGAATCTGGTCAATCATTCTATGCGCACCTTTGTCAGCAGTAAAAAATCGTCTTGGGTGATACGGCCGTCGGCTGTCACCAACTGCAATTTCTGCAAACTGCCATCCTCAACGATATGATACACCACGAAAATGAGCGGGTACACCTGCGGCGGCGTATCGTCGGCCAACACAAGCTGCATCTCCAGCGTTTGCGTCTCGCCGGGAACCCAGGTCGAAGTGGGTTGGTACACGTCCTGGCTGCCCCAACGCTCGTTCGCTTCCAGGTTAACGATTTGCGCGGAAAAGGTGTAATCGGTGGTTAACGGCCGTCGCGCCTGCACATACAGCGTCACCGTCACCGCCTCCCCTGGCTGCGCCCGACGTGGGTTGAGCGCGTACCCGACCAATTGCAATTCATTCATGAAGTTAACGGCCGTCGCGTTCGGATAGTCGCCAGGGGCAGGCAGCAGCGATACCTGCTGTAAGGCCACGTGGTCGGCCTGTAAATCCGTCTGCATCCGTTCCCCGGTTTGCCAATCATACAGGCCTACCATCACCACCAGGTCGGCGGGGGCGACGGCCGTTTCTGGCACAGCTATCCGGTAAAACGTCGTCAATGTCTCGCCCGGTTGCAGCAGCCGCGTCGGGCGCAATCCCTGCCCAAAATACATATCCCGCTGCGCAATCGGCGCAGCCAGGACCGGGTCATGCAAATGCACAAACACGCTCCAATCTCGATCCAGCGTCGTCAACACCTGCCAATGCAGCGTCACGTCCACGTATTCGCCGGGATACAGTTCGGCGCCATTGGCCGGCGCCACCGCGTAACTTTGCAGCCACAACGCTTCGCCAAAGCGCGCGTCTACCGGCGTCATGGGCAGATCGCGTGGTGGCGCATAGGCGGCTGGCGTGTATGCCGGGCGAATCCATAACCAGGGCGTCAGCGCCGCCACCAGCAGCAAAAAACCGCCCAATGCGCCCGCCACCCACCGTCCCAGGCGCAGCGGCAGCCAACCCACCAGCCCGACCAACAGCAGCACGGACAGCGCCGACAACGCCGTAAACACCAGCCGCCCCTGGCTCGACCAGGTTGTCGTCGCCCACTGCACCAGGCCAAAGATAACGGCGCCGGCGAGCAGCAGGCAGACCAGCAGGGCAAAATGGCGCGTTACCAGGAATAGAAGATTGTTGATGAGGGATGGCAGGTTGAAGCGCCAATCCACTGCCTCGCGCCAACCCTGCACCAGTTGCCCCAGATAGATAAAGAACCCGACAACGGCCGTAACGACGACCCCATTCAACACGTGATAAATCCACGTCGCCATCGGCACGTTAACGCCGCCAAACAGCCCCCAATACGCCAGCATGAAGCCCCAGCGCTCGTCCCACAACTGCGCCAACGACGCCGGCTGCGCCCGCGACCCCAACACGGCAATGAACGCATTCCAGCCCAAAAAATCGCCGTAAAGCTGAATGTTGCGCCAATACCACCACCCGGCAATCAACGCCACCGGCAGCAGCAGCGCGCCAAAATAGGCCAACGACATGAGCAGCGCGCGTCCTAACCGTAGTCGGTAGTCGGTAATCGGTAATCGGTAATCGGTGATCGGTGATCCGCATTCCGCATTGCGCAGTTCCCTCACAAACGATGTCCCCCAGGCCAGCGGCAGCAGCGCAAACGTGCCCTGTTTGGTCAAGATCGCCAGGCCAATGACCACGCCGACCAGCAGGCAGTAGCCGGTAAACGGTAATCGGTGATCGGTGATTGGTGATCGGTGATCGGTGATCCGCACTCCCCTGATCAACAACAAGACGCCCAACGACGCCAACGGAATTGCCAGGTTATCGTTGTTCACCGCGCCGCTGATGAAGAGAAACATGGGCGTGAAGGCGGTAACGGCCGTTGCCCCCAAAGCAATATCCGGCCGTCCTGGCGCCACCTCTTTGGCGATCAGATACGTCAAATACACCGTTGCCGCGCCCAACAGCACCGAGAAAAGGCGCACAATACGCACCGCCAGCAGCGTCCCCTGCCAGGGATTTTGCGCCGGGTCATGAATGGCAAGGTTAGTATTGCCATCCACCGTGATCACGCCGTTGTCTACGTGCGGATTCAGCCAGCGCACTTGCGCCATGTCACTGGTATCAATCCAAAAAGTGAGGGCCGCGCCCAGGTAGTAATACAAAGGAGGCTGGCTTGCTTCCTGCTTCCACGGTCCCGCCTGCGCCGGATCAAAGACCTGTACCGGCAGCGGGTTGCCATCCGCCAGGTGTTTGATCATCGGATAATGCCACAATTCGTCAGACGCCTCAAAAACAGGCGTAATCAGAGCATACGCGCTGCCCAACAGCACAAACAGAACCAGGATAAGCGTCAGAATGCGTTTTTCATTCATCACAAGCGGGATTGTACCGGCAAACAGGGAACGTGACACTTGCGACCAGACTACGCTTGTCGTACTCCCTAACCTGGACAAGCCAGAAAAGAATTTAACGCAAAGGCACAAAGAGACAAAGAAGAAGAAAATCCTT
>JACSRF010000351.1 GCA_014879875.1 Anaerolinea sp.
CGGCGGCGACGGCTCCCCCCCCTACCGCGCCATCCCGGAAGTAGATTTATCCGAAGGGTCACATCTGAGCTATGCGGTGCAATGGCTGTTGTTCAGCCTGATTTTAGGGGGCGGCTACGTCTATTACGTCATCAAAGATGGCCGTACCCCCACAACCTGATGCGTCATACCCGTTTACTTCTCATCCTCCTGTTGAGCTTACCACTTGCCTTCACGCGCGCCGGGGCGCATGGCGGCGGCGAAATTCAGATCGCCAATGCGCCGGTTGGCCCTTATAAACTGACCGCCTGGTTAAACCCGCCACAACCGCAAGCGGGCAAAACAATGCACATCACCATTGGCCTGTCTGAGCCGCCTGATGACGCTCCCATGCTAGATGCAACCATAGCGGTGCAGATAACGGCCGTCGCCACCAACCAGCTTATCCTCACCACCCAGGCCACAACGGCGCAATCCATCAACAGATTGTTTTACGAAACAGACTTTACCCTGGCCGACGTGGGCGACTACGTGGTCACGATGGTGGTGACGGCGCCGGGTGGGGAGGGGACGGCCGTTTTCCCCATGACCGTCAACCCGGCGCGTGACGCCAACTGGCTGCTGATCGGCCTGCTCGCCCTGATCGTCGTCACCCTGGGCAGCTTATACCGCAATCGCACGGCCGTGTAGGTTAAGCGTAGGTAAGCCACTGCGCAGATGGGTGACAGCAAAGGATCGCTTTGCTAGAATGTAATAGCGATCAAATACAACGAGGGGAGACGGGGTCGGCAGCGGCCACGTCCTTTTATTTTACAAATGTGGAGAAAGGCTATGCGCAAACTAAATCGGCTCGAAGAAGGCTGGACAACATTATTTCTGACGTGGGCAATGGTTTTCGTGGCGGCCTCTGCCATTGTGCAGTCTAATCTAATAGGAGGGCTGCACGTCATTCCCCTCGTAGGTACAGTCGCCATCTTTGCCGGTCTGGCGCTGGCAAAAAGTCGCTTCCCCGGCAACACAGCCCATTTATTCTCCTTCATCTATGGAACATTCCTGGTTCTCTTCTTTGTCGGGACTAACTTACCGGGCGACATGAGCTGGCGTGAGCGCGTTTTTGACATGATCCTGCGCCAGGTGGAATGGCTGCGCGACGCCTTTAGCGGGGGTACAAACCGCGATGGCCTCATTTTTGTCATCCAGACATCTTTTGTCTTTTGGCTGCTGGGCTACACGGCCGCCTGGTACACTTTTCGCCATCCGCGCGAGTGGCGCGTCGTCGTGCCCACCGGGTTAGTCTTGCTCAGCGTCGTTTATTATTACGTTGGCCCGGCGCCCCTTTCCCTCTACCTCGCCATCTACCTCCTCCTGGCTCTACTCTACATAGCCCGCACCTACCTGGTTGCCCATGAAAAAAACTGGCGCAGCAGTGGCGTGCGTTACGAGCAGACCATCTGGTTTTCCTTTTTGCGCGCCGCTTTCTTAGCAGCCATGATCGCCTTAATGGCGGCCTGGATGCTGCCCACTTTTACCGCCAGCGCGGCCGTTGGCAATGTATTCTCTGACGTCAATGGTCCATGGAAAGGATTTCAGGATAATTGGACGCGCCTTTTCTCTTCGCTGCGCTCTTACACGGTAGCGACGAGCGATCCTTACCGTGATACGTTGATCTTAGGTGGACCACGCTCCGTAGGCAACACCCCGATTATGGACATTTACCTATCCGAACCCTTGCCTTACGTTTATTGGCAGGCCATTGTGTACGACACCTACGAGGATGGCGGCTGGCAAATTGCGCGGCAAGATGACAGCATCCTTCATTTCCCAGACGAGGGCATCTTGAACACGCCAACTGTCCAGGCCCGTAACACCGTCACGCAGACAGTGGTCAATTATTTGCCCAATTCCAGTTTGATTTATGCTGCGCCTGAAATTGTTGCCGTAAATCGACAGGTGTTTGTAGACGCCAGTAAGGATGATAGCGGGAGTTTGTTGGTGACGGCGCTCCGGTCGCGCTATGTGCTGCGCCTGAATGATCGCTACCAGGTGACTTCGCAGGTTTCTGACGCCGATGCCACCAGTTTACGGCGCGCGTCAACCGGTTACCCGACCTGGATACGCGAACGCTATCTACAAGTACCCGCTACCGTCACGCCCGAAACGTTGGCCTTAGCCGAGGAATTAGCCGCACCTTACGATAACCCCTTTGACAAAGCGATTTCTATTCGTAACTATTTACGGCAAAACATTGCCTATAATGACCAGATTCCGGCCCCCCCGGAAGGGACAGAACCAGTTCATTACACCTTGTTCGTTAGCAAGGAAGCGTACTGCAACTATTATGCGTCGGCGATGGCGCTGATGCTGCGGTCGCAAGGCGTGCCGGCGCGGGTGGTGAGCGGGTATGCCCAGGGCGAGTATGTTGAGGATACAGGCGCCTATCGTGTGCGCGCCAGTAATGCGCATACCTGGGTTGACGTTTATTTCCCTGGTTATGGCTGGATTCAGTTTGAGCCAACGTCCTCGATTCCGGTGGTGGAACGGCCGGAAAGAGAGGGCGGCAACCCGGGTGACGCTTTTGGCAATGATGTGTTAGCCAGCCGACCCACTTTTGAAAGAGACGAGCTGTTAGGTGAAGATATAGACCCGGCTGAAATTCCCAATGGTAATTTGCCAGACCTGAATGCCTTCGTCACGGGAGAGGAAGCGGAAACGGCAGCCGGTTTTTGGGCAGAAGTGTCTATCTGGCAAGTGTTGGGGGTGGTGATCACGGTAGCCGCAGCCGCGGGAGTCATACTGGCGGCTAATGAGACGAACAAACGGGTAGAGACAGACGTGCTGCGCAGTTATGCGCGCCTGGGCAGTTGGGCGCGTTGGTTGGGGTTGTTGTTCCAGCCGGCGCATACACCTTATGAACGCGCCGACATCATGGTAACGGCCGTTCCCGAAGGCAGCCGCCCCATTCGCAATCTGACACAACACTTTGTCTTAAAACAGTTCAGCGGCAATGGCGACAGCCAATATGATACCCTTCAGGAATGGCGCGAGTTACGGCCGTTACTCATTCGCAAGACGTTGGCAGCGCGCTGGCAGCGTTTGCGCCAGCGGGAACCCCGTCGCCAACGCAGTTCCCGATAGTAGTACCCGTAAGCGGTAATACGTTATCGGTAATCCGTAGGGTGCTACCTCTGGTAAATGCAATCGGATAACGGGATACGGACTTCGGCCTACGGATACTAGACTGTTAATCCTTGGGTAACCGTCTCCCCGCCGGTTTCGACAAGCTCAACCGGCGGGGGGGAAACGGTTACATCCTTGGGGAGTAGGCCGTGCGTGAAACGCGCCCTTGTCAGTATAGTTGCGTGCTTCTCTACTCTGATATAATCTAACGTACAGAATGATTATCAGGTTTTGGCGTTGAAAGAACTGCACAGGTTCTTTTCGCATCTGCAAAACACAACGAGAGGCTGATCCGTTGAACGATCCATCTGTGACCCAGGTGCAAACCAATCTCAAAGAACTGCGACAGTTGATTGACAAGCTAGGCAGCACTGTGAATCAACAGCAGCAAACCCTGATTACCACTCGCCCGGAACTGGCCCGGCAAACGGCCGTGCAAACCGGTGATGAACTGGCGCGCCTGCTCCTGTTTGCCCGGCGCACCATGGAAGACCTGGAACGGCGCATTCAGGCGCAAGAGAAAGAACGCAGCCAGTTACAGGCGCTCCAAGAAATTGGCGCCGTCATCAACTCTTCGCTCGACCTGACCCAGGTACTCAGCGAAGTGATGGACGCCATTATCAACCTGACCAGGGCCGAACGGGCTATTTTGTTGCTGCTCGATGAGGAAACGGCCGAACTCGAAGTTCAGGTAGCGCGCAACATGGATCGGGAAACCATTGAAAAATCCCAATCCTTTGAGATCAGCCGCAGCATTGTGCGCACAGTTGCCGCCACCGGCGAGCCGGTTGTCACCACCAATGCCCAGGCGGATCCCCGCTTCTCATCACAAGAAAGCATCATTAGCTACAATCTCCGCTCAATTTTGTGCGTTCCCCTGCGTATCAAAGACAAAGTGATCGGCGTCATTTACGCCGACAACCGCGTGGCTTCCGGTATTTTCGGCGACGCCGACCGCAATATGTTAGCCGCCTTCGCCAACCAGGCGGCCGTTGCCATTGAGAACGCCCGCCTCTTCCGCGAGATTCGCAACCATTTACAAGAAATCACCGAGATGCGCGACTTGATGAACAACGTCTTTGAGTCCATCACCAGCGGCGTCATCACCATTGACAAAGCAGACGAGGTTGCGTTGTACAATCGCGCCGCCGAGCGCATCCTGGGAATGCCATCCAACTCCGTACTACACCACACTTACCAGGCGCTGCTGACGGCGCTGGATATGCCGGTCGAACTGTTGGTTGAAGAGGTAAAACAAAACGGCAGCACGCAGCACACCGAAATGGATATTGTGGTCAGCAAACGCATGGGCATGACCTCGCTCAACATGACCTTTTCCCCGCTGCACGACCTGCAAAACGAAACGTTGGGCGTGGCGGTTGTGCTCAACGACATTTCGGAAACAAAGCGTCTGGAAAGTGTGCGCCGCTATTTGCCACCGGCGTTGGTAGACCAGGTGCGTGACCTGGATGCAGCGCAGCGACCACAAAGGCGAGAACTGGCGGTACTCTTTGCCGACGTGCGCGGCTTTAGCACTTACAGCGAATACCTGGACCCGGAAAAACTGGTTCAGGTGATTAATGGGTATTTCACTGAAGCTGTACGCGCCATCACCCGCTATGAAGGATTAACCGATAAGTTCATGGGAGATGCGGTGATGGCTTTGTACAACACACCGTTAAACCCGCAAGAAGATCACGTTGCGCGCGCGGTCCGCACAGCCCTCATGATTCAAGAAAGAATGCGCATATATCACCAAAGCTTACCGGCAGAACGACAGTTATTTTTTGGCATTGGCGTTCATGCCGGGGAAGCAGTTATTGGCAATGTGGGCAGCAGCTTGCGCAAAGATTACTCGGCCATTGGGGATGCGGTGAACCTGGCAAAGCGGCTGCAAGAAGTGGCGCAGCCGGGGCAAGTGATCGTTAGTGAATTTGTGTATACGCAAGTGCAAGATTTTGTCATCGCTGAGGCGCTCGATCCGATTCGCGTCAAAGGACGACAAAAGTTGGAACAGGTATACAACCTGATCGGATTAAAGACGTAACAACGTTCTTTAACCATCCGGCTATTGACGCATCGCGTCATACGGGTACAATTGAAGTGTCAGCACCATGAACGCTTGCCGTTCTATTCACCTATGCAAAACAAAGGAAGTGACATATGCGACTGGGTAAGGACCTCAACGGAAAGCCAATTTACTCCATTACAGACGGCCGTTCGCTCGGCGTCGTCAAAGACATTTACGTGAATGAAGATTTATACTGGATGACCGGCATTTACGTGGGCAGCGAAGGCCTGCTCAAGCGCAAGCATTTGCTAATCCCCCGTGAACAAGTGGCCGTGTTTGGCATTGACGCCATTCTGGTCAAAAAATCCGACGTCATCGTTAATACGGATGAGTTTAACGAGGCGGAAAAGTGGCTGCGCCTGGACAAGCTGCGCGGGCGCGAAGTAGATACACCAGGCGGCACAAAAGTTGGCAGCATCGGTGACGTTATTCTCAACACAGAAGGGTACATCACCGGGTTTACCTTGGGCAAGGTGTTCGTAGAAGGGCCAATTGCCACCAAAGCCATGATTCCCCGCGAGGGATTGATTGACACGGGGTCGGTTGATGGCGCCATGACCATTGACCTGCCCAAAGTAGAAGCCCTCTACCAACAATCGGAAAAATCGGGAAGCAGCGAAGAATAAAAGCCTGTAACGCAATTTGCCAAATCGCGTTACATCTTTAAGGGAGACGCAAAATGAGTACGAATGGGAGCATTAGTTTTAGCTTGTCCGCAGAACATGAGGACATTCAACGTCTGGCGCGAGATTTCGCCCGCAACGAAATAGCCCCAGTAGCCGAACATTACGACAAAACTCACGAATACCCCTGGCCGGTCGTCAAAAAAGCGCAAGAATTGGGCCTGACAACGATGAACACCCCGGAAGCGTATGGGGGTCTGGGGTTGACCATGTTTGAAGAGTGCCTGGTCAGCGAAGAATTGGCCTGGGGCTGCTCCGGCATCAGCACGGCCATCGGCGTGAACAGCCTGGGGATGCTGCCCATTTTAATTGGCGGCAGTGAAGCGCAAAAGACGGAATATGGTAACCGCATGGGCGACGGCGAATTGTGCGCTTACTGCGTCACCGAGCCAGAAGCGGGGTCAGACGTGTCGGGGATTGCGACAACGGCCGTCAAACAAGGCGACGTCTACACCCTCAATGGCAGCAAAACCTTCATCACCGGCGCGATCAATGCCAATTTCTACACCGTCCTGGCGTATACCAGCCCCGACCTGCGCGGTACCAAAAATCGGTATAAGGGCATGAGCTTCTTTGTCGTCGAGCGCGATTGGGAAGGCGTCAGCGTCGGCAAGCCGTTCGAGAAGCTGGGGCAGCACGCCTCAGACACGGCCGAAGTCATCTTCGACAACGTACAAGTACCCGCCACCCATTTATTGGGAGAGGAAGGCAAAGGGTTCCTTTACGCGATGAAGGTCTTTGATCACAGTCGGCCGTCTGTGGCGGCCGGCGCCGTTGGCGTGGCGCAGCGCGCGCTCGACGAAGCGATCAAATACGCCAAAGAACGGTACAGCATGGGACAGCCGATCTGGCAGCATCAGGCCATCGGCCACATGATCGCCGACATGGCTATCCAGGTGGAAGCGGCGCGCCTGCTGGTGTGGAAAGCGGCCTGGTCGGTGGACAGTGGCGCGCGTAACACCACCGCTGCCGCCTTTGCCAAAGCGTATGCCGCCGACATGGCGATGAAAGTATGTGTGGATGCGGTACAGGTCTTTGGCGGCTATGGGTACATGTCTGAATATCCGGTCGAGAAATTGATGCGCGACATTAAAATTTACCAGATTTACGAAGGCACAAGCCAGATTCAGCGCAACATCATTATGCGCGAACTGTTCCGTTAATTGTAACTACGAAGCCTCTCTGGGAAAGTTTGTTGGTTGGTTTGTTTGGCATGGTTCAAAAAGCGGAAGTTGCCCTTTACAAATTAGTCCGCGAATTGTCATTCCTTCGACAG
>JACSRF010000236.1 GCA_014879875.1 Anaerolinea sp.
GCGGTCCCACGCTGGACGACTAAAGTCGTTACTACAAACCAGACCCAAAATGATTTTCTGAACATCTATCGAACAGTTACAAAGCCTTTATTGATCCGGGGTGAATGGGACAAAGCCGAGTTTGACGACAATCGCTTGCCCGGTCGGGCTGATAATCCAATCCAGGTATTCGGCGATGGCGCCGGTCGCTTCCCCGGCCGTGTACATGAACAGGTTACGGGCGAGGGGGTAACGGCCGTCAGCGGCCGTCTCCGCCGATGGCAACATATACGGGCTGTGTTCATCCCGGGCTACCGCCAATATTTTCTCATGCGCCGGGTCTACATACCCTAACCCGTCATAGCCAATCGCATTAGGGTTGCGGCGCAGTTCGCTGGTAATGCCCACCGAGGAGGGCATCAACAACGTTTGCGGCGCGAAAATATCCTTGTTACCCGCTTCTCCTCTCCTGACCACTTCTTCCAAAAAGTAAACATGCGTGCCAGAATTCGTCTCACGCGAGAGCAGTATAATCGGGGCATCATTGCCCCCAACCCCTTGCCAGTTGGTAATGCGCCCGGTGTAAATATCCGCTAATTGGGTGATCGTTAACTGGCTGACCGGATTATCTGGATGAACGATGACCGCCAGAGCGTCAATTGCCACGATATGCTCCACCGGTTCTATCCCATTGGCCTGTGCTTCTTCGATTTCGTTTTCTTTCATGGCCCGCGAGGCATTGGCAAGGTCCACTGTGCCATTGATCAGGGCGGCAATGCCTGTGCCCGACCCACCCCCCGTAACGGCGATGGACACATCTGGCCGCGCCTCGCGGTACGCTTCGGCCCAGGCCAGAGCGATGTTCACCAGCGTATCAGAGCCTTTGTTTTGTATCTGGTTGCTGGTTGTGGTGGTGTTTGCAGTGGATGGGTTGGCGCCCGTGCAACTGCACAAGGCCGTGAGCAGGGTGAGGAAGAGAAGCTGTCGCCAAAACTGATGCGGCTTGTTTGTGCAGCATCGTTGGCTGCGCAAGCGTTTTGTTGAACGCATACTCGTAATAGTTACACTCATTTTTCTCCTGTACGATGCAACCTAAAGTGTTCTAGAGGGCCGATTGTACAGGATTTAACCATTTGTTAACAAACGATGGGTGTTAACATTTTGTTAACAGGTGTTGTTTGGGAACACAGAAATACACAGACTCTCTTTCTTTCCTCCGTGAACCTCTGTGTAACTGAACAGACACGTCTCCCTTAACAAACCGTTTACAAAACCATAGCCGAACGTTAACGCAAAAAACCTTATCTGTTAAATATCCGTTGCTACACTTCCACGCTGTAGGTTAACAAGACAAAACGGCAGCGCGGGCGATGATCAGCCGCGCTGCTGTTTTGTCTGGTGAGGGCAGATATGCTCTCGCCAAAATATATCATCCATATTCTCTTGGAGGAGAAAAAACATGCGTAAATCCATCTTTGTCTTACTTTTGGTTCTGGCTGTGGCCCTGGCTGCGTGCAGCAGCGGTACCAGCGAACCACAAGTCATCACCGAAACAGTGGAAGTGACCCGTGTTGTGACCGAAACACAAACCGAAACAATTACGGAAACAACCATTGAAACAGTGACCGAAACCGTTGTTGAGACGGTGCAGGTTGTTGGGCTGCCCGATGTAGACCCGTTGGCTGTGACCGGCGACATCGTAACGGCCGGCAGCTCGACCGTCTTCCCGCTGACCGAACGGATGGCGGAACGGTTCCAACGCGAAGGGTACACCGGCAACATCACCGTAGACAGCATTGGCTCCGGCGCCGGGTTCGAGCGTTTCTGTGTGGCGGGCGAGTCAGACATCTCCAATGCCAGCCGGCCGATTAAAGACAGTGAAGTGGAATCTTGCCGGGCCATCGGCCGTGAGCCAATCGAATTCCGCGTGGGTACCGATGCGTTGGCGGTGGTTGTCAGTGCAGCCAATGACTTTGTGACAGAGGCGACGATGGAAGAGTTAGCGCTCATCTTCGGCAGCGCGGCGACCTGGGCGGACGTGCGCGCCGAGTGGCCGGCCGAGCCGATTCTGCGCTTCATTCCTGGCACCGACTCTGGCACATATGACTACTTCGTTGAGGAAGTGTTTGATAAGAACGAAGAACCGATTTTATCCGCTTCTAACTTGCAGTTGAGTGAAGATGACAACGTGCTGGTGCAAGGTGTGCAGGGCAGCCCCTACGCGGTGGGTTTCTTCGGCTATGCCTACTACGAAGAAAACCGGGGCACGTTGACCATCTTGAACATTGATGGCGTGGAACCCAACGATGGCACTGTGGAAGCGGCGACGTACCCGCTGGCACGGCCGCTCTTCATCTACAGCGACGCCAAGATCATGGCTGAAAAGCCACAAGTCGCCGCTTTCATCAACTTCTACTTGACCTACGTCAACGAGGAAGTGGTCTCCGTCGGTTATTTCCCGGCCAGCGCTGCGGCGCTGAACCTGGCGAAAGTTAACTGGTTGAACGCACAGTAATTAGTGTAGCAAACGGTAATCAGTGATCAGTAATCAGTAATCGGTAGGCGCTGCCTTGTGTGGTTGTTTACCGATTACTGGTTTTGTCAGAGGAACTGGTATGGCGACGCAAAACCCAGCCACACCGCTGCTAACGCCAGATGTTGCGAGCAGCGATTTACGTAAACGGCCGCGCCTGGCCGAAAGCCTTATCAAAGGCTTTCTGTTTTTGTGCGGTATTTTGTCTATTTTTACGACGATAGCGATTGTTTACATCTTACTCGAAGAGTCGGTGGCCTTTTTCAGCCGGACACAATGGGAAACAACCAATCGTCCGCTGGCAACGGCCGTTGCCCCAGCGGATGAAATCATTATGGTGGGTGCGTCCGGGGCAGTGTTGCGCGTGGACGACGTTATCCGGCTGAATGATGAGATTCTGTTAGTTGAAGCGATAGATGGCGTGGCGCTAACGGTACAGCGTGGCTACCGGGATACCATTCCCGTTGCGCATACGGCCAATCTGGTAATTCAACGCGCCAACGATGTGGACCTCATTAAAACGATTACCACCACCAAATGGATCCCCCAGTTGGGGTACTTTGGCATCTGGCCGCTGCTGCTGGCGACGCTGATGACCAGCGTGATAGCCATGATTGTCGCGCTGCCTTTGGGGCTGGCGACGGCCGTTTATCTAAGCGAATATGCCTCAGAACGGTTTCGCAGCATTTTGAAGCCGATTTTGGAAGTGTTGGCGGGTATTCCGACCGTCGTTTATGGCTATTTTGCCCTGATTTTCATGACGCCCTTGCTGCGTTCCATCTTTGGCGAGGGGCGGGTGGAAATCTTTAACACCGCTTCGGCCGGTATTGTCGTGGGCATCTTGATCATTCCGTTGATCAGTTCGATGAGCGAAGACGCCCTGCACGCGGTCCCTAATTCACTGCGCCAGGCGGCTTATGGGTTGGGGGCGACCCGGTTAGAGACGTCGCTGCGAGTGGTGCTGCCATCTGCCTTGTCGGGAATTACGGCCGCTGTCGTCGTTGCCATTTCGCGCGCCATTGGGGAAACGATGGTGGTGGCGATTGCCGCCGGCGCCGGGCCGAAAAACTTTGAACTAGGCAAAGATTCCTTGTTTGGTCATGTACTCAATCCGTTTGTGGCCGCGGAAACGATGACCGGGCATATTGTGCGCATCAGCGGCGGCGACTTGAGTTATGACTCCATTGACTATAACAGTCTGTTTGCTATTGGTTTGATGCTCTTTGTGATGACCTTCTTGCTCAATGTGGTGGCGCGCCGCTTTGTGGAACGGTATCGTGAGGTTTACGAATAATGAGCGGGGAAAACAACCAACCGGAACAACTGTTCCCAGATATTCAAGGCCGTTATCCAGAGGGCGATGCGCTGCAACAGCAAATTCTGGGCAGGCATCGCTCAGGGATGTTTTGGCGCGTGGCGTTTATCGGCGCGCTGCTGATTACCATTCTTTCGCTGCTGGCTTTGTTGTATTCCATTGTCAATGATTCGTTTGGCTATGTTGTGGTCATTAACAAAATAGACCCGGAACGATTGACGTTGAATGTGTTGGAATCGAAGGTGTTGGCAGCGACGAACGCTGTCGCCAGTGAAGATGACAACGAATTGGTGGCCGGGATCAGCGCCGACCCAGACGCTGTTGGCTTTTTTGGCTTCGCCTATTATCAGGAAAACCAGGACGAACTGCGCGTGGTGTCGGTGAATGGGGTGGAACCGGGATCAGAGACGGAAGCGTATCCATTGGTACGGCCGTTATACCTCTATTCCTCTGCTTCCGTGCTGGAAAACAACGAGGCGGCGAACCTGTTTCTGAACTACTTGATTACGCACGTGGGCAGCCAAATGGATGAGATCGGCTACCTGCCCAGCGGGGCGGCCGCGTTGACCGTCGCGCAGCAGAACTGGCTGCGCGCCAACCCAGACCTGGGGCTGGCGCCCGGTCAATGGGCGGCCATTAACCCCGATGGGAGTGGCGGCGTCATTCGCATTACCGGCAGTTCCACGGTGTTCCCGCTGACGGAACACATGTTGGCGCAGTTTCAGGCGGCCGGGTTTGCCGGGACGTTTAGCAATACGGCCGTTGGCAGCAGCGCCGGTCTGACTGCGTTTTGCGCCGGGGAAGTGGACATTGCCGCGTCCAGCCGCCCCATTAAATCAGGTGAATTTGAGACGTGCCGCAAGAACGGCCGTTTTCCCCTTGAGTTCCAGGTGGGCATAGATACGCTGGCGGTCGTCGTCAACCAGGAGAATGAGTTTGTGACCAATCTGTCTCAGGAGCAGCTGCAGGCTGTGTTTGCGACGGCGACCACCTGGGCCGACGTCAACCCTGCCTGGCCAGACCGCCCCATCAAACGGTTTGTGCCCGGCAGCGACAGCGGCACGCTCGACTTTTTCATTGAAACGGTGTTTGAGACCACCCTGGCCGACCTGCCCAAAGATGACATGGTGGGCATTTTGGCGGCGAACATCACCCTGGGGCGCGGCCGTACCCTGGAGCGCGAGCAGCGGTTTTACGAGAATGCGCTGGTCTTTGAAGCGCCTGACCTGTGGAACGAAGTGTGCGCCGTGCCGGCGAGCGAACGGCCGACCGGCTGCACGGCCAGCCCGCGCAGCCACGATGATATACATGACCTGTTAATTCGTGAAGTGGTGCAGGAAGACGTGGTGAAGGTGTATAAATTCATGGACTCGATCTTCCGGCCGGCGGTGGTTGCGGCTGATGCGGCGCGTGAATATCCGAACGGCCGTCTCCAATTCCGCTCCTGGCTGACGGCCGACTTTGTACGTGACCCGCAATCCAGTACGCCTGAATACGCCGGCGTGCGCACCGCCATCTTCGGGTCGCTGTGGGTGATCCTCATCACTGTCCTTTTCTCCTTCCCCATCGGCGTTGGGGCGGCCATTTACCTGGAAGAGTATGCGGCTGATAACCGGCTGAACCGTCTGCTGCAAACCAATATCAACAACCTGGCCGGTGTGCCGTCCATTATTTATGGGATGTTGGGGCTGGCCGTGTTTGTGCGCACGCTGGAGGCGTTGACCAGTGGGGCCGCTTTTGGGGCGGTGGAATCGGGGGCGACGGCGAACGGCCGTACCATCCTTTCCGCCGGGTTAACATTGGGGCTGCTCATCCTGCCGATCCTGATCATCAACGCCCAAGAGGCGCTGCGCGCCGTGCCCGGCTCCTTGCGGCAGGCTGGCCTGGCGCTGGGGGCGACCAAATGGCAGACGACCTGGGCGCACGTGCTGCCCAATGCCCTGCCGGGCATCCTCACCGGGACCATCCTGGCGGTGTCGCGCGCGCTGGGCGAAACGGCGCCGCTGGTGGTGGTGGGCGCTTCCACGTTCATCACCATAGACCCATCTGGTCCATTTTCTAAATTCACCACGTTACCGATTCAAATTTATCAATGGACGTCACGGCCGCAGGCGGAATTCCGCAACATTGCGGCGGCGGCGATTGTTGTGCTGTTGGCGCTGCTGTTGACGTTGAATGCAACGGCCGTGCTGCTGCGTAACCGCTACAGCATTCGCATGGGGTAAGCGATATGACCGAAACAACATTTTCAACCAATGGGCACTATGCCATTGAAGCCCATAACATCAATATCTATTACGGCAGTTTTCGCGCCGTCAAAGACGTGACGCTCAAATTCACGCCACGCCAGATCACCGCCTTAATCGGGCCGTCTGGTTGTGGCAAAAGCACCGTGCTGCGCGCCTTCAATCGCATGAACGACCTGGTTCCCACCTCCCGCCTGGAAGGGGAAATTCGTTACCAGGGCAAAAACATCTACGCCAAAGACGTAGACCCGGTTGAAGTGCGGCGGCGCATTGGCATGGTGTTCCAAAAGCCAAACCCATTCCCCAAAAGCATCTACGACAATATTGCTTGGGGCGCGCGCGTCAATGGCTTCAAAGGGAATATGGATGAACTGGTAGAGCAATCTCTGCGCCAGGCAGCTTTGTGGGACGAGGTGAAAGACAAACTCAAGCAAAGCGGGCTGTCGCTTTCCGGTGGGCAGCAGCAGCGCCTGTGCATTGCGCGTACCATTGCCGTCAAGCCGGAGATTATTTTGATGGATGAACCCGCCTCGGCGCTTGATCCCATTGCCACCCTGCGCATTGAGGAGTTGATTCAAGAATTGAAGAAAAAGTATACAATTCTCATTGTGACCCATAATATGCAGCAGGCGGCGCGCGCCTCTGATTACACTGCGTTCTTCAATATGGGTGAAGACCGCGCCGGGTATCTGGTTGAGTTTGGCAAAACCAATGACATCTTCACCAACCCACAGAACGAACTCACCGAGCAGTATATTACAGGGCGCTTTGGGTAAACGGTGAACGGTGAACGGTAATCGGTGAACGGTGAACGGTGATCACGCAATGACGGATTACTGATAACCGATGATACTGTCGGGTATTCAGCCTGTGAATGGAATTCACAGGCTGATACAAGCGAAAACCTGTTAAAACAGGTTCAGAGCACCCGTTGTAACAGGACTTTTTAGCATGGTTCAAAAAGCAGAAGTTGTCCTTTACAAATTAGTCCGCGAATTGTCATTCCTTCGATAAGCTCAGGACAGGTCTGAGCGGGGTCTTCGGCCCTGAGCGAAGTCGAACGGGGAAGAATCCCTACGGTTTAGTCAGGTGAACGGGATGCTTC
>JACSRF010000640.1 GCA_014879875.1 Anaerolinea sp.
CACATCGGGCGTGTAGCCCACCTTGATGATGGTCATTTGCTGGCTGCCGCCGAGGTCGTTAATCAGCCGTTCCGCTTCCACTTTGGCGGCGGCAAAACGGGTGGGGGCGACGTCGGTGGCGGTCATGGAAGCGGAGCCATCGAGCAGGATGACGACGCTGCCGCTGACGACGCTGGGGACGGGGAGAAACGGCCGTGCCAGCGCCAGCGCCAACGCGGCCAAAATGAGCAGTTGTAAGAGGAGCAGCAGGTTGCGGCGTAGTTTTTGCCAGGGGGCGTTGGCTTCGCGGTCACGCAGCAGTTTTTGCCAGAGCAAGGTGCTGCTGACCAACGTTTCGCGCCGCCGCAGGCGCAGCATGTAAAGGATGATGATCGGCAGCGCCAGCAGGCCGAAGAGCAGGGAAAGGGGCGTCAGGAAGCTCACAGCGGCAAGTATAGCGATTAATCAATTATTTTCATGCTATTGACACAACCCATAATGTTTGCTATTATTTCCGTCGCTTCACAAAAATAAGAGGGGGCGTGGTGTAGTGGTTAACACACTGGCCTGTCAAGCCAGAGATCGCGGGTTCGACCCCCGTCGCTCCCGTCTTATAGCACAGTTTGAAAAGCTCTCGATTTAATCGAGAGCTTTTTGCTTTTAGAGATCGCGGGTTCGACTATCATTACTCCCGTATCATATTCTTTGCTCTGCCCGCTCTACTGCGACAACTGAACAACGAGATAACGGGCAATGAAGTATATGGCAACAGCTTCGTCTAAATCAAAGTACGATTCTTCGGCCCGTTTTCCAGGACGTGAACCGTATTCATGTTTGGCAAAAATGTAAATCGAATCGTTTAGCCAAAGCAAATCTTGGTACAGAGCAGGTGGTAACTTTTTCTCGAATTTTGCCCTAAGCAAAGCTCCCATCGGCTTACGGCCGTTCACCAACTCCCCCAAGAAACCAGAAGTAGCAATTCGCTTGAGAACAGCCTCAACATGAGCACAGGCCATTTCTACTACATTGCGAGATTGAAAAGCGGCATTTGAGCCGTTCAATACTGCCAAGATGTACTGAACAGGGCGGTAAATATCCCGATCGTCAACAGTCACTCCCGGTATTCCAGTTAACGAATTACGTCCGGCAATTGTATGAAGCCCAAATCCGCCAATGGTCGCGTCGAATTTGCAGAGTTCGCCAACCGCCTGGTCAACTTGAGCATTTTCGTGCAAGTTGACAAAATTCATGATGGATTCGTATGCGTTTGAGCCAAGTAATCGACTTAAACAGTTAAAGACTTCTTGGCGTGTGGTTGGGCGTTTGTCGGATTTCATGGTCGATTTTACTTCTATACACCACCGTTACCATGGCAGATAACCTGCGCCAAATCATTAGCCGTTGCGGGGAGTTCTTGCTTGCGATTTCTTCTTCTGTACGCGCTGTTTAGCTGCGAGGATGACAGATTTTTTACCTTCGATAGACTCCTTAATGACATCGCTGATAATGTCTTTGTCTACCAGCCGTGAACCGATCCATCCCTCCTGAACCAAGTTAATAAATTGGCTGTTTGTAAAATACCTGCCTGCATTATAAAAGGAAACCTGGGTACCTTCTTTTGGTCCAATCACATCTGGTGACTGCATAAGCATTTCCCAGTAATCAAGCGGCATATACATGCCTTTCACCATATCTGCTGAAGTTGGATCAAAAACTTTTACTGGGCACAACTTAAAAAAGAATAATTGAGGACGTAAACGGTACCCCTGGAGAGTGAAAGACTTATCTTCTAACTCAGCTAGAATCCGAGAGAACTCCTGCATTCTTGCAATTTCTGCCTGATAAGATTTATCTAATAAAGGGCGATAAACAGGCCCGCCTTTTTCTTGTTGCATTCTTTTGTATTGCACCATAACGTAAGAATGATAATCATGGTGATAATAAAATAAATCAACTCCCAGATTTTTCTCGACTGGGTGCCGATTCACGTTCATAATCGTCAAAGTCTCGTGCTGCTTTTTGAAGATGACTGCACCCACTTGATGTTGTGCTATCTTTTCCCACTCACCAAATACCTGAAGATCGTGGCTTATCATGGAGTCTTCCAAAATATCAATATTTTCGTTTAGCCCTACCAAAAATGGCGGCAATGTTTCTGTCTGGTCTTGAGTTTGTTGTGTCCAATCCACAATATGCTTTTGATCGAAGTCAGCTAAACGCAGTACGAGATTGGTTGCATCCCGTTCTTGAGCAACTATTGCAGCACCGGCCAGATCGAAATTCTCCAGATCGGTGTTGAGTAGTTCGATTAATCGTCTGATTTCCAAACCAGTTTTTACATTAATCGCTTGGATGACATCTAACATTTCATCCCAGGTCACTTCGGGGATTTTGCCCCCTGCGCCGCTTGAAGATCTAACAAATTGATGCCTCAAGCGGGTCTTCATACGGCTTTCAATTGTCTGTAAAGGTATAGGCGGCGCAACTTCAAAAAGATTGCTAAAACGCACCAAGTTTTTAGCTGTAGCCACTCTTTTTCCAAGATACCCCAGGCCAACAAAATTTAATTCATCGTTATCTATTGAAAGCAAAAAAACATCAACATTTCCATTGCGCCAATCTGAAACACTGAGAGTATCGGTGAATGTGCCCTCCCTACTAATCTTTGATCTAAGAGACTTGGCACGATTAGGTTCATCGACGATATAAAAATATCCGGTGTAATCACTCATAATTTGACTCCCAAACCAACACTCCGAAATCGATCAAACGTTGTCCTGTTGTTTGATTTATGGTGTAGATTGGCTTACCCCACGCCAAAACCTCTTGGGCCAACTGTTCCGTACTGCTGCCAGGATGGGCATAGGCCACCAGGACCGTATCGGCCAAAGCCGCGACTATGCGATTGCGGTAAATTGCCGTTTCCTTTGTGGCTCGCCGAACGCTATCTGGAAAGGGAGAAAGAATAGTCAGCCGACCAGCCTCCAATGCCTCACGCCAGGCAGGTGGAAACCGCTTGGGCAGACCCCGTGCCGGACAGTAAATGACCTGCCCCGGCCCGCGCAGCAAGATTTCAAACGCTTCTTGCTCTACTGGAGAGTGAAAACCGCTGATGATAACGTGTGATCCCTGCCGCCATTGCTGCGCCAGGTCGTGGATGGCCAGCAAGATGCCAGCCGGAGCTTTCGCCGAGCAGAACAGGGCCAGGGAAGGACCCCTTTTTGTTACAGTGCCTGACGGCGCCCGAAACACCTTCAGAAAATCCGGAGCCTCATCGCCGAGGCAGGTGAACACATGATCAGGACAGGAAACAATTTCCGGGGTGATCACGCGACAATTTCCACTACATTTGCCGGGCCATTTAAGACGACTTCTAATTGATTTAGCACATCTCGCCCGACCACCGCTTCAATGCCTTCTCGCATGGCTACAGACTGTATACCATGCAGTGTGTGCGGTCCTAAGCGAATCGTTACCAGATATGTGTCTACTACCAACCGATGGCCGGTAACGCCGCGCATTTGCCGGGTTTCCAGAAAACGTGCACCGACACGAGTCAGGATATTTATGGGCAGCATAGTCGCATCAGCACCGGAGTCTACCAAAGCGGACAATGTTTCCGCCAGCCCGCCCGGAGAGGTATGGCTGACTACAATTTCAACAATGGGCGCGGCCGGATCATAAACGTCGCCGTCGTAATCGTGTGAATATACGGCCATTATTCCTGCACCAACCGCGGCGACCGCATATACAGCACTTTGTCTGGTTCGGCCGTTACCTGCTTAATAAGTACGACCGTCTGTGGATACTTCTCATCTATGCGGGCCGCCAACGCCAACCGATCTGCATCACGGTCAACGACCCGGCCTTGATAGACGGCCACATATTCCCCCGGATACTGCGCCAGTAACTGCGAATGCAAGCGGCGAAAGACTGCCTGTTCCTGTTCCATTTGCGCCCGGTCCGGGCTGACGTGAGTCGCCGGGAAAATTTGCACCAATGCCTCATTGAACACTTCGGCCAACGGCCGTTCCTCTCTTTGGGCGATCTGTTTCGCTTGCTGGTAGATATAATCAGGAATTGTTAACGTTACTTTTGTTCCCACCTTTTGCCTCCGTTCAGCATCACTACTACCCTTATTATAACCGGGTTGCCCCAAACCTGTTGCCTATATCTTTCGTTGCCGGACAATTCAGCGACAGACAAACTGCCGTTCACAAATGGCGGCGGGTCGCCACACAGCCATCTTTCCAATGGCTTGCAGAGTTTGGCTGTTCCGATTAGTCCCGTTTCCATAGCCGACACTTGCTGGTTCATCACCATACTTCCAGTTCAAACTCTTCTTCCGGGATACCTGACGCATCAATCAGCGTGTCGCAAATACGTTTGACGGTGTCGGATGACAGATTGACGTACAGCCACCAGCCATTCGACAATTGGCGGCATTTCCCCTGAAATGGCTCCAGACTAAAATAACTGGAAACATCTACTGTCACAGCGGCGAAATCATCGCTGACTTGTGCCACACATTCGGCTGTTTGATGCACTACGTCACGCCAGCTTTTTACCTCAAATGTATCGCCTAGAATCGTCAACGATTTCGGCCGTTCCTGCCAGCCTTTTGGTTCCGGTACGTCTCCCAGAGATGGCCATATGGCCGCAATCTGCTCGGCCAGATAGGCGGCGCGTTCCCGAATCATGTCTCCATTCCAAGTATCAGGCCCGTTTTGAAAATAATTTTTGTTCAGCAGCAGGCCGTGCACTCGGAGTTTTGCCTTTTTGTCGGCATACGCGGCATTAGACAAGTTTGAATTCCACTCTTGGGTCACCAGCGTCAAATTACCCAGAGTATGCAGGAGTTCATAATCTTGCATCAGGTTCTCACCTAAAGTTTGTTTCCATTCGTCACTGGGTTTTTGCGGCATGATGTGTTCGATGGTTGCCGCGCCATCAAGTTGGGTGTAGGCTCCTGAACCGGTCGATAGATGGCGGTTGATGGTCTCCAGAATGAGGGTCAGCCGGGGACGGCCGCTGCTGCTGTATAACTTGGCCGTTTCCGCCGCCTGGCGGATACGAACGTCACTGGGGTAGTTCTTGGTTAGCAGCGCCTGGCGTAAGGTTGTTCCAAATTGCTTTGTATCCACGTCTCTGGCAAGGATGGGGAACATTTTATTGAGGTAGTTGGTTGATTCACGCACCAAGACGCGGCGTACTAGATAATTCTCCAGCAAGGTCAATCCTTCCAGGAAATCTTCCCGGCTAATTTCCTTCTTTTCCAGGGCTTCATAAGCAAAAAGCAAAAATGGGTAAGCGGTAGAAACTTCTAATACGTTTAACCGGTGTAACTGCTGCCTTATTTCTTTATCTGATTCATGCTCCGGGCGCAGCAGCCGATTATAGTAGCCGGCAAATCGTTTTAATATGGCAATCTCTTCCACGAATGCGTCCGTATCCAGTGTTTCGCCGCGATCACGGAAGCGGGAATAGACGTGTTCTTCGTTGCACAATACCCCAACGTGGTAAGCAAGGTAGTGGCGTAAAAATGCAGTCAGTTCGCCGAGCCGGGAACGGCCGACTGTACGCCGTTCTTGCAGCATCGCTTCAATGGGCGACCAGAGCGTCTCGAATACGCTTGTCTGGTGTTTTTCGGGCAGTTTCATGGCGATGTAGTTGCGTACCAGATCGGCCTGGGTCAACGTCTTGCCTTTGTAGTTCAGGCTTTCGAAGATTTCGTAGGGCCGTTCGTTCTGGTTCAAATCAATGAAGACCACCTGTAAACAATTCATCGCCACAATAAAAAGCTGGTTGGGGTCAAACTTGCCTTGTTGATAGCGGGTGTGTAACTCTTTTTGAAAATAGGCGTAGGCCAATGGAATCTTGGAGTCCACGTTGGGGGGTACAGGCTGGTTTTGCAGGATGGCCAGGTAACTATCTTGATCGCCATACTTTTTGGTGGGCAGCAGCTTGAAATACAACAATCCCGGTTCATCCTCGTTGACCAGGACGCGCTGAATGCGTTTGTAGAGTTTGGCGTCACTTTCCTGCACCAACCGGCCAAGCGCGTGCAAAAAAAGGGAAATGGTTGTCAGGCGCTGCTGTCCGTCTACCAGGCGGAAAACCGGCACGGTGCCATTGCGTGTGCCGTCGTTGATGACCACCAATGCGCCCATGAAATGCTCTGGCGGTTTTTTATCGTCATACACGTCATAGGTGCTGAAAATATCCTTGACCAGCATCTGCCAGTTTTCTTTTTCCCAGGCGTATTCCCGCTGGAAGTGAGGCAAAACGTAATGCACATCGCCACCACTGCTAAAGACCTTGTTGATTTTAAGACTGTCCGCTTTCATAAATGTTGAATTCCTATACTACTACTCCCACAATAATGAACTTTGGGGTTAGTATTTCCCGACATAGGTTTGGCTTGTAACTACCGAATTTATTTTTGGAGACACCTCCAGCCAGGCTGCCACCGACGCGGCGCAGCAGAATGCGCTCGTGCATGGCGTCGAGGGATGATCATCTCTTTCCAAAGCGATTGTCACCCCTTCTGCACCCGCGACAAAAGATAATTCCGCATTGCTATTGCCTGCTCATGCTCCGGCAGCACAGCCAAAAAATATTCCAGGTCAAGGATTGCTTCTCGAATGAAACCGGCCGGCGCATCTGCGCTTTCACGATATAAGCGTTCAGCATCGGCCGTTTGCCCCGCTGCTAGACGGTAAAGCGCCAAATTTAGAGTGTTATTCCAGTTTCCTGGCTCATTCTGATACTTCTGTTTGGCAAGGGTAATGGCTCGTTGGAGGTCTTTCTCCGCTGCGTTTAATCGGGATTTTGCTAGATAGACTATGGAACGATCGTAACAATACCAATCATTTTCATCCAGTTCAATGGCTCGGTCAAAATCGGCCAGTGCCGCCTCGTAGTTGCCCATTAGCCGGTAGGTCACGCCCCGGTGGGCGATAGCATAGGCGTATCTCCGTCCCATCCCAAAAACCCGATTGATAATGATCCAGATAACCCGGGGATATTTTCCATACAGGTTAATGGCCCGGTCGAAGTCGGCCAGTGCTGCCTCGTAGTTGCCCATTAACCGGTAGGTCTCGCCCCGGTTGGCGATAGCCCAAGCTTCTTTCTCATCCAGTTCAATCGCCCGGTCGAGGTCAGCCAGTGCCGCCTCATA
>JACSRF010000641.1 GCA_014879875.1 Anaerolinea sp.
CAACAATGTTGTTTTGACGGATTTTTCACAAAACATAACCCGTCAAAACTTGTCGGTTGAACTACTAGACTGCGATCGTGGGTTTGCAGATGCTGTTTCAGATTGGCCGCTTCGTCCATAAGACGTAGATATTCTTGTTGAGCCGGTGGCAGACTGGCATCCATTTCCGCCAACATATCGTCTGGCAGAATTTCGCGCCGGAATGCGGCCCAGGCAACATCGGCGAAATCGCGTTGGAATTGGACAACACGCTCCCGCTTACTTTCGTCAGGAATACGGTTGGTTTGAATAGTGCCCATCCAAAACGGTAACCGATCCAGGCGCAGGCAGATCATGTCCCGCTCCCGCGCCGCCTCATCGCCATAGTTCCACATGATGTTGAGATTGACCAGGGTATTGGCCATCGCTTCATGTTCGCGGATTCGCCGGATTTGACCATGAGCTTGTAAACCCATGGCATCACACAATGCCTGCATGGGCACGTAGAGTTTGCGATCATTGGCCAGGGCAACGGTGAAATGCTCACTATAAAACTCAAAAGGGAATTGGTCTTATTACTTTGAGGGTCATTGCTCTCAATCTCCTGTTTAGTATGAGTAAATTATATCGTTATATCGCTGTATCGTAATAATTTGAGCACCGAGACACATAACGTGTCCCCGTGATCTACTTAACCCGGTATGAAACTGGCAGGAAATAGAGCAGCACCCTGGTAAACAAACCTCATGACGACCTTCGGTCGTGGGCCTTGTGAAGCTTTTTGTAAGGTTTGGTGAGAATAGGCTGGTTGTGGGACTTGTGTCTGCAACCAGCCTTTTCTTTACCTTATTTACGACCAAAAGGAGGTCTGTTCATGATGTCTGTTTGTACCAAACTAAATCAAGTTTTTCTGTATACCGATGGCTCTTGCCTCAACAATCCCGGCCCTGGTGGGTATGCGGCTATTCTGCAATCTGGCGCATACGAAAAGGTGCTGACTGGTGGTGTAGCGCACACCACCAACAACCGCATGGAGATGCAAGCGGTCATTGTTGGTTTAGCCGCCCTCAAACGCCGCTGCCAGGCATGTCCTGAGCAACGCCGAAGGGTCATGGTGGTCACAGACAGCCAGTATGTGGCCACGATTTTGAAAGCCTGCACTGAGCCTGGCCGAAGTGGCGGCAAAGCCAGGGCTAATCATGACCTGGTGCAGCAGGTGCGGGCATTGGCTGCCGGGCATCACCTGAGCGTGCAAGTTGTCGCCGGGCACAGCGGCCATGCCCTGAATGAGCGGTGCGATGCGTTAGCCCAGGCAGCGGCGCGGCAGCAGGTGGTGTAAATTATGTGCCAGATTGCCAACTTCAAACAGTATGGCTCTGTCCAGGCGTTGCACCAGACCTTTGGCGACCGGTGGGTCTATATTGGTCGGGCCAATCGTTATGCCGGTTTGGTGCAGTCCCCACTGGCGAACCCGTTCAAGGTTAGAGATTTCGGCGGGCGCGGCCAGACATTGCCCCATTACAAGCGCTGGTTGTGGGAGCGTATTCAGGCTGGCGATGAAACAATTCTGGATGCGCTCAAAGCCATTAATGCCCAGACCGTGTTGATATGTTGGTGTAAGCCCGGTCCCTGTCACGGCGATGTGGTGAAAGCGGCCGCTGCGTGGGTGCAGCGCCAGTCCGTTTAATTGATCAACCAACAAAGTGATTGGCAACGGCCGTTATCTCCCCAGGTAACGGCCGTTTTTCATTTCTATTCCCCCATTCAAACCCAAAAGGAGCGTTTTTCATGTTTACCCAACGTGTATTCAACCATTCGGCTGCGCTCATGGCCGGCCTGGTTTCCCGCCTCATCTTCAGCCGCTGGGCGCGTGGCTATGAAGAGCATCATGGCGCCTGCGAGGATGCCTACACCGCTCATATCGGGCCGCTGCACCTGGAGGTCAACCAGTGCTTTGTTCTGGATCACAATGACGCCTACGTTGGTGTTCGGATTCCCACGCTGCACCGCAGCAACGGCCGTTGGCAGTGGAGACGGCTGCACCTGGGCTATCGGTTCTGTCAGGGCGACGAGCAGGTACGGCAAACTGGTGTGGATGTCTACTGGTTTCGACCATTACTTCGGCTTCGCTCAGCACAAGTGCCCAAAGTGGTCCGCGGCAAGGCAAGACCGCCTGCTGACGACGAATATTTTCCCTTCTAATGTCTTTCTGGGGGAGCGGCGCATTGGCGCATTTATGCGCTCCCCCTTTATCAATCCATTTCAAAACCCAATTTAATAGGAGAAAGATGATGACCGTTTTACGTTTTGATGATAATCGTGGTGGTTTAGCCTATCCGTTCTTGCCCAACGAACTACAGTGGCAGATTGTCTCTCATACGTTCGGTGACGAAGAAGTGCTGACTAAGATTTTCCAGGCGGATCCCCCCACCCCTTCGACAGAGCCTGGGCTGAGCTTGCCGAAGTACTCAGGGCCGGCTCTGCGCTGGGTGAAGGACGATAAAGTGCTGGATTTAACCATTCCTGGCATGGATACCAAGACCTTCCTGGCTCGCTCCGGCCTGCAACTCTCCATGCACAAGGGCGGCTACGTGCTTTCCAAACGGCTCTCCCGCGTGATGCGGCCGTTTCGTTACTGGGGCTTCTTTAGCGACAAAGAGGTCACGATAGATTACAACCCGCACCTCGACGGCCGTTTATGGGACGGCAGTGGTCAGGTCAGCCGTGGCTTCATCCAGCGCCTGGCCGACAGCCTCGATCTCGATGAACGCCACCGCCGCGAGCTGCTGCACACCAACCGTTTCGAGGTGACGACGCTGCACGCTGGCGGACAGGACAAGGGGCACGTGCTGGTAGTCGAGGACTTAGCAGTGGACGGAACGTCCGCCGATTTCCTGTTCCCCGCCGGCAGCGCCAAACAGGAGCTGGCATTGACAGACGGCCGTGTCTTCATCGGCCTCAACCCCATCCACAGTGAAGACCAAATGTGCCTGGACATTCAAAGCATTATCAACTTGCACCCCTTCTTCCAGCCAGAACACCTGTTGGCCTGGGCAGGCATGGAGAGCGAGTTGTTCCTGAGTGGGATTCGCAACGGCCGTTTAGAAGCTATCCTCAACCGCCTATATGATTTTGAATCCGTCTCCGACACTTCGACAGGCTCAGCGCAGGTTTTAGACAGCCTGGCCGACTGGCACGTGGGCGAGTATATCGCCAGCGGCGGCAGCCTGATGTGGTTTGCCGGGATGGTCAAGGCCGTAGCCCGGCAGCATCTCAACCGGTTGGGCAGCCGCGCCAGTAAGCTGCGCTGTCCCGCGCCTGGAGGCCGCTATTATTTATTCCCAGCCGCGGTGGGTAATCGTCATGTGCCAGAAGGTCATATCGAACTCGACCAAACTTGTGCTACCGCCTGGGTCAATGACAGCGATTGGCTGACGACAATTGTAGATGTTTTGGGTGGTTGTGATGGCGATGACGCCGTCTGGGTTTTCCCGTTTGCCGATGTCAGCGATGGCGGACAATCCAAAATGCTTATCTGGCGCAGCCCTAATCAATTGGGCGAGTATGTGGTTTTGCAACCAACTGCGAACAGCCACGTCATCGCTTGGGACACAGCCAACGGCCGTCTGGCAGCCCCCAAAATGAAAAGCCGCCTGCTCCCGAACCGCATTGATAGCGTCAACTATCAGTACGGTCAATTAACGGAAGCAAGCGACTCAACACAAGTAGAAGCATCTTACTCCATCGAAGCTATGGTGTCAACCATCCATCGCGCCGCCGCCAACCAGGGCGTTTTAGGCGGGTTTTGTAACGTTGCCATGTTGTGCAAAGCGATCTACGGCCGTTTACCAGACCAGCTTCCGGCTACGCTGGAGGCAGTCATTGACGGCTCGGTGAAAACCGGGCTGAACCTGGCCCCCGTGAAGCGGTGGAACCAGATGGCCATCACCCGCATGGTCAAACACGGTCAGACCAACGCCAACCGCGCTATGCCCGCTGTGCTGCTGGACCGGCTGCCGGAATGGCTGCGGCCGCGGGCGGAGGCGGCGGCAAACGGTCGTCAGACCGGCGATTGCCCACACGCCCATTGGCTGGACATTCTGGCCAATGCCCTGGAGTTGCACAAAGCGCAGTATTGGGCCGACGTGGAAGCGCTGGCTACGGAAGCGTGCCCGCCGCTGGAACTCTTTGAACACGGCCGTGACTGGCTGCATGTCGGCAAGGAGCTGCGCCAGGCGTACAGTCGCGCCATCCGGCAGGCAATCGGTGCCGTTGGCGCTGGCGATGAAGTCGCCCCCGATGATGTTTCGGCTGCGCTCAACACAAGCTTCGACGCCGCCCGTGAAGCCAGTGAAGCGTTTCTGGCGCAGTGGCCGGTGGAGAAACGGCCGTGTGTCTTGGTAGGTGCGGCGGCGTATCTATATGCGCAGGGGCCACAAATTTATCCTGAGTCAGGTCGAAGGAACGGCGAGCCGGTGCGCGATGCCCTCATCTGGCAGTTGGGCGCCAAACGGGATGGCAGTGGTCGTGAGTCAGGCATTGCGCAAGCCACGCTCGACGCCCTGCGCCAGATTGGGCTGTTGGGCGAACCGGTTTGGACAAGCAGGGGCGCCGTTCTCCACTACAGCGATGAGCCGCAGGCGCGGCGTTCCGGCGTACCGGTCAGGCTGAACGGGGTCTGGCTGAACTGGCTCAATTCACGAAACGGCCGTGCCTATAGCCGCATGAGCGACGTGCCGCCGGCCGAACGGGAGCAGGCCAAAGCGCGCATTGCCGACTTCGTGCAAGAGCAGTTTCGGGGCATGCTGCTTACCACTGAAGTGACTGACAACGACCGGGTGGTGACGCGCACGCCGCATGGCAACCTGTTTGGCTACGTGCAGCGCGACCACGAACTGGCGGCCATCCGCCATGACCAGTGGCGCATCGCCTGGGCACACGCGGTGGACGGCAACGTGCTGGCCGTGTTAGAACCGGCAAGTTAACGTTTCTTTCTTATTCATCAAGACGGTAACTGACTACCCCTTCCAGGGAGCGTTGCCGTCTTTTTCTTTTTTCTACTTGAGCCAGGCCTGGGGCAAAAGCAAAGGGGCTGGCAGGGCTGCCCGGAGGCGCTATCGCGCCAGATAAGATGAGTTTTTTATCAACCAAATTTACGTTTAAGGAGAGTGACACATGTATCAAAAACTCATCATCGTTGGCAATTTGGGCAGCGCGCCAGAAATGAAGTACATGCCCGACGGCCAGGCTGTGACCAACCTTTCCGTGGCTTGTAACCGGCGTTGGACAGATCGCGCCACCGGCCAGCCGCAGGAAGAAGTCACCTGGTACCGCGTTTCCGTGTGGGGGCGTCAGGCCGAAGCGGCCAACCAATACCTGGACAAAGGTCGCCAGGTGCTGGTCGAAGGGCGGCTACGTCCCGATCCGCACACCGGCGGCCCGCGCCTGTGGACACGGCACGACGGCACGGTAGGCGCATCGTTTGAGATGGTGGCCGACCGGGTGCAGTTCCTGGGCAGCAACGGCAATGGCAATGGCGCCAACGGTCACGCCAACGGTCACGCCAACGGCACGGCCGAACCGGCCTACGCCGAGGACGAAATCCCGTTCTGAAATAGGCGTCGCTTCCAATGAGAGAGAGCAGTCACCCAACCGGGTGGCTGCTTTTTTTATTTAGCCACATGTCTTAACCGGAGGTCTCATGCTCGAAGCCCTAATCCTCATCTCTCTTGTCGCCATCCTGGTCATCCTGTTTTGGCCGCGGCGCAGCCCGTATGTGCGGGATGTGACCAAATCCTATAACGGACGGCCGTATGGCGCTGACCGAGAGTAATCCTGATTGCTGCCCGGCTTTGCCTCTTATGGGGGCCGGGCCGGGATTCGCACTGTTGTTAACCGACGACGCCGGACAAACAACCCGGCGCTTTTCTTCGCCCGGCTCCGGAGGCCATTGGCGCTTCCGGGCCGGGCGTTGTGCTACTTGCCCGGAGAAAGTCATGAACACTTATCAAGCCTTACCCGATGGCGATGGGCTGCCCCTTGCGCTGCTCACCGGCGATGTGCCGCTGGCGGAGTTGCAGGCGCGCGCCGGGGCGCTGGCGCGTGAATTGGGGCAGCAGTACCACTTTAACGGCCGTGAATGGCAGGTCCATTGGGCCGATATGAAACAAACCGCCCTGCTGGCGTTCCTGGAAAACCAGCGCCAACCACTGGCCTATGCCTATGCCTGCGCCCGTACTGCCTTGAAAAATTACGCCTGGGTCCACGTGCGCGGACTGAACGACGGGTGGAAATCTCTCGTGGCGCGCAACTACACCCTGGTAGACACTGCCGACAGCATTGATGCTGATGACGAAAGCGGCGACGATAATCTGGCCTGGCGGCTGCGGCAGGCACAGCCGTGGGACCTGGTTCCCCGGCCGGTGGAATGGGCGGTGCAGCAGCGTGAATCGTCTCCGCCGCCAGATACGGCCGATCTCTTCCGCGATTTGCTCATCCTTCTGGTAGGCATCAGCAGCGAACGCTGGTATCCGGAGCAAATGTATCGCGGCGCGCTCGTCGTGGCGATGCGCCTGACCGGTTATACCTGGGAGGATATATCGGGGGCCGTGGGCGACCTGGAAAGGGAGTCGCTGGTGAATATTTACCAGGAGTATCGGATAAAGTACCTGCTGCCTTTCGCCGCCTTGTCCCCGATGGGCCAGGAGGTGGTGAAGCTGCGCGGCGAGATGCGCGTGCAGTGGTTTGAAACGCTGCGCGAGGGCTGGCTGCAGCGGCCGGAGCGTAAAATCGTAGTCCTGCCGCACGGCATTTACACCCTGACCTACAAGCAAGGCAAACGCCGCCGCTCTGAGGAGATGTTGGCCAGTTTGCAGAAAGGACGGCGGGTGAACGGCCGTATCCGCACCAGGCAGGTGTTCTTGGGGCCGGCCGGGTCGGTGACCAAAGAGCTGCTGTGGGCCAAATCCCTTGAACTGGAACGGCGGTTGACCGTCTTTCTGGAAGAGGCCACGGGCAACCTGGGGCGCATCAACCAGTCGCGCCAGGTGATGTTTGGCGTGATTTAGAGCGGAGCAGGTGTGGGCGCAAGAAGCGTGACGCGCTCATGCCTGCGCCCTGGCTGCCCAAAACCGGAAACGGTGGCCTGCGT
>JACSRF010000276.1 GCA_014879875.1 Anaerolinea sp.
TCTCTCTGTGAATCTCCGTGTCTCCTCTGTGTTCTCTGTGTAACTGATGACTCAGTGTAACTGTGTAATTTTTATTTTTGGAGACAAAGATGACCCTACACTTAATTGTCAATGCTGACGATTACGGCCGCAGCGCCGGCATCTCGCGTGGCATCCGTGACGCACACCAGCACGGGATTGTCACGTCCACGACCTGCATGATGAACTTCGCCACGACCGATGAAGACATAGCCCTGGCTCTACGCGACACGCCCCAACTTGGCCTGGGGGTGCATCTGGTGCTGACGTCAGGACGGCCGTTGCTGCCACCCCCACAAATCCCCACACTCACCGCCGCCACCGGTACATTCCACGATCTGCGCAGCCTGATGGAGCGGCTGCCAGAAATTAACCCGGCCGAAGCCCAGTCAGAATGGCGCGCCCAGATTGAAAAATTTATGCGCGCCGCCGGCCGCCCGCCGACACACCTCGATGCGCACCATCATGCCGCGTACTTCACCGCAGGGCTGTTTCGCGCCATGCTTGAATTGGCGCAGGAATATGGGTGCGCCATTCGGCTGCCAACGGCCACGACCGACGGCCAGATCATCGGTATCCCTGACTATCTTCACGATGCCCTGCGCGACTTCATGCCGCGCCTGCTCGTCGAGTTCACGCCGCGCGCGCCCGACGCTTTCTACGCCACTTTTTACGACCAGATGGCTACCCGCGCCGAATTGTTGCGCCTCATCAACAACCTGCCGGCGCAAGGCGTCTATGAGATCATGTGCCATCCCGGCTATGCCGACGAAGCGTTGATCGTCAGTTCCGTTTATGCCCGCCAGCGCGAAAATGAGCTGGCTGTGCTGACCGATAGCGGCGCGCGGCAAGCCATCATCGCCCGCGCCATCCAACCGGCGACCTTTGCCGTGTTAGGTTGAACCATAATAAACCTTATGAACCCTTACCCCTACCAAAACTCCATGCTCCCAATTGCGGATCGGGTTGCTGACCTGCTGTCGCGCATGACATTAGATGAAAAGCTGGCGCAAATGACCAGCTTTTCTTTACCCGGCGTCCACCCGCGTGACGACGTTGAGGGGCCGCCCGATATAGACTTGCTGCGACAAAACCTGCCGCATGGCGTGGGCAGCGTCGGCCGCGTTGGCCTTTACCGCACCAGCCAGGAAGCGGCCGCCGCCGTTAACGCCATTCAACAGTATGCCCTGCACGAAACCCGGCTGGGCATCCCCGCCTTCATCATTGACGAGGCGCTGCACGGGCTGATGGGTTGGGGCGCGACCAGCTTTCCGCAAGCCTTGGGACTGGCCGCTACCTGGGACGTAGACCTGGTGGAGCGCGTGTTTACGGCCGCCGCCGCCGAAATGCGCGCGCGTGGTGGCAATTGGGCTTTGACGCCGGTGCTGGACCTGGCGCGCGACCCTCGCTGGGGGCGCACCGAAGAAACGTATGGCGAAGACCCATACCTGGCGAGCCAGATGGGGGCGGCGGCCATTCACGGACTGCAAGGGCGCGGCCCCGGCTTTGCGTCCGACCGGGTGCTGGCGACGGCCAAGCATTTTGCCGTTCACGGCCAGCCGGAAGGGGGGACTAACTGCGCCCCCGGCAACTACGCCGAGCGCGACGTCCGCCAATTTTTCCTGGCGCCCTTTCAAACGGCCGTGCAAACCGCCAACGTCGCCGCCATCATGCCCTCCTACAACGAAATCAATGGCATCCCTTCCCACAAAAACAAGTGGCTGCTGCAACAGGTGCTGCGCGATGAGTGGGGTTTTGACGGGATTGTCGTTTCCGACGCCGGCGGCATCAACGATCTGGTACGGCTGCACCATGTCGCCGCCGACCGCGCCGACGCGGCGCGGCAAGCCCTGGCTGCGGGAGTGGATTATGAATTGAGCCTGGAAGGGGACAATTATTTCTGCGCCTTAAAGGAATTGGTCACGGCCGGGCTGCTGCCGGAAGCGACGATTGATACGGCCGTCGCCCGTCTCCTACAGAAAAAATTTGAACTGGGTCTGTTTGCAAACCCATACAGCGACCCGCAGCAGGCGGCGGCCGTCGTCGGCTGCCCCGCCCACCGCGCCCTGGCGCTGGAAGCGGCGCGCAAAACCATCGTGCTGCTGAAAAATGAGCCGCTGCCACTAAACAATGGACGGCCGCTGCTGCCCTTGGCCGCGAACACATTGCGGCGCGTGGCCGTCATTGGCCCCAATGCCGCCCCGCTGCTGCAAGGGGGGTACAGTTTGCAGGCGGAAGGGGGCGTTTCGGCGCTGGACGGCATTCGCCATTACCTGGAGCCGGGTGTGGAAGTGGTGTACGCAGAAGGATGCCGCATTACGGAAGAAGGAGGCGGTTGGCAGGGGTGGTGGCGCGACATCGCCACGCTGCCTGACCCAGATGAAGACGCGGCGCGCATTGCGGCAGCAGTGGCGCTGGCGCAAACGGCCGACGTCGCCATTTTGGCGCTGGGGGAAAATGAGGCCGTCTGCCGTGAAGGGTGGAGCCAGACCCATTTGGGCGACCGTGACAGCCTCGACTTGCCGGGCGCGCAAGAGGCGCTGCTGCAAGCGGTGGCGGCGACGGGGACGCCGGTCGTGCTGCTGCTGTTTAACGGCCGTCCCCTTTCCATCCCCTGGGCGGCAGAACGCATTCCGGCCATTGTCGAATGTTGGTATTTGGGGCAGGCGGGGGGAACGGCCGTTGCCGAAATGCTTTTTGGCGAGGTCAACCCCAGTGGCAAACTGCCGATCACCTTTCCCCGTTCAGTCGGCCAGCTTCCTGCCTTCTACAACCATAAACCGTCGGCCAAACGGGGCTACCTGTTCAGCGACGCCGCGCCGTTGTTCCCGTTTGGGCATGGCCTGAGCTACACCACGTTTCACTACAGCGATTTACAGGTGGCGGTGACGGCCGTTGCGCCTGTTTCCGTGACGGTGATGGTGACGGTGCGCAACAGCAGCCCCTGCGCCGGGGATGAGGTTGTGCAGCTTTACGTGCGCGACTGTCTCAGTTCGGTGACGCGACCGCAGCAGGAGCTAAAAGGGTTGCGGCGGGTGACGTTACAGCCGGGCGAAAGCCGCCAACTTGCTTTCACGCTAACCCATGATGACCTGGCGCTGTGGGATGAGGATATGGCCTGGACGGTGGAGCCGGGCGAATTTGAGGTGATGGTGGGCGGGAGTACGGCTGCGGCGGCGCGCGGCCGTTTTACGGTTTAGTGGTCGGTTGTGGCGCCAGGTCAGCCCCACTGGTTCCGGGCGAAGCAGAGGGGGTGGTTTGTAAAGGTAAAATGATGGTGAAGGTTGTCCCTGTGTCCACAACGCTGCGCACCTGAATACGCCCACCATGTTGGTCTACAATTTTCCTGGCAATGGCTAACCCCATGCCGCTGCCTTCAGCCGTGCCTTCGGCATTGGGCACGCGGTAAAAGCGTTCAAAGAGATGAGGTATATCTTCAGCAGCGATACCACGCCCCGTGTCGGCGATGGCGATGCTCATTTCGGCGCCGTTGTGCTGGGTGGTGATCGTGATACGGCCGTTTTCCACATTGTACTTGATAGCGTTACTCACAAAATTGAGCAGCACTTGCTTCAGGCGATTGCTGTCGCCGTAGAGCAGAGGTCCCCGGTTGGCGCGGGGTAAATCGTCAGGCAGTTGTGTCGTGATGGTAATATGGCGCGCGGCCGCCTGCGCCTCAGCAATATGGACGACGTCCAAAATAATGGGCATCAAATCTATTACTTCCCACTTCAGCCGCACGCGCCCCGATTCTAACCGGGCAAAGTCTAGGAAATCTTGCGTCATCGTTGACAGGCGCATGGTTTCGCGCCGAATCATTTGCACCAGATCGGCCTGTTTTTCCTGGGGAAAATCAGGCCGAACCATCAGTTCGCTGGCCGAGCGAATCGCCATCAGCGGTGTTTTCAGCTCGTGCATGATCTCTGCCAGCAGATCGGATTGGCTAAACAAGCGGGCGTTGAGAATGGCGACGGCCGCCTGCGAGGCTAAGGCTTCCATTAAGGCAACGTCTTGGGGGGTATAATTGGAGTGATCTTTTTTGTTGATCACTTCCAGGGCGCCAATGGTTTTGTTATGCGTGATTAACGGCACAGCAAGCATAGACTGAGTTACAAATTGCAAATCTTTGTCCACGGTGGCGTAGAAACGGTTGTCGGACTGCACGTCATCGAGAATGAGGGAGCGGCTGTGGCGCACCACCCAACCAGCAATGCTGTTATCCAACGGCACAATGATGTCTTCGGGCACAGCGCCACGTGTAGATGCTGCAAAGTGGAGCTGCCCGGTTGTCTCGTCCACCAGCAAAATGGAAGCGACTTCTGTCTTGGTCAAATCTGTGGCGACGCTCATCACCAGCCCCAGCAGTTCATCCAGATGGAGCGTGGAGCTAAGGTGTGCGCTCACTTCCAACAGTCTGGTCAAAACTTCTGGGCTGACAGTCTCAAACAAACGAGGGTGAACTTCTTGAACTTCTTGAACTTCTTGCATCTTCATCACACGGTTAAATACGCTTCTAGTTGGGGCAGCACATCTACAACGTCGGCGCGGATGAGCACATCGGCTATTTCGTCTAGATAGGTTTCCCCTAAGTTGATAATGATGACTTTTGCTCCTGTTTGTTTGGCTAACAAGGGCAAATCGCCGGCCGGAGCGACTTCCAACGAGGAGCCAACAACCAGCATTAAATCGCACAGGCGCGCCTGTAACTGCGCCTTGTTCATGATTTGAACGGGCAGCATTTCACCAAACAGGATGATATTGGGTTTGAGGACGCCATCACAAACGGGGCAGTGTGGCACGAGGCCGGTTACCTGAAAATTGGGGATAAATTGTTCGGTGGGATAAATGGCAAAACAGGAAATACAGGTCATGTCACGCAAATGACCATGAACTTCGTAAATTGTTTGCGATCCGGCTTTGGTATGCAGCAAATCAATGTTTTGCGTAATGATGCAGCGGATGTGGCCGCGCTGCTCCAGGCGCGCCAGCGCCAGGTGGGCGGCATTGGGCTGTGCGCGCAAAACGGTGTTGAGTAACGGCCGCAGCCAATCATAAAAGTTTTGCGGGTAGCGCTTAAAGGCATAAATAGAGGCCACTTCTGTTGGGTCTATATACTCCCAGGCGCCGGAACCGGGTGTGCGAAAGTCAGGAATGCCCGATGGCGTGCTAATTCCCGCCCCTGTCAACACAATAGTGTGCGTGGCCTCTTTGAGTAGGCCGGCCGCCTTGATAATGAGCGCATCAATCTCAGTCACAGCATACCTTACGTGATGATTAGTTTGTTTGCGAACTGGCGGAACAACGCTGCTGATGGGTCATCTGGAGACGATTGTACCAGTGGTATACCCTTGTTGGCAGCCCGCGCCATTTGTTTCAAATCTACAGAAACGACGCCTAACAGCGGATACCCTAAATAGCTATGAATCGCTTCTTGTGGCAGGTTAATATTGCTGCCGACGCTAAATACCAGGGCGTTTAGTGTGGTGTGCGGGAATATCGTTTCTCGCAGTTGACTGAGCAATAGTTTGGCCGAAGAGAGGGCGACGCGTTCTGGTCCCAGACAAAGGAGTACCTGATCGGCGCGTTCAAGGACCGGGCGGTTACGGTCTGTGATGCCGCGCCCCATGTCCACAATCACACACCGTCCTGGTTGCGCTAATGTTTTGACCAGTTCAGATGTTTGTGTGGCGGATAGGATTGGGTGACGGCCGTCCAGGTTCGGTTTTGCCAGAAGCAACTGTAAATTTTCAGCAAACTGCACCAACAGCTTGGGTAACTGCGGCGACATGGTTGCCTCTGGCAGTTGCGCCAGCGTATTCAGTCCCCCACCTGGAATAACCTGATTCAGATATAAAGCAACATGGCCCTGGATCATGTCGAGGTCAACGAGGAACGTGTTCCAGCCGAGCAAAGCCGTACTCATGGCCAGGTTAATAGCGACGGTTGTGGCCCCGGCCCCGCCGCGCGCGCCGACAACGGCAATTAATTTCTCCTGGTTCGCTAAGGCTATCGTTGCGAAGGCGCGGCTGTCGAGATCATCTGCGTCTGTGAAGGGGAAGTCAGTCATGTCTTCATCGGCAGCAGCCTTGTCCTTTTCGAGAGGAGGTTTGCCTACGCCGGCCAACACAGATTCGATACGGGTAATCATCTCTTCTGGCTCGGTTGGTTTTGTCAGGTAGTCATCAACGCCGGCTTCAAAGCCCTGCATTTTTTGGTCTGGCTGCACTTCGGCCGTAAACATGATGATCGGGACAGCGCCATACTGGGCATGGGCGCGAATGCGGCGAACGACGTCCTTGCCATCCATTTGCGGCATATTCATGTCTACCAACACCAAATCGGGGTTGACTTTTTCCAGCATTGCTAACCCTTGCAGGGGGTTGCGCAAACCAACTACCTGGTAGCCGTGGCTGCGTAAGGTGGCAACGACAATGTCGAGTGTTTCCGGGTGATCATCAATAGCCAGGATTTTATATGCCATAAGTTTAAACCGGCGGCCAGGGATAGTGACGTCCTGGACCAGGGAGCGGGAATGAGTCTTGTTTTATTAACTGTTTGAGCCGCTGCCGCAAGGCAGCTATCTCTTGCGGCGTCAGGAGTTCAGCCAGAGCTGTTGTCACTGAATCTGATGGCTGTTCCAGGCGCGCGCGCAGTTGGATGAGATTGGACATTAATGCTGTGGGAATGGGTTGCCCCGCAAATTCCCAAATAACGGTACGCAATTTATACTCTGTGTGAAAACAGATGCCATGATCAATGCCCCATAATCGCTGCTGATTGTTATCGCCTTCATTTGCGCCTGCGCCAAGCAGGACATGGCCGCTTTTTCTGTCGGCATTGTTTACAAGTATATCAAACAAAACGGTTTTTTGAAGTTGTATCCGATAAAGTGGATTTCCTTCAAATGTGAAGTAATGCTGCTCCGGATCGTGAGCGATAAAAAGCTGTACGGACCCAATGCCATGCCCACCGTCGCGCAGTACAGTGGGAGGGACGATGTCCCAGATCAAGGCATCGCTGACCAAAAAAGCGGCCCGTTCTCGTTGGCACAAGCTGCCTGTTGCGAAATCCCATAACGGCCGTTCCCCACGTCTTGGTTTATAGACGGCTTCTAACGTAATTGGCTCGGCCGTACCGGTTTCTGCACAGATGGTTACCAAAAAGGTGTAATTAGAACTCCAGGGCAACAGCCCCTCAATTTCCATCGTCCCTGTTTGCAGCACATCCAGGATTGCCGAAGTAGACATGGCGGACATAGCTCATTCACGTTTCATTTAATGGATATGCCCATTACGGTTCGGGCAAAAATGGCCGTCAGCATCAATGGGGCGACCACAATTTCCGCAAATTGGACGGCCAGCTTTCACCACCTCATACGCATGTTGGATGAGCGCCACAATTTGTTCTCGTGTTGCCCAATAACTGACGACGCTGGGATCTTCATCTTCCTCCACCAATTCGTAAGCAACCAGCACAATTTGTTCACTGGCTTCATTATAACCAACGCCCATGTTGCCCACCCGAAACAAAGGTTCCACCGGTTCACGCAGGCGCATATCCGTCCATACCGGCTCTTCTGTTTCTGCCCGGTGCTGCGGATAGCGTTTGTCAAGGTCTTCCAAAAGAGATTCAAAACTGCTGGCCAGCATGACGGCCTGTTCTTTCTCGATCATCAAGGAAACCGTTTGTGTCCCACGGCTTCCTTGCAGGTAAAAGGTGCGTTGTCCGGGTAGGCCAATTGCGCCAATCGTTAAATTGGATATGGGGTTTAGCTCAATTTGCCGAGCCATAGTTTTATCTCTTCCTTGAACAAATAGCAGGTTGTACGATAAATGGAAGACAGATGCTTATTCCTCTTCGTCTTGCTTCTGTTTTGCCTGCTGTGGAATGGAGGGGGGCTGTAATGGCCCGGTATCATTCAGGCGCATAATGTGAACGCCGCCATTCTCGGCAAGGGCTATCAAACTGACAGATGCCGGGGCAATAACAAGTCGTTGAAATAAATCCAGGTGCATCCCCAGGTAATGCGCCAACACCAGTTTAATCAAATCAGCATGAGAGACAATGGCAATAGATTCTCCCGAATGTTGCCGATTCAGTTTTTCAATGGTTTGCACCGCGCGAAATTGTACGGCATGTAAGGATTCACCCCCAGGAAATTGGAAGCGGCTGGGAAAATGTTGTACCCCATGCCACGTTTTCTTTTTAGCCAGCTTTTTGATTTTTTTGCCTTCCCACTTGCCGTAGTGAACTTCGCCCAAATCTTCTATCTCGGTGATGTGCAACTGATGAGCCTGGGCGATGTAGACGGCCGTTTCCAGGCAGCGTGTCAGCGGGCTGCTGTATAAGGCGGTAAGCGGCAGCGCCGCCAGGCGTTCGGCGGCGGCGGCGGCTTGTTGGCGCCCGGCCTCATTCAGGCGGACACCAGGAATCCAACCGGCCAGGCGATGTTTTTTCACCCAATCGTTTTCCCCATGCCTTACCAATGCAATGATAGCCATGTCGAAATGATAGCACAATTCGGGTATTGACGTAAAACGTGACGTAAAACGTGACGTTAAACCAATCTTCGCCCTTCACGTGGGGAGGGGAACGGCCGTTCCGCCTCCCACGTACAGCGCCTTCCCTTCGTCCAAAACGGCCGTTTTCACATAACCCAACGCCACCACCCCCTGCGGCCCTACGCCGACCGAAGTAATGTTGCCCACCGTCTTGCCTTCTGCTTTGATCTCCGCGCCAACGGCTGCCGGGCTGTCCAGGCGCAGTCGCGCCAGCCGTTTTGCCAGCTTACCCCGGCTTTCCATGCGCGCGATGATCTCCTGGCCGGTGTAACACCCTTTGTTGAACGAGACGTCTGCCCACAGGCCCGTCTCCAGCGGGATGTAATCCAACGCCAGTTCGCGGCCGAAACGGGGCAGCCCTTCGGCGATGCGTAAATAGTCAAAGGCGGCTTCGTCGGCCAGGGTGATCCCGTTGGCTTGTAAATGCGCCCAGAGTGCGTCTTTCGCGTCGGCCGGGCAGATCACGAAGTAGCCATCGCCGGCAATGGGGTCTGTTTTATGCAGGGCAGCGGGCACGTCGGCGATGGTGGCTTGTCGCCAATGGTGCAGGGGTAGGTCGGTTGCAGGAAAGCCGGCCCCGGCCAGTAATTGGGCTGCCTGGGGACCGTAGATGGCAAGAACGGCCGTTGTCTCCGTCACATCTTGCAACTGAAAATCATCGTTAAAAAAGACGTTGCGCAGCAAATAGCGCGCCAATGGGTCGCGGTGTTCTGCACCTGCCAGCATGGTCACGGTGGCGTCGTCAGCATACAGCAGCAAACGGTCAATGATCCGGCCGATGTCGGTGGTCAATACGGTGGCCGCACCCTGCCCGCTGCGCAAGGTTTTCACCCGATTGGTGGAAATACGGTCAAGCAGCTCCAGGCGGGCGGCCCCGGTAATGGTAAAGGTAGCTAAGGCGCTGCGGTCAACGAGAACGGCCGTTGTCTGCGCCGCCTGATATACCGACTCGTCAATCTGACTGGTCATCATGGTTATTCCTCTTCCTCATGTTCAAACCGCCAGCGCTGTACCCACAACTGCACGTGCGGCAAAAAACGCTTTTCACGGGCAATGATCGCTGCCTGGATCACCTGCCACAATGATTTACCGGCAAACCATTTGTAGCGGTTCGGGTTGGTCAGGTGGCGCAGCGGCATCGTTTCAATCCACTCCTCTAACTGCACGCGCACCTGCTGCCAGTCGTCAAAAACACGGTCCAGGTCACGTCCTTTATTTTCCGTATACCGGGCCGTGTCATAGGCGTCCGGTTGGGTAAGCGCGGCCAGTAGCTGCTCCGGCCGTTTACCTTGATCCAGGCGCATGATGCCGGTCACCAATTCCGCTTCCCAAACGGTGAGGTTAACGAGAATGTCGGCAATGCTCCACTCTCCCCAAACGCCCGGTATCATGAGCGCCTCATCGGGCAAGTCGGCAATTACCAGCAGCAGTTTTTCACGGCTGTTGTCCAGTTCATCCAGTAGTTGGTCTAAGTCCATGTTTGTTGTGTTCCATGTAACCCGATTTTCCAAATCGGGTGGTGCGTATCTTCGGGGGGTTTGTAGTAACGACTTTAGTCGTTCAATGCACCGCTAAAGCGGTTACTACAAACCAGATGGTTCAAACGAAGACTATACTCGCTTTTTGGAAATAATCGGACGGGCGATTTCGGAGAATCGCCCTACATTTACGAAACGTGCCCTGCGTTCGCCACGTTTCATACTTCCCCTTTCATGAATCAATTAATGGTCAAATCATTGTAACATGTGGCTATATCTGGGCAACATTGGCAAATTTGGTCAAGATGTGATTATCCTCACATCAAACAGGTGATCACTTTCGTAGGTAATTTTCGTTAAATTAGTTTTAATAATCAGAGAAAAGTCCGCCCTAATCATTTCAATCGCTATCATGACGTTACGTTTAGCAGTATAATCAAAGCCACACAAAAACAGGTGACAATGATCCCTCTAGCTGTTATTTGGCAAAATGTGGTAAATTATAGATAAGTAATAGCTATCTAATAACAGGAAAAGCATAAGAAAAATGAGCCATTCAACCTCAAGCACCGTTCCCTTTATGAATAACGACGTGACAAGTCAGGAAGCTACGCCGGGTGGCGACGGAGAAGCACGTTGGGAAATTGTGTCCAGAACCGCAGGGCTAATGCCGGCGCAAATTCAGGCCGGACGGCTGCAAGCAGAAGGGATACCGGCGCGCGCCTGGCAAGAAGCGGCCGGGCAGGCGTTTGGGCTGATGGTCGGTTTGTTGGGTACGGGTTACGTGGCAGTTCCGTCTGAATTCGCCGCCAGGGCGCTGTCTATCCTGGCGGAGTTTGCTGAGGCGACAGATCAGCAAGATGATGATAGTTTGCTGTGGGATGATGACGATGATCCGGAGCAGGAATAAAATTGGGTAACGTGGGGATGGAATGACACTGAAATGAAACATACCCTTTGCCAAATCGCGCTATATTGATGAAGGAGATAAACATGGCTGATGTATCATGGACAAACAAGAATGATGGATTGACGCTGGAAGCAAAGGGCAGCAACCGTCTCAAATTTATCATAGGCGGCGTGCTCATGGTAGCGGCTATTGCCTTTTTGGTTGTGAATGCGATGAGCGGTAACACCCAGCTTTACAAGACTGTGGCCGAGTTTTATGCCGAGCAGCCGCAGCTGATGGGGCGTGATTTGCGCGTATCAGGTTGGGTGCTGGGTGATTCCATTCAGTATACGCAGATTGACGCGACCACTTCGCGCCTGGAATTTGACATTGTAGATGACTACAACAACCCTGACCAGCGGCTGCGTGTGGTGGCGATGAATGAGCCAATACCGGATTTGTTACAAGACCAGGCGCAGGCATTGGTTGAAGGGCAAGGAGACGCCAATGGCGTGTTTATGGCGAATCCTGGCGGCCTGATGTTGAAATGCCCCACGCGCTATGAGGAGTTGGACCCGGCGGGCCACCCTGATGTCGTACCGGTTGATGGTAGTAATCAGTAATCGGTAATCAGTAATCGGTAATCGGTGGTCGGGGAGTTGGTGCTTCGACGCCCGACGCTTCGACGCCCGACGCTTCGACGCCCGACGCTTCGAGGCTGCAACGGTAGAGGAATCTGATTATGATAGCTGACCTCGGTTATTTTTCTGTTTTGTTGGCGTTTGTCACGGCCGTTTACGCTGCCGTCTCTTCCTGGTACGGCCATAAAACAAACAACTGGCGCTGGGTAGAAAGCGCGCGCAACGCGACCCTGCTGACCTTCCCCCTCGTTTTGCTGGCCTCCGCTTTGCTCGTTACGTCCATTGTGCGCAACGACTTCTCGCTGGATTACGTCTGGCGTGTCAGCAGTATCGAGATGCCCACGTACTTAAAGTACACGGCATTGTGGGGGGGGCAGGCTGGCTCGTTGCTGTTCTGGAACCTGCTGCTGGCCGCTTTCACGGCCACGGCGATGGCGCGTAAATGGGATGAACAGCGTCAGCTTATGCCCTACGCGATCATGGTGGGCAGCTTTACGCAGATTTTCTTCCTGGGATTGACCGTCTTTGTGGAGAACCCGTTTACGCGCATTGCCAGCGCCGTCATCCCACTCAATGGCAATGGTCTGAACCCCCTGCTGCGCCATCCCGGCATGATCATCCATCCGCCTATGCTCTATTTGGGCTTCACCGGCTTCACCATCCCGTATGCCTTTGCGATGGCGGCGCTCATTTCGGGCAAACTGGATGACACCTGGATTCGCACCACGCGCCGTTGGACGTTGGTCGCCTGGCTGTTCTTGAGCCTGGGGCTGATCTTAGGCGGCCGTTGGGCTTACGACGTGTTAGGCTGGGGCGGTTACTGGGGCTGGGATCCGGTGGAAAATGCATCGCTGATCCCGTGGCTGTCGGGTACGGCCTTTTTGCATTCGGTGATGATTCAGGAAAAGCGGGACATGTTCAAGATGTGGAATCTATTCCTCATCATTCTCACCTATCTCCTGGTCATCTACGGTACGTTTATTGTGCGCAGCGGCGTTATTTCTTCTGTACATGCGTTTGCGCAGTCGGCCGTTGGTCCGTTGTTTTTTGGCTTCATCGCCGTCATGTTCATTTTTTCCGCCTACTGGCTAACGATGCGGCGCGACGCCCTCGCCTCAAAGAACAGCCTGAACTCCTTTTTGTCGCGCGAAGCGGCCTTCCTGTACAACAACTTTCTCATCCTGGCGATTTTGGCGGTCGTTTTCCTTTTCACCAATTTTCCGATCATTTCCGAACTGTTTACCGGGGAGCGCGGCTTTGTGGGGCCACCGGTGTATGAACAAGCGTTGGGACCTTTGTTTGCGGCGCTGGTGCTGTTGATGGGCGTGGCGCCGTTGACGATGTGGTTTCGTGGCAGCGCGCAGCGGTTGGGCAAAGCGATGTTGTGGCCGGCCGTCCTGGCAACGGTAGCTGTCGTGGTCATGTTTGTCCTGGACATTCGCATTTGGGCGGCGCTGTTGGGTTTCTGGTTGGTCATCTTCTCAACAATTTTGACCGGGCTAGAGTTCGTCAAAGGCACGCGCGCGCGCATGAAACGGGGCGAAAATATGTTTGCCGCCTATTCTAATTTGATGGTGCGTAATCGGCGCCGGTATGGCGGCTACTGGATTCATATTGGCGTGTTGGTGATGGCTGTCGGTGTGATTGGCGTGGAACTATTCCAGCAGGAAACGCAGCGGCAGCTTCAGGTGGGGGATACGCTGACCCTGGGACAATATGAACTGCAATTTCTGGGGGTGCAGCAGCGACCGGGCGCCGATGATTTGATTATTACGGAAGCGACGATAGATGTGTATAAGAACGGCCGTTTCGTGAAAACCCTCACCCCGCGCCGTGAACTGTACACGCGCACCGGCCAACCCATGACCATCCCCAGCGCGCGCTCGACCATTTGGGAAGATTTCTACGTCTTGTTGGCCGAACAGCCGACCTCACCGAACACAATCGTCTTGCGCGTGTTCCTCAACCCACTCATCAACTGGGTCTGGGCCGGCGGTTTTATCTTTATTTTTGGCACACTGATTGCCGCCTGGCCGGATGCGGTGGAAGATAAGATAACGGCCGTACAAGCGCGCCGACGACCGGTAGCTGTGGTAAGTGGTGATTGATGCGGTGATCGGTGAGTGTAACGCCCACCCTTAATCGTCAATCGTCAATCCAAAGAGTGAGACAAATGGGAAAACGTCAGATGAAACCTGTACAACGTATGATCGGCCTGGTGTTGATGTTGGTGGCGTGGACGGCCGTGCTGCCCGCCTGGGCGCAAGACACCGTTGTCACAGACGATGAAGTCAACGCCATTGCCAAAGAGGTGTACTGCCCGGTTTGTGAAAGCACACCATTGGACGTGTGCGAGACAAAGGCTTGCGCCGATTGGCGCGAATTGATCCGCACCAAACTGGCGCAAGGCGAGACAAAAGAGGAAATTTTTACCTATTTCGCCGCGCAGTACGGCGACCGCGTCTTGGCGACCCCGCCGGCGCGCGGCTTGAACCTGATTTTGTGGATATGGCCGGTAGTGGCTGTGGTCGTGGGGGGCTTTTTGTTCAGCCGTTATCTGCGCAGTTTGCGAGCGGTGGCGGTCGCAGCTAACGTAGGCAAAGTCAGCGCGCCTGACGTTCCCGCGCCGGCTAAAGATGAGTACCTTTCACGAATTGAGCAAGAGCTGAACAAGCAGTAAGCGTCCAGATTGGTTCAATCTTGGAGATTGAACCGATTTTGCAAGAATGGAGAAAAAATGGCTGAACATGCACACAATCCCCCTACAACGCGCACGAACAAGCTAAATATCACGACGCTAGCCATTTGGATCGTGATGTTGGCCGTATTAGGGCTGTCTGCTTATGGACTGGTCAGGACAAATGCCACGCGGCCAGAAGCCGGGCAAAAAGCGCCCGGTTTTACCATGTCCTTCTTCAACGGTTATGAGTGGGAGGGACAGGAACAAGTATCCCTAGATGACTGGCAAGGCAACGTGGTTGTCGTTAACTTTTGGGCTTCCTGGTGCGTCGAATGTCGCCTGGAAGCGGATTTACTGGAGCAAACGTGGCGGCGTTATCAAGATCAAGGCGTCATCTTTGTGGGCATTGCCTATTCCGACGTAGAACCCAACGCCAAAGCGTATTTAAGCGAATTCAACGTGACCTACCCCAATGCGCCTGATTTGCGCACGGCCATTTCGGCTGACTATGAAATTACCGGCGTGCCAGAAACGTTCTTCATTGACCGCGATGGCGTTATCCAGCACGTGCAAATTGGACCGGTGAATGCTGCCATGATGAACAGCATTATCGCCCGGCTGTTGACACAATCATAAGAACCAGGAACCGCATCCCTGACGAGGAACGTGGTTCCTGAAAGTCGTTACAAGGAGGAGCGCAGCGACCATTCGCTGCGTGAATAATTATGACCGCAGGCTCTGTTTTACTTGGCATCGCTCTCTTCATTGCTGTTGGCCTGTATCTGGCTTACCCTTTTTGGGGGGCATCACAGGGGAGACGGCAGGAACGGAAAAATCAACGGGATCTATTATTAGAGCAGAAAGAGGCGCTGCTGGCGCAAATTCAAACGTTGGATTTTGACCATGAAACGGGCAAAATTCCGACGGAGGTACATACTGTCCAACGCGCGCGCCTGCTAACAGAGGCGGCAGACGTGTTAAAACAGTTGGATGCGTTGGCCGATGCCATCCCGGATAAAGATATTGAGGCGGCGATTGCGCGCGCGCGGACAAAGGCGGCGTCGCTGCCGCCCGCCACAGCCCGTACAGATGGGGACATGGAAGCGGCGATTGCCCATGCCCGGCAGCGCAAAACGGCCGTCAACGGCCGTATCAACTTTTGCCCCCAATGTGGCGCGCGCGTCAGCAGCAATGATAAATTTTGCGCTGTGTGCGGCCACAAACTAACCCCGGTGACCACAGCAACATGACGATGAGACAACCCGATTCTGTGCGTAATGGAGACGGCCGTATCTGGACCGTCTCTTTTCTTCTTTTATTGACCGTTTTGTTTTTCTTAGGGGCCGCGGCCACCGTGCAGGCGCAAGACCCTGTTTTGCCCGCTGCGCCCCCTGACGCGGCCGCCGGCCTGGCGCTCTACGCCGACCGCTGCGCCAACTGCCATGGGGCAGCAGGCAATGGCGATGGCGAATTGTCCGGCAACCTGCCCATGCCGCCACGCATCTTCACCGACCCGGCGTTTCGGCAAACGGCCGTGCCCAGCGCCTACTACTCCCTGATCGTCAATGGCAACCTGGAAGCAGGAATGCCCCCCTTTGGCGCAGCGAGCAGCAATCCGCTCACCGCTGCGCAGGTGTGGAATGCCATTGCCGCCGTCTTCGCACTGGCGACGCCGGCGGAGGCTGTTGCCCAGGGGCAGGCCGTGTACCAGGCAAACTGCCTCTCCTGTCATGGAGAAAATGGTATTGCCGCCGCGCCCGAAGTGACCAACCTGGAAACGGCCGTGCCCAACCTGACCGACCTCGACTACTGGTTCAACCGCAGCAACGACGTTGTCCTTGCCAGCCTGGAACCGGGGAAATTGACCGGGCATGATTACGAACTCGATGAAAGCGACCTGCGGGCGGTAGTGGATTATGCGCGTACCTTTAGTTACGTTTATGTCAGCCAGGCAGCGGCCGATGAACCCATCGCCGCCGCCACCATCAGCGGTTTTGTGACCAATGCCACCACCGGCGGCGTCATCGGCGACCTGCCGATACTGCTGCGTGGCTTTACGGCCGATATTCAACAATCATTGGCGCTGACAACGACGGCCGACGCGGCCGGCGCTTACAGCTTTGACCTATCTGACGTGGACCCTGATTGGGTGTACCTGATCAGCGTTAATTATGGCGACCTGAATTTTAGCAGCGACGTGGGGCAGTTGAGCCAGAGCGAAACGGACCTGGTGTTACCGATTACCGTGTATGAACAGACGACGAACCCGGCGGCCATTAACGTAGCCCAGGTTCACGTGGTCGTTGAGTTTTTGAGTAAGACGGTGATGCAGGTGACGGAACTGTATGTGTATGAGAATCAGGAAACGGCCGTTTTCGTTGGCGAACGTGGCAATGCTGACCTGGGAACCATTCGCATCAACGTGCCCGCGAATGCGCAATCGGTCAGTTTCGAACGCGCCTTCTCCGGCATGGATTCCTTTATCCCGGCCACCGAAATTATCCAGACGACTACTGGCTACGCTGACACCATCCCGCTGCGCCCAGGGCGCAGTGCAGTCAGCCTGATTGTGAATTACACGCTGCCTTATGACAATGGCGCAACATTTTCTTACCAGATGCCCTACGCTGTTACGAATGCCACCATCATCTTGCCGGAGGTTGGCGTCGAATTGACCAGCGCCGGTTGGACAGAGCAATCGCAGCAGACGATGGGTGGATTGTTCCGCAGTTATACGCGGCAAAACCTGGCGGCCGGTTCTACGTTCGAGGTGCAGTTGGCGGGCGAACCACAGCAGGTTAGCGGGACAGCCGTTGGCAGCGGCAGCGTTACCGCGCCACGCAACCAGACAACGGAGATCATCATTGGCGGGTTGGCGTTGGCCGGGGTGTTGGGCGGCGCGTTTTATGTGCTGCGCGCGCGCCAGGCCGCAGCGGACGCGAACGAGGATGAGGATGAAGATGAGGTGGTGGGGGAGAACGGCCGTACTGCCGACGAACTCATCCAACTCATTGCCGACCTGGACGACGCCTTCGCCAATGGTGACCTCGACGAAGCCGATTACCAGGCGCAGCGCGCCGATCTCAAAGCGGAATTGAAAGCAATCTGGTAAGGGCGCGGAAATATGTTCAAATTTGTCACCATTTACCGGCGCGTTGATGACGAAGACGCCCTGGAAACGTTTTTTGCAACGACGCATTTGCAGTTGGCGGAAAAGCTGCCCGGCTTGCTGAAAAGCGAAGTCAGTCGCGTTCATGGCAAACCGGGCGGCGAATCGCGCTACCATCTGATGTACGAATTGTACTTTGAGTCGAGGTTGTGGTTTGACCGGGCGCTGGCGACGCCGACGGGCGTGCAATTTATCCAGGCGTTGAAACCGTGGGCCGACGCCCATCTGATGACCTGGTTTTTCAGCGAAGCGTTTGAAGAGGCGACAACGGCGCGCCGCCCCTTCTTCAACGCTGAGGAAATTGGCTACCTCCCCCCCTTTACCGACGAAGAAGAATGAGTCACGATTTGCCGTGAATATATCCTTGGGCGACCAGAAGTTCGGCGTTCAGAATGGAACCGCTGGCCGCGCCGCGCAGGGTGTTGTGCGTAATCGCCAGGTAGCGGATATCCAGGACGTGACATTGACGCACCTTGCCAACTGTCCAGGCCAACCCATCGCCGGCGTCTCGATCCAGGCGCGGCTGCGGTCGATCCGGTTCCGGCCGGTAGACGAGCAAATTGAGGGGCGAGGTGGGCAGTTCGCGGCAAATTTGGGGTGGCTGCCAGGTTTGTAAGGCGGCGATGGCTTCTTCGGGAGTGGTCGGCCGTCCCAGTTTCACCGAGACGCTGGCGAGATGCCCATCCAGCACCGGCACGCGGTTGGCCTGGGCGCTGATGCGCAGGTCGGCCAGGGTCAGCGCCCCATTTTGGAATGCGCCCAGCAGTTTTTTCGGTTCATTTTCCAACTTCACGTCTTCCCCGCCAATGTAGGGGATCACATTGTCTATGATGTCCATGGCGGAGACGCCGGGGTAGCCTGCGCCGGATAATGACTGGAGGGTGACGATCACGGCCGTTTCTAACCCAAACGCATCTTGAAACACCTTCAGCGGCAGGATGGCGCTGGTGGTGGAGCAGTTGGGGCTGGCGACGATGAAGCCAGGCCAGTTGTTGGTCGCTTGCTGTACCGGGATCAGGCCGGTGTGGTCGGGGTTGATTTCCGGGATGAGCAGCGGCACGTTTTCCATCATGCGATAGGCGGAAGCGTTGGTGACGACGGCGTAGCCAGCGGCGGCGAAGACCGGCTCCAGTTCGCGCGCTTCGTTGGTGGGCAGGGCGGAAAAGACAACCGGCGGCGTTCCGCCGATGTCCAGGTTTGGCGCCGTCGGCTGCACGATCAGGTCGGCGATAGTGTCGGGAACGCCGCCGCCGATGACCCAATTGACGCCTTCACGATACGGCCGTCCCACCGTGCGCTCGGAACCGGTGACGACAACAACTTCAAACCAGGGATGGGCGGCCAACAACTGCACAAAGCGCTGCCCAACTGTGCCCGTCGCTCCCAAAACGCCAACAGGTATTTTTGCCATACAAAGACCTCCTTAAGAAAGGATGAAGGGTGAATGATAAAGGATGAAGTTCATCGGCGCATTCACCAGAGTTTAGGAATGAAAATTAAATAACATACGGAAGATTTGACAAATCTCAGAAGATTTGTCAAATCTAAACGTGTAAATTATTCAAATCTCATTCCTTAACTGATAATTATAACCGGTTCTGAGGAGGTGTGGCATTGGGCAGATTGCCTCATCTTGCTGTGAACATGCCGTAAAAAGTTGATAGAGGAAACACACACCTATGTTATCATGTGCATAAATTAATTGCCGACTGACAGGATGTAGTAACATGATGATGACGAAGATGGTTGACGAACTGACGTTGCTTAAAAATGTATTTCCGGCGCTGCATGAAGCGGAGTGTGCAGCCTTGAGCGCGGCGGCCGTTCCCGGCTATTATCCGGCCGGAACTGATATTGTGCGCGAAGGCGAACATGGCACGACCTTGTACGTGTTGGGGCAAGGTGAAGCCGACATTATTGTGCATACCGAAGATGGGCATGAGATTTTGGTAGACACCATCAAAGCGGAAGCGTATTTTGGCGAGATGTCCTTTTTTGGGCAATCCACGCGCATGGCGACCATTCGTTCGCGCACCCCTTGCCATACGTTGGAAATGGAGCAAATGGAGTTTATGCGGCTGGCGCAGTCGAACCCGGCGCTGCTGCAAATCTTGCTCTCGCAAATTATCGGCCACCTGCGCCGCAATGATCGCGCCGTCATCCGTGAACTGAATATGAAATCGGCTGTTTTGCAAGATGCGTATGGCGACCTGGCGGAACAGGAGGAACTGCGCAGCCAATTTATTGCCACGCTGGCGCATGAACTACGCACGCCGCTAACCTCCATTCAAGGCTTTTTGGGGTTGATCAACCAGGGCGCCATCACCGGCGAATCGTTGATGGTCGCCATACGCTCGATTACGCGCAACGTGGAAAAGCTGGTTGGCCTGACGAACAATATGCTGCTGTTGTATGAGATGTACCCCGGCGCGCCTAATTACGATTACCATAATCCCACGGACATTGTGGTGGAAGCGCTCAACGTGACGCAGGCGGCGCTGGAAGGCGCCCCGGCACAGATACGCCTGGACATTGCCCCTGGTTTGCCGGAAATACACACCGACAAGAAAGGGCTGGTGCTGGCGCTGCGCGCTTTGTTGGAGAATGCCATTAAGTTCACGCCAGATAAAACACCGGTAGAAGTACGGGTGCATACTTCTAACCATGATAGTGTATCTATTGACGTGATTGACCAGGGAATTGGCATTCCTGAAGAGGCGCATGACCGTATCTTTGAGCCATTTTTCCGCCTGGAACAGCCGGGCAGCAAGCATCTGTTTCCGGGCGTGGGCATTGGGTTGACGATTGCGAAATTGATGGTGGAACGGCAAAACGGCCGTATCCAGGTACAAAGCACGCCGGGTAAGGGCAGCACCTTCACCATTTGTATCCCGATCCAGTGAGGGGCATGGCCTAACGGCTCCAGAATCCGATAGCAAAAGCCAGGCTCGTCGCCCGATGAGCCTGGCTTTTGCGTTTTAGGGTACAATTAACCCGACCTGGAGACAACACATGATCGGTGATTATTCCCCCAGAGATAATGAACAAGCGCCCGCCCCCTTGCTCACAGTGGATGAGTTGCAGGTGCATTTCCCCATTCGGGATGGGCTGCTGCGGCGGCAGGTGAGCGCGGCGCGCGCGGTGGATGGCGTCAGCTTCGCCATCGCGCCCGGTGAGACAGTGGCGCTGGTGGGTGAATCTGGCGCGGGTAAGACGTTGGTGGGGCGTGCTATTCTACAATTGACCCAGCCGACCGGGGGGCGCGTCTTTTTCCAGGGACAGGATGTAACACGGCCGAATGCGGCTGCTTTGCGCGCGCTGCGGCGGCAGATACACATGCTGTTTCAAGACCCATACCGCTCGCTGAATCCGCGCATGGCCGTAGGTAAACTGGTGGGGGAACCATTGGCCGTCCACAATATCGGCCGTGCGGCTGAGCGAGAGGCGCGGGTGGCGGCGCTGTTGCAGCAAGTGGGGCTGAACCCATACTGCGCGGCGCGGCCACCGTTTGAATTTTCCGGTTTGCAGCGGCAGCGGGTGAATCTGGCGCGAGCGTTGGCCTCGGAGCCGGCGCTGCTGATCCTGGATGAGCCGTTGACGCGCCTGGACCCGGCGCTGCACGCACAACTGATGGCGCTGCTGGCGGCGCTGCGGGCGGAGCAGGGGCTGACGTATTTGCTGTTGGCGCGGGATTTGGCGTCTGTGCGTGGGTTTGCGCAGCAGGTGGGGATGCTGTATGCCGGCCAGGTGGTGGAGTTGGGTGACGTGGCAGGCGTGTGGGAACGGCCGTTGCACCCCTACACCCAGGTGCTTCTTTCACAGCTTCCCGACGCCGAACTCCCATCACAAACCAACCGCCAACGCCTCCAGTTGGATGGATCGCCGCCTGATCCGGCGCGGCCCCCGTCTGGCTGCCGCTTCCACCCGCGCTGCCCCTATGCCACCGACGAGTGCCGCCGCCTGGAACCGGAATATCGCAACCTGGGGACGGAGCAACGGCCGCATTGGGTCGCCTGTCACTATGCGGAAAGATTCTAAGACCCTGCTGCATTTTCGTGTTTTATGCCCCCACATCATCTCAGCTCAACTATGCAAGAAAACAAAAACGGCCCATGATGGGCCGTCAGAGAAACACGGGAAATAGGGGAAGATAGGATTGCGCAGTCGTTTTCTGACCGCGCCACGACTATAATTTACGATTGACGATTATAGATTTACGATTGCCGCCACTTCGAGCGAGGCGTCGTCAATTTGATTACGCTCCGGCCGTGAACACGACACTGTTGTCGCTGCCATGTTCGTTGGTCCAGTAAGCGTCGGCCGTTTCATCGTTGGCCCAAATTTGATTGTCTACCAGATAACGGAATTGAAATTGGCCGTCTTTGGGCAGGCGTACTTTAACCTTAAACGCACCGTCATCCCCTTTGCCCTTTTTCATGGACATGGGCTGCCAATCGTTAAAATCGCCCACCAATTGGACATCGTTGGCCGTTTCTGACTGAAAAGCAAATGTCACTTCGCATTCTTCTTTGGTCTTGAAAAACTTTTTCGTTAACATGTTCGAGTCTCCTCATAAAGAAAGCCACTCTTTGTCAGGGTGGCTTCGATGCTCAAATTTATAAATTGTTGAAACAGCGTAAAATTATAGTTAAGGGGGCGCGTCTGTCAAATTCCAGCCCGTTTCCAGGCGTTTTTATCACTCAACATGAGACCGGTATGAGCAAACAAGGGGTAAATGAGGGCGGATACGGCCGTCTTGACCAAATTTCTTAAGCCTGTTAATCTCTGCACAAGAGATTTCATCAATGTGGTATGCTGCCACAACTGAAAAGCGGGCATTAAGGGATTCAAGGAGTAATCAGGATGAGCGAGATGCAAGAGACTTCGACCCGTGAACCGGACACCCCATACGCGCCAGATACACGTGGCGAGTTTGTGAAGTTTGGGGCGATAGCCGCGATTTTGCTGGGAACGGTGCTGGTGATTTGGCTGTTACGGCCGTTTATCTTCAACGTGATCGTGCCGGCCGTTATGGGCGAGGGGCAGCCCACGGCCCCCATGCCCCTGGAAGCGGAGAATCAGATGCCGCTCAAAGAGCCACCAGCCATAGACGCCAATGCCCCGACCCCAACAAGCCCGGTGGAAACAGACATCTTCATCCCGACCATACCGGTGGCAGGAAATGAGGCTGCGCCGGTGGATGAAGTAGTGGCAGAACCGGGAGGGGAGGAGACGGCCGTTTTTACCCAGCATACTGTGCAGCCCGGCGAAAACCTTACCACCATTGCCCAGAAATATGGCATAACCATAGACGCGATCATTGCCATCAACGACATTCCCAATCCGAATCGAATTACGGCCGGGACCGTGCTGCAAATTCCTCGAGAGTAGTAGTGTGTTGCGTATTGCGTATTGATTGCCAGTTACGTATCACCCCCCTGAGCCTGTCGAAGGGGGGCGCCGGTTTCGACAAGACTTCGGCGTGAGCTCAGTCGAACGCTCAACCGGTGGGGGGGTAAACGGTTACCGGAATATGCAGCTATGAACTGCGACTGCTGCTGCGCCGCTTTTTGGGCTTGACGCCTCCGCGATAGCTGGGAATCTCCAACAAGAAAAAGGTGCAGCGGCTGCCATCCAACATGCGCGTTGCCAGGCGCGGATCGATCTCGTCAACGGGCGTGGCCGTTGTGATCACGGTAGGCAAACGGGCATTGTAACGGTAGTTAAACAACTGATACAGCTTTTCGCGCGCCCAGGCGGTGGCGCTTTCCGTGCCTAAATCATCCAGCACCAGCAGCGGCGACGTCTTCACCTCGTCAAAGCGTTTGTCCAGGCGCAAACCGCTGTTCGGATTAAACGTTGCCCTTAAATGGTCTAATAAATCGGGAACCATGATAAACAGCACCGGCTCACCCTGGTTGCTGACGTAATTGGCAATAGCCGCGGCCAGGTGCGTTTTGCCATTGCCAAAGCCCACGCTGTTAAAGACCAGCCAATCTTGTGGGTGTGCGGCAAACTCTTGCGCCGTTTCTAAGGCGCGGCGTAAGTTTTCAGCCTGCGCGCGTGGCAGTTCTCCCTGACGCAGATCGAATGTCTCAAACGTTTTGTCGCGGTGTAGAGTGAGCGAGGAGAGATCGGATTGCTCCTGGTCTGCGCCGGCGCGGCGAAAATCGGGGGCGGCAATATGGATGATGTGTACCAGGGAAGGATCAACCATGCGCGATTGGATACGAATTTCAATGGATTCCAGTTCCTGGTTGGTGGTAATGATGGTCGGCAGACGGGTGTTGTAGCGATAGTTGAAGATTTGATACAGTTTTTCTTGCGCCCACGGGGTGGCGCTCTCTGTGCCCAGGTCATCCAGCACCAGCAGCGGGGCATTACGCACCTGGTCAAATCGCTGGTCATAGGTGGTCGTGGCATTGGGCGCATAGGCAGCGCGCAGGTGGTCAAGCAGGTCTGGCACGCTGATAAACAGGACGGGGCGGCCCATGGTCAGGCAGTAGTTGGCAATGGCGGCCGCTAAATGGGTTTTGCCACAGCCATAGCCCCCTTTGAAAACAAGCCAACCTTGTGGATCTTGGGCGTAATGATAGGCCATGTCATGCGCCATTTTCAGGTTGCGTTGTTTGGTCTGGGTGAGGCCATGCCCTTCGGGGAGGAAGGTGTCGAAGGTGCAGTTTTGCAGCGCGCCAAGTTGGCTGAGTTGAAGCAGGTTGTCCAGGCGGTGCATTTCCCGCTCCGTGGCGCGGCAGGCGCAAGGTATGGCGCGACCAAAGCGCGGGTCTATGGGGGGCACGTCGGGAATAACATAGCCCAGGCCACCGCAGTGGGGGCAGTCTGGTTTACCCAACCCGCCATTGTCTTTGGCGACGGGGTTAGCGTTTGATGATGTCACGGTATTCGTCAGGGATAGGTTTGCGTAGCTCTTTTTGAGAATCGCGGTGACTGATTCCATCTTGTTTTCCTTCTTGCCGCCATCGTTCGAGAATGGCGAGGACGTAACGCCATTTGCGCACGTTGTTGGTGACAGCGTTTTGAATCGCTTCCTCGATCCAGCGCAGCGGGTAGGTTTGCTCGGCGTCGCGCAGCTCATCGGCGATGAGAGGGGTGAGGGGGCCGATGTTTTGTTCGTAGAGGATGAAGATGTTCGGCCGTTCTACAAGCAGCGAGATAGGCTGTTCTTCATCCGGGTTAGGTCGCCATTCGCCACGAGTAATGCCGTCAACGGCCGCGCGCCCTTTTTCCGTATTGAGAAAATATAGGTCCATTTTGCCATCAGCGCTTTCGATGTTAATGTGCAGAAAGGCGCCGCGGGCGACGGCGCGTTCGAGGCCATCGAGCAAGGCGTCGGCGGCGGTGGTCATCGTCGGCCCCAGCCCTTTGACAAAGATGGTGTCATTGAGAAAGTCGGCCAGACGTAGGTAACGTACCTGCCCTTCTTTTTGCGTCAACGCCCAAAAGGCGTAGAGCGTCACCTTCAGTTCGGCCAGGTTGTCTATGTCTGGGAGCAGGTCGCTGAAAAACAGGTTGGGAATGGATGTGAGACGGAGTTTGCCGTCAGGGAAGCCGGGAAAGCCTTTCATAATGGTCAATGGTGAATCAACCGATTACCGATCACGGATCACCGATTACAGACTAATCTCCTGCCGCTGCAAGTTGCGGAACGTGGCGAGTTGGCCGTGCCAGTACAGGTCAATGGCGCCGGTGGGGCCGTTGCGGTGTTTGGCGATGGCGATTTCGGCGATGTTCGGCCGTTCGGTGGTGTCGGGGTTGTAATATTCGTCGCGGTAAATGAACATGACGATATCGGCGTCTTGCTCGATCGAGCCAGAATCACGCAGGTCGGAAAGCTGCGGCCGTTTGTCCTGGCGCTGCTCGACGGCGCGGCTCAATTGCGCGGCGGAGACGACGGGGACGTTTAGCTCGCGCGCCAACCCTTTCAGCGCGCGCGAGATTTCGCTGATTTCTTGCACGCGGTTGTTGCTGGCGCGCTCCGTTTGCATAAGCTGTAAATAATCAATCATGATCAAGTCCAGCCCATGCTCGGCGTAAAGGCGGCGGCATTTGGTGCGCAGTTGGTTGGGGGTGATGGAAGGGGTGTCGTCAATGAAGATGCGCGTTTCGGAGAGACGGCCGATCGCCTCCATAAAAATCGGCCATTCATGCTCTTGCAGGTCGCCACGGCGTAGGCGCTGCGAATCTATGCGCGTTTCGGCGGCGATCATGCGCTGCACCAACTGTTCGCCAGACATTTCCAGGTTGAACAGGGCGACGCGCTTGCCATAGCGGCGGGCGGCCGTCAGCGCCATCGCGTTTTGTAATGAGGTTTTACCCATGCCAGGTCTGGCGGCAATGATGATCAGGTCAGACTTGTTCAAACCGCCCAGCATTCGGTCCATGTCCACAAAGCCGGTGGGCACGCCGATCACATCGTCGCCGCGCGCGTGCAGTTCTTGAATACGCTCCAGGTATTCGCTGGCGATCTGCCGGATCGGGACCAGGTCGCGGGTGGTGCGCTCCTCGCTGATGCTGAACAGGGTTTGCTCGGCGCGGTCAATGACGACATTGATGTCTTCCGCCTCATTGAAGGCCAGGTTGGCGATCTCGCTGGCCGCTTTGATCATCTGGCGACGAATGGCTGCGGCTTCCACGACACGGCCGTAACTCTCCGCATTAATCGAGGTGGGCACGGCATTGATCAAACCGATGATATACCCTTCGCCACCCACATCTTCCAGGCGTTCTTGCCGTCGCAGCTCCTCGGTCAGAGTGATCAGGTCCAGCGGTTCACGTCGGTCATTCAGGCTGAGAATCGCTTCATAAATCCATTGGTTTTTGCGTTGGTAAAAGGATGACGATTTCAGGAATACGGAAACGTCAAAAATGGCATCGGGATCAATGAGCAGCGAGCCGAGGACGGCTTCCTCTGCTTCCAGGCTATGTGGGGGGAGACGGTCAAGTTCGCTCATGTATAAAACGCAAAACGTGAAACGCATCAATCTTTGCGTTTCACGTTAACTGCTCAGTTGCTGGGGAGGGTATGGCTCCCACGATATTATCCGTTATGACTCTTCGTCAAAATCGCCCAAATCCAGGGTATCCAGAAAATCAAGGAAAGCATCGGCTGCTTCCGGTTCTGGGGCAGCCGGAGCGTCACCTTCTCCCTGGTCCTGAATATCTGCTTCTGGCAAAATGCTGACTTCTTCCATGACCGCTTCGGCGATAAAGATAGGCACTTTGACGCGCACAGCAAGGGCGATAGCGTCTGAGGGGCGGCAGTCAATGTCTAATTCTTTGCCATTGGCGTCTACGTAAAGGCGGGCGTGGAAAATGCCATCGTTTAGCTCCTTGACCAGGACGTGGGAAACATTTCCCCCCATCGCGGTGATGATACTTTTGAGCAGGTCGTGGGTAACTGGGCGGGCAACTTTGACATCTTGTAATTCAATGGTAATGGCATCAGCTTCACAGGGGCCAATCCAGATGGGCACCTGGCGATCTCCGTCAATTTCTTTGAGCATGACAATGCGGTGTTGTGTCACGAGGCTAATGCGGATGCTGTCAATTTCAACTTCTATCATGTGTTGTACCCCTGAATCGCGGATTTACCGGTTGAAATCCCGTGATCGATCAAACAAGTATGTGTGCATTTTAGCATAAAAGTAAAAATGCTTCATCTTGGTCGGTTTTGAGTTCTGGAGATTGGTTCAATCGCGGAGGTTGAACCTAACCTGGACAAGCCAGAAAAGAATTTAACGCAAAGGCACAAAGAGACAAAGAGGCAAAGAAGAAAATCCTTTGCGCCTTTCTTTCTTTTCTTCCTTTGCCCCTTTGCGTTAAAAATGCTTGTACATCATGCAAACATCTCACTGGTAAGATACTAATTGGAGAGGATGATCCAACCTTCTCCGCGCAGCCGCAAATTGAGCGTGATCAGGTTGTTGTTATGGGGGAAAGTAGCCAGGACGACGGCCGTTTCCTGGTTCAGTGTGATTTGCTGCGGTTCATAGCCAACGGCGAGCATTTTCTGCACAATGTCACGGTAACTGACGGCCAGGGGGTCTACGAAACGGCCGTCTTGCGCCAACACGCGCGTTACACTATCCAGCAGCACGTTAGCGCGGTCATAGTCGCCGGTGCGCAGCGCCGTATCGGCGCTAAACAGCATCGTTTCCAGGGTGATGTTGATCTCCTCTTGCGGGTGGCGCATGAGATCGGCCGGGTTGCCCAAATCACGCACATCGTTGGGGTAGGGCAGCCAGGCGGTGAGGAAATGCGCCGTCGGGTCGTAGGCGATCTGGTAATGGCGCATCACGTCATAGTAACGGACGGTGGTTTGCAGGTCGCGCACGGCCGTTTCCGACAACGGCCGTGCATCTAACGCCGCCACCCATTCCGCCTCCATCTCCGCCAACGTCAACCCATAATAAATTTGCACGTTCACGTCCACTGCTTCGACTAAGGTTGGGGCGTCATCGGCCGTTACGTCCATGTAAAATGCTTTGAACAACTGCCACCCATTCCGCTGTACCAGATAATCCACGAAACTGGCCGCTTGCAGGTAACCCACCTCATGCTGCACCAGGTAAAAATCGTTGATCAAGTCCACCAGGGGTAAATATTCCCCCATCTTGACCAGCGCCACCGCCCGTTCGTTGATATCTTCCGGCTTATAATGCCCTCCTGTAACCCATACGGCCAACCCTTCGGCCAGAAAGGTGATGCGCTGTGGCGCAAATTGGCGATCCAGCAGATGTACCATCTCGTGGGTCAATACCTGGGGCAGCCCGCGCCCATTGTATTGGCGATCCAGGTAAGAAATAACCATGGAAGAGGAAGCATAGCCACCCTGCCCAATGACGCGATCTATGAAGTAAATGTCATATTTGCGGTTGGCAGCCGCGCCCAGGGTGCTGCTGGCCTGCTGTGCGGCCGCTTCTACCGCCAGCAGCAGATCTGGCAAGTCACGGTACGCGGCCGTGCCGCTGACCGCATGGACCAGGCAGCAGTTGGTTTCGGCCGTTACCCAGGTCGCATTTTGTTCTTTGGGTGGCAGGTCTGCGGGATCAAAAACCGTGATGGCGAAGGAAACGACGTTGTTGGTTGGGTCTTCATCCCCAATTTGCAGACGATCATCTTTGTCCAGGATGATCGTCACCTGCTGCGCGCCAACGATACCGGTGGTATCCCACGCCCATTGCAAAATACCGGCCGCCTGCCCGGCCAGGTTACGACCAGACAACGCGCCACTGGCAATGGTGTCATCGTTGATCACAATATGGACGGTGACTTCTTCGGGGGTAATAACGTCGGGCACGTAGGGGAGTACCTGGAATGTGACCAGATCGCCGCTGTAGATGTTGGGAATAGGATAGAGATTGACGTTGGCAACCTGGATGGAGAGGTCGAGCGGCGGCGGTGTTGGCAGGGCAACGGCCGTTTCCGGTGTAACGGCTGCTGCCGTCATCGTTGGTTCAGGAATGTGTGTGGGTGTGTCTGGAAGGGGGAGATTGCCGGTTTTGGTGGGCAGTTCAGCATAGGAGACGGCCGTACCAGAAACAGCCGTACCTTGCCCATCATGCGCGCCTGAACCTGCCACAGTACAGGCCACACTCATTGTCAACATCCATATTACCAATACAACTTGCCGAATCAACTTACCCATACGCTGCACAACAAAGCATGATGCGCGCGATTACTCTGGTTACATTTTATGTCTCACGCGGCGCGCATCACAATTTAGCAATGGGTGTAATTCATTTCAGTTAGAGGGACAGCGGATTGGCAGGGTTTGCGGATTTGCTTCTCGACCAACTTTATCCGCAAATTCTGTAAGTCCATGTTCTCCGCCCTGCTTTTACAACTCATTTGAAACACACCCTTTAGCAATCTCCAAAATTCCTAAAGAACCATTTTTTTAATTTTATACTGCTTTTCTCTAGGCTCAATATGGATTTCAAGGTGATCAGTTTTTGACTCTCAGGGCAAACAAGAATAGGCTAGTTGA